>NZ_KB906118.1:0-54790 GCF_000381185.1 Thioalkalivibrio sp. ALMg13-2 | reverse complement strand
CGGTTGAACCCCAGGATCAGTGTCTTCGGGCCAGGGCATGAGAGGCCGGTGAGGAGAACCCCTGGCGCTCCTATGAGGTGCGCCCTTCCCCGGAAGGGCCGACCCTCGACTGTAGAGAAGGGCAGCTCCGCGACGAAGTGAAGTCCGGTCGGTAACCAACCCACGTATATCAGAGTGATCCACCGTCGCAATTCGCTTCTCGTGCCCTGACCCGAAGACATTGAAACAAGGAGGCCTCTATCGAACGCTATAGCCAACCGTTGACAGGTCAATCCATATCAGGAGCGTGCTTGCACGCGAATGCCCCTGCCCGCGTCCAACTCTGGCAGGGGCTTCGCGTGCAAGCACGCTCCTACCAGGGCGGATGGTATGCGGCGATGCGTGCTATTCGGGGGAACGGCTCGGGTCGAGCAGGTGGTCGTGCAGGGCCTGGGCGGACTCGCCGGCCGGCTCTTCCACCCGCAGCTGCCAGACGGCGGCGGGGTGATCCGGCGACCATTCGCTGAAGACTACGAGGCCGGCGTACGGGCCGTGCCCGCGGATGGTGCCCAGCGTCAGGCGGCCGTCCGGGTCGCCGTACAAGTGCACTTCGAACTCGGGGGCGGGCGGCGGTAGCTTCCAGTAACCGTCCCGACCGGTCTCGCGGAAGGTGGCGTCGGAAGGCTCGGCGTCGTCGTCGAAGTGGCGGCGTAGCAGCGGCACCGACAGTCGGTGTGGCAGCCCCAGGACGGTCTCGATGCCCGTGCGGCCGTGGTCAACGGCCTGAGCGGCGGCCTCCAGCGGATCGCGCGGGCCCAGCCATTTCTTCAGTAGCTTGCGCATGCGCGGATCATCCGTGTGCCGTCCGCAGTGTGCAAGCGTCGGTGGTCATGTAGTGGCTTGGAGGGTGATGGCTGCCGGCGTTACGGTGCGGGTGGGTAAAAGAAAAGGAGTCAGTCATGGGGTTTGCACTGTCCGCGATGCAGTTGTCGAGTTCCGCCTTTGGGCCCGGCCAGCCGATCCCCAAGCGGCACAGCGGCGAGGGCGAGGATACCTCGCCTGCCTTGCGGTGGCGGGACGTGCCACAGGGCGCCCGGTCCCTGGCGGTGATCTGCCATGACCCGGATGCGCCGTTGATCCAGCCGGGCACCTACGGTTTCGTGCACTGGGTGCTGTACAACCTGCCGCCGAATCTGGATGGCCTCCCCGAGGCGACCGATCTGGGCGCGACCGGCCAGACGGACTTCGGTCGCACCGGCTACGGCGGGCCGATGCCGCCCGAGGGCCATGGAAAGCACCACTACTTCTTCTGGTTGCTGGCGCTGGACGCCGACCTGCAGCTCCCACCCGGCCTGACCCTGTGGCAGTTCCTGGAGCACGCCGAGCCCCACGTGATCGGCATGAACCGCCTGGTGGGCACCTACCAGCGCGACTGAGGCCTTGGGGGCATGGGGCATTTCCTGTAGGAGCCGCCTTGGCGGCGAAGCCCCTGCCAGAGTCGGACGCGGGCAGGGGCTTCGCGTGCAAGCACGCTCCCACAGGGATGCTCCCACAGGCGTGACTAGGGCTTGCGGCGGTCTGGAAGATGGCGTCATCCCGGAAACCGCAACGCGGTTATCCGGGATCTCGGGCGTTTGGGGGTTGGGCTGGCGTTGGAGATCCCGGCTCTTCGCTTCGCTACGGCCGGGATGACGGGGGCAGCGGTCGGTGCGGGCAGGGGCTTCGCGTGCAAGCACGCTCCTACTGGGCCCTGATCCCGCTTCGGGCCGTTTGGTCTTGACCGGGTGGGGCGGCGGGCGCACGATATGTACCACTTTATGTACGTTTCGGGTGACTGGCGATGACGACGCTGACGGCTACCGAGGCCCGCAAGGGTCTGTTCGATCTGATCAAGGGCGTGAACGAACAGCACGCGATCTACCATATCCGGCATCGCAACGGCGATGCGGTGCTGATGTCGGAAGACGAGTACGCCAGCCTGATCGAGACCCTGGAGCTGCTCTCCGAGCCCGGCTTCCGGCAGGAATTCGAGCAGGGCCGCCGCGAGGCGGATGAGGGCGATACGCTGGGCTTCGAGGAGGTGTTCGGGGAGAAGCAGTGACCTGGACCATTCGGTTCACCCGTCAAGCCGAGAAGGACTTGCGGCGTCTGACGCCGAAGCTGCGTGACAAGGTGAAGCAGATCCTGCGCAATCGGGTGGCGGTTGACCCGTACTGCGGCAAGGCGCTGGTTGGTGATCTGCGCGGGTACTACTCCCTGCGGATCAGCTACAAGGACCGTCTGGTGTACGCGATTCGGGACGAGCAGTTGCTGGTGATTGTGATCCGGGCGCGTACGCACTACGGCGAATAGCCTTGTAGGAATGTCTTGTAGGAGCCGCCTTGGCGGCGAAGCCCCCGCCAGAGCCGGATGCGGGCAGGGGCTTCGCGTGCAAGCACGCTCCTACAGCGATGCCCCCACAGGGGGCCAAGGCTTGCGGGGGTCGAGAAAAGGGCGTCATCCCGGAAACCGCGAAGCGGTTATCCGGGATCTCGGGCGTTGGGGGTGGGCCTGGCGTTGGAGATCCCGGCTCTTCGCTTCGCTATGGCCGGGATGACGGGGTATGGCGTTGCGGGCGGGATGACGGGGGGTGCGGTTGGTGCGGGCAGGGGGTGGCGGCGTTGTTGGCGCCATCCAGTCACAAAAAAGGCCCGGGCCGAGCGAACTCGGTCCGGGCCTTTTGCGTTCCCAGGCGGGTGCCCGGGGCGGCGGGGTGCTTAGTAGCGGTAGCCGAAGGCCTTTTCGAACTTGTCGGCGAACTCTTCGGCGGTGAAGTGGTGGTTCTGGGTGCCGGAGTGCGCGATCTTGATCGAGCCGATCAGCGAGGCGATACGGCCGGTGGTCTCCCAATCAAAACCCTTTTCCAGGCCGAACAGGATGCCGGCGCGGTAGGAGTCGCCACAGCCGGTCGGATCCTTGATCGCGGCCGGTTCGACCGACGGGATGGTGATCTTCTTGCCGCCGGTGTAGATGTCGGAGCCCTCGCCACCGCGCGTGACGATCATGGCGTCGACCATCTCGGCCAGCTGTTCCAGGCTCAGGCCAGTGCGGTCGGCGGTCAGCTGCGCTTCGTAGTCGTTGAACGCGGCGTAGGTGGCGTTCTCCATGAAGCGCTTCAGGTCGTCGCCGTCGAACATCGGCAGGCCCTGGCCCGGGTCGAACATGAACGGGATGCCGGCGTCGGCGAACTGCTGGGCGTGCTCGATCATGCCGTCACGGCCGTCCGGGGAGACGATGCCGACCTTGATGCCGTCGGCGTCGGTGACCTTCTGCTGGTGCGAGAAGCCCATCGCGCCCGGGTGGAAGGCGGTGATCTGGTTGTCGTCCTGGTCGGTGGTGATGAAGGCCTGACCGGTGTAGGTGTCCTTCAGCTCCTTGACGAACGTGCGCGAGATGGCGTGCTTGTCCATCCAGTCGGCGTACGGGGTGAAGTCGCCGCCCACGGTGGCCATGATCGTCGGGTCCGCGCCCAGCAGCTTCATGTTGTAGGCGATGTTGCCGGCGCAGCCGCCGAACTCGCGGCGCATGTCCGGGACCAGGAAGGACACATTCAGCATGTGCACCTTGTCCGGGAGGATGTGGTTCTTGAAGCGATCGGGGAACACCATGATGGTGTCGTAGGCCATGGACCCACAGATCAGTGCGGACATTGTTGCTCCTTAGCGTTGGCTGAAATCGTTGTCGTGCGCGCCTTTGAAGGCGGCACAGGACGTCCCGTGGCGCGCGCTGGAAGCCCGAATGGCGCGCCGGTCACGGGTCGTGCGATGTGCATAGGGTAAGTATTTGGGCGCAAAACAACAAATCGGGGGGCGATGGAAGCAGGGGTCGCGCTGGTATTTCACCCCCTGTCATCCCGGCCGAAGCGAAGCGCAGAGCCGGGATCTGCGTCATGTGGTGCGCCCCATCCCCGTCATCCCGGACACCGCGCAGCGGTGATCCGGGATCTCCCACGGTGGCACCGCTGACGTCGCAGATCCCGGCTCTACGCTTCGCTTCGGCCGGGATGACAGAAGGTTGGGGCGGGGTGTCCGGAAGCGCCTCGTTGCGGGGCGCCGCAGGGCGCCCCGAAGGGCGAGCGCAGCGAGTAACCTCCTGAAGCTGACACCGAAGGCGGATCTTGGAGGAACTGCCAGCGTTCGGAGGTTGCTTCGTCGCTGTGCTCCTCGCAATGACGGGGGCAAAAGCACCGTCATTGCGAGGAGCCGCAGGCGCCGTGGCAATCGGGTGAAGCTGGCGGTGCGGCGGGATCGGGTGGTTTTGGGTGGAGATCGCCACGGCGCTACGCACCTCGCGATGACGGTGATTGTTGCCCCGTCATCGCGAGGCGCCGCAGGCGACGTGGCGATCATCCGGCAGGAACCCCGACGTTTGCCCGGTTGGCGCCGGGACGGCCCCGAAGGTTGCGGCGGCGCTGCACGCCTCGTAATCACGCTGCGTGCGGTGCCGTTGTGCCGGGGGCTTTGTGGCAGCATGGGGGCATTCCCGCGAGCGAGGGCGTGACTGATGAATCCGCGCGTACTGATCCCGATCCTGATCATCCTGCTGTTGTTGCTGAGCCTGTGGTCCATGAGCCTGGACGGCGACGGGGGCATCCTGCCCGGCGCGCCCGATACGGGTGCGGCACCGGCGGCCGAGCGCATGGCCGCTGGATCAGGATCGGTTGCGCCCCGGGCGGCATGAATACAGCCACGGCGCCCGCTCCGGATGCGCCGCACGCCGGGCGTGAAGTGATCTTCCGCGCCGCCGGGGTGACCAAGGTCTACCGCATGGGCGAGGTGACGATCCACGCCCTGCGCGGGGTGGACCTGGAGCTCTATACCGGCGAGCTGGTGGTGATGCTGGGGGCCTCGGGCTCCGGCAAGTCGACGCTGCTGAACATCATGGGCGGGCTGGATACCGCGTCCGAGGGCGAGGTGCGCTACCGCGACCAGGATCTGGCGCAGGCCTCCGAGCGCACGCTGACGGCCTTTCGCCGGGACCATGTCGGTTTCGTTTTCCAGTTCTACAACCTGATCGCCAGCCTGACGGCGCGCGAGAACGTGGCGATTGTCACCGAGATCTCGCGCGACCCGATGCCGCCGGAGGAGGCGCTGGCGCTGGTCGGGCTGGAGGACCGCATGGACCACTTTCCCTCGCAGCTCTCCGGCGGCGAGCAGCAGCGGGTGGCCATCGCCCGCGCGATCGCCAAGCAGCCGGCGGTGCTGCTGTGCGACGAGCCGACCGGCGCGCTGGATTCGAAGACCGGTATCCGCGTGCTGGAGGTGCTGCAGCACATCAACGAGCGCCTGGATACGACGGTGGCGATCATCACCCACAACGCGGTGATCGGCGAGATGGCCGATCGCGTGATCCACCTGAGCGACGGCCGCGTGAGCGAGATCCACGAGAATGCCAGCCGACAGTCTCCTTCCTCGCTGCACTGGTAGCGGCGCCGGTCCCGGCTCGTGCGCGCTCTGAACCGCAAGATCCTGCGCGATCTCGGCCACCTGAAGGGCCAGGCGGCGGCCATCGCGCTGGTGATCGCCAGCGGGGTGATGACGCTGGTGATCGCGGTGACCAGCCTCGACGCCCTGACCATCACCAAGGAGCGCTTCTACTCCGAATACCAGTTCGCCGACGTGTTCGCGGAGATCACGCGCGCGCCGGAGAGCGCGGTGGAGCGCTTCCGCGATGCGCCGGGCATCAACCAGATCGAGACCCGGGTGCAGGCCCCGGTGCGCCTGGAGGTGGCCGGCTTCGACGACCCGATCCGGGGCACCATGCTCTCCCTGCCGGACGGGGGCGAGCCGCTGCTGAACCGGCTCTACCTGCGCGAGGGCCGGCTGCCCGAGCCGGGCCGCGAGCGCGAGGTGGTGGTCAGCGAGGCCTTCGCCGAGGCGCACGGGCTGGGCGCCGGGGATGCCCTGCGCGCGATCATCGACGGGCGCCTGACCGATCTCCAGATCAGCGGCATCGCGCTGTCGCCGGAGTTCGTCTATCAGATCAGCCCCACCGACCTGCTGCCGGACTACGAGCGCTACGGCATCCTGTGGATGAACCGCCGTGCGCTGGCGGCCGCCTACGGCATGGAGGGGGCATTCAACTCCGTCACCGTGAGCCTGCAAGCGGGCGCCGACCCGGAGCCCGTGATCGAGGCCATGGACCGCGCGCTGGCCCGCTACGGCGGCCTGGGCGCCTACGGGCGCGAGGACCAGTTCTCGCACCGCTTCCTGTCCGAGGAGCTGACCCAGCTGCGCGCCCAGGCGGCGATCCTGCCCACCATCTTCCTCGCGGTGGCGGCCTTCCTGCTGAACGTCGTGGTCGGGCGCATCATCCGCTCGCAGCGCGAACCCATCGCGGTGCTCAAGGCCTTCGGCTATGGCAATGGCGCGATTGCCGCGCACTACGGCCTGCTGACCGGCGGCATCGTGCTGGTGGGCTGTGCGCTGGGGCTCGCGTTCGGGGCCTGGGCCGCGCAGGGCCTGGCCGGCATCTACGCCGAGTACTTCCGCTTCCCGGCGATGAGCTTTCGCCTGCAGCCCTGGGTGATGGTGCTGGCGGTAGCCGTGGCGATGGGCGCGGCCATGCTCGGCACCTTCCGCGCGGTGTGGCAGGCGGTGCGCATGGCCCCGGCCGAGGCCATGCGCCCACCGGCACCGGAACGTTTTCACCGCGGCTGGATGGAGCGCACGGCGGCGTGGCGCGGGCTGGACCAGCCGACCCGCATCATCCTGCGCAACCTCGCGCGCCACCGGCTGAAGTCCGTGCTGTCGGTGATCGGCATCGGTCTGTCCGGCGGACTGCTGCTGATGGGCGCCTACCAGCTGAACGCCGTGGACCAGATGCTGGATACCCAGTACGGCCAGGTCCTGCAGATGGACATCGACTTGCAGTTCACCGACCCGGTGCCGGCGCGGGTGGCCGGGGAGCTGCGCCACGAGCCGGGCGTGCTGGCGGTGGAGACCTTCCGCGCGGTGCCGGTGCGCCTGGTCGGGGTGAACCGCGAGGAACGCGTGCGCCTGCTGGGTCTGGACGCGGAACCGCGCCTGCGTCAGCTGCCGATGGCGGGCGGGCGCGGTCGCCTGCCGGACGAAGGCATCCTGCTGACCGACTACCTGGCGGAGCAGCTGGGGTTGCGCGTCGGCGATCCGGTGGAGCTGGAGATCCTGGAGGGACGCCGGCGCACGGTCTCGGTGCCGCTGGCCGGGGTGGTGGAGGAGCCGATCGGCGTTGGCGCCTACATGTACCGCCCGGCCCTGAATCGCCTGATCGGCGAGGGGCCGGCCGTCTCCGGGGCCTGGCTGCTGACCGACCGTGCACAGGAGGAGGCCCTGTTCCGCAGTCTGTCCGATCGGCCGCGCGTTGCCAGCGTCGGTCTGATCGCGGAAGCCGAGCGCAACATCCGCGAATACATCGGCGAGACCATCATCGTGTTCGCCCTGGTGTTCGTGGCGCTGGCGGTGTCCATCGCCTTCGCCGTGACCTACAACAACGCGCGCATCACCTATGCCGAACGCGCCCGTGACCTGGCGACGCTGGAGGTGCTCGGCTACTCGCGCGGCCAGGTGAGCTGGATCCTGCTGGGCGAGATCGCCGTGCTGACGCTGGCGGCGATCCCGGTCGCCTGGCTCACCGGCACCGGTTTCGCCTGGCTGCTGAACCAGGCCTTCGCGATGGATTTGATGCGTGTACCGCTGGTGATCACGCCGCAGGCCTACGGCTTCGCCGCGCTGGGCATTCTGGTGGCGGCCAGCCTGACCGCGTTCCTCGCCTGGCGGCGCCTGCAGAGCCTCGACCGCGTACAGGCCCTGAAGGCAGCGGAATGACATTCCGAGGGACCGAACAGGCCAGCCGTCATTGCGAGGAGCGCAGTGAGTAATCTCCGTCCGAAATCACAGGATCCCCCGTCGGTGTCAGCTTCAGGAGATTGCCACGGCCCCTGCGTGGCCTCGCAATGACGATGTTCTTCCGCCGCGCTCGATCCCGTCATTGCGAGGAGCCGAAGGCGACGTGGCACAAAAGCAGCGGAGCTGCGTTGAACGGCCGCAGGCCGACCTGAAAGGTGAGCGCAGCGAGTAATCTCCATCCGGAACCAGCGCAGCCAGATCTTGAACGCATTGCCCGCTTTCGGAGGTTGCTTCGGCGCTGCGCTCCTCGCAATGACGGGGCTTGTGACGGTGGTTGCGGATCTTTACTCGCTGCGTTCGGCCGCGTGCCTTGTTGTGGCTGGCCCCGGTTCGGCATCTGGTGTTTACGGAGCCTTCGTCGGGCCGCCTGCCACGCGCTCTCTCGCGAGCGCACCGCGAGGTCCTTTCTTGCTTGTCCAAGAAAGGACCCAAAGAAGGACACCCGGATTCCGCCCGGGAACCTTGCTCCAGGGCCCTCGGACCGGCGGCGCTGAACTCGCTACGCTGCGCTTCGCTCAGACATCCAGCGCCTTCTCCCGGCCCGAGGACCCTTCCGCAAGGGGCTGCATACGGGAGGGGAAAGTCAAAACAGGCGGCATCCCGTAGGGTGCGGTTGAGCCCAGCGAAACGCACCACTCCCAACGTCGTGCGAAACCCTGATGCGATTCGCTACGCTCATCGGCATCCTACGAAAGCCCCCGGCGCCCGCTTCGCGGGCGCGGCACGCCATGGCCAAAGGCCGAGCGTGCGAAGATGTCCGAAAGCCTAGCCATCATCTATTAGCCATAGCGCTGGGATAGCCGTTGTTTTGACCTGCCTCCCCGTTGTCGTCGCGCCGAGTGGAGAGGCTTTTCGCGGGATTCAAGGCGCTGGATGTCTGAGCGTAGCGAGTTCAGCGCCGCCCGCGAAAAGCCTCGGAGCGAGGGAAACCCCGGCCCGCGCAGCGGGCCGGGGTCGCGGCAGTCGGGCGTGTTTCTTGGGTACTTCTTTGCACGAGCAAAGAAGCCAGTTTTTGATCAACAACGGGCGCGGTGCGCTCGCGAGAGAGCGCCTGGCAGGCGGCCGGACGAAGGCACGTAAACACCCGATGACGAACCCGGGCCAGCCACCACAAGGCGGCTGGACTGGGCCCCGTAAAAGGGACGTCGCTGTGCCGACTTGCCGCAGGCATGCGAGTGCATGGGGGAGCGCCCGACAGCAGGATTTGCGAGACTGAAGGCATGGCGATGAAGAAGCGGATCACGATCGGGCTGGTGGTGCTGGCGGGGGTGGCCGCACTGGTGTGGGCGCTGCGGCCGCAGCCGGTGCCGGTGTCGCTCAGCGAGGTGCACAAGGGCTCCTTCGAGGAGACCGTGCGCGAGGAGGGGCGTACCCGGCTGCGCGACACCTACACCGTGTCGGCGCCGATTGCGGGCTATCTGCATCGGGTGGCGCTGGAGGAGGGCGACGCGGTGGCGCTGGGCGATACGTTGTTCCGCCTGGAGCCGTTGCCGACGCCGGCGCTGGATGCGCGCTCGCGCGAGCAGGCGCGCGAGAACCTGGCCGCCGCGCGTTCGCGGCTGCAAAGCGCGGAGGCGAACCTGGAGAACCTGCGGGCCGAGGCGCGTTTCGCGGAGTCCGAGTATCGCCGCCACCAGGAGTTGTTCGACCGCGGGGCGGTGTCCGCGACCGAGATGGAGCGCATGGAGACGATGCGCGACCGGGCGCGTTCCGCCGTGCGCGCGGGCGAGTCCGCGGTGGAGGTCGCGCGCAGCGAGATCGAGAGTGCCCGCGTGGTGCTGGATATCGCCAGCGGCCAGATGCCGGAATCCGAGGCGGATACCCTGTCCGTGCGCTCGCCCGCCGAGGGCGTAGTGCTGGAGCGCTACCGCTGCTGCGAGGGCACCATCGGCGCCGGCGAGCCGGTACTGGTCGTCGGCGATCTGGACGACCTGGAGGTGCAGGTGGACCTGCTGTCGATGGATGCGGTGCGCGTGGTACCGGGGATGCGTGTGCGCCTGACCGACTGGGGTCGTGATGCGAAGCTGGACGCCACGGTGCGTCGGGTGCAGCCATTCGGCTTCACCAAGATCTCCGCGCTGGGCGTGGACGAACAGCGTGTGCCGGTGATCCTCGATCTGGATGCGGTGGAGGCGCGCCTGGCCGGGCTGGCCGTTGGCTACCGCGTGGAGGCCGAGTTTCTGCTGTGGGAGGGTGACGACGTGCTGCAGGTGCCGACCAGTACGTTGTTCCGCGACCGTGGCGACTGGTCGGTGTTCGTGGTCGAGGACGGGCGCGCCGAGCCGCGCCGGGTCGACGTCGGTCGCCGTTCCGGGTTCACCACGCAGATCCTGGAGGGCCTGGAGGCAGGCGAGCGCGTCGTGACCCGCCCGGGCGACCGCGTGCAGGCCGGTACCCGCGTCGTCGAAAACTGACCTGCCCATGGCCGAAACCCCGAATGCCTCGCCCGAGGCGCTGGATGACCTGCTGAGTCCGCTGGATGCCGCGCTGGCCACGCGCGGTGCGGCCGTGCTGGTGGCCGAACCGGGGGCGGGCAAGACCACGCGGGTGCCGCTGCACCTGGCGGACTCCGTATCCGGGGGGCGGGTCATCGTGCTTCAGCCGCGCCGCCTGGCCGCGCGCATGGCGGCCACGTTCATGGCCGGGCAGTGCGGCGAGGCGGTCGGGCAGACGGTCGGCTATCGCGTGCGCGACGAGCAGAAGGTTTCGGAGAACACCCGCGTCGAGCTGGTCACCGATGGCCTGTTCCTGCGCCGCATCCAGGCCGACCCGCTGCTGGAGGATGTCGGCGCCGTCGTGTTCGACGAGTTCCACCTGCGCCGGCCCGAGGCCGAACTGGCGCTGGCCTTCGCGCTGCAGGTGCGCCGGTTGCTGCGCCCCGAGCTGCGGATCGTGGTGATGTCCGCCACCCTCGACGACGAGGCCGTGGCGCGACTGCTTGCGGGGCCGGAGGCGGACCCCGTGCCCGTATTGCGGGCTCGCGGGCGACAGTTCCCCGTGGAGGTGCGCTACGCGCCGCCGCAGAAGGACGCCCCGCTGGCCGACGCCGTGGCGCAGCCGGTGCGCGAGGCACTGGAGGCCGAGCCGGGTTCCGCCCTGGTCTTTCTGCCCGGCGAGCGCGAGATCCGCGAGGTCGCTGCGCGCCTGGGGGAGACCGTGGAGACGCCGGTCGGCCCCGCGCGGGTGGCGCCGTTGTTCGGGCGGCTGTCGGCGGAGGAGCAGAACCGCGCGGTGCGCCCGGCCCCGCAAGGCGAGCGCAAGGTGGTGCTGGCCACCGACATTGCCGAGACCAGCCTGACCATCGAGGGTGTGCGCGTGGTGGTCGACGCGGGGCTATCCCGCGAGCCGCGTTTTGATGCCGCGACCGGGCTTTCGCGACTGGTGACGGTCGCCGCCTCGAAGGCCGCGGCGGAACAGCGCGCCGGCCGTGCCGGACGGACCGAACCCGGCGTCGCGATCCGGCTGTGGGCCCGTGCCGAGGAGGTACAGCGCCCGGACTACGCGACACCCGGACTGCAACAGGTCGATCTGCTGCCGCTGGCCCTGGAGCTGGCCGGCTGGGGCGAGGCGGTGGCCGAACTCGACTGGCTGGAGCCGCCGCCGGCGCACGGCATGGCCGCCGCGCAGGCAATCCTCGCGGAGCTGGGCGCGCTGGACGCCGAAGGGCGGATCACCGGTCACGGCCGCGCCCTGCTGCGGCTGCCGACGCATCCGCGCCTGGCGCACATGCTGCTGCGGGCGCGCGAGCGGGGCCTCTCGCGTCTGGCCTGCGAGCTGGCGGTGGTGGTCGAGGAGCCGGGAATGGCCGGGCCGGGTACCCCGCTGGAACTGGGGGAGCGCCTGGTGCAGGCACGGCGTGCGGGCGGCCGCGCCTGGAAGTCCGGGCTGCGGCGGCTTGAGCAGGCCCTGGCGCGGCTGGACGACAGCGCCGGCGCAGCAGAATCCGTACTGGACGAGGGTGTGGCGCTGGGGGTGCTGGCTGCGCTGGCCTGGCCCGAACGCATCGCGCGGCCACGCGGCGGGCAGGCCGGGCGCTTCGTGATGGGCAATGGCCGCGGGGCGTTGCTGTCGGAGCGCGAGCGCCTGGCGCATGCCGAGTACTTGGTGGCGGTGGACTGCACCGACGCCGAACGCGAGGCACGTATCCGCTGCGCGGTGGCGCTGGACCTCGCCGCGCTGGAGCGCGAGGCCCCGGAGCTTTTCCACCGCGAGACGCGTTGCGACTGGGTGGAGGACGGGGCGCGGCTGGAGAACGCGCGCATCCGCCGCATTGGCACGTTGGTGGTCGAGCGGCAGATGGTCGCGCTGGACGACCCCGCGTCCACGATCCCGCGCTGGTGTGAACGGATGCGCCGCGAAGGGCTGGCGCTGCTGCCTTGGGATGACGCGGCGACCCAGCTGCGCGCGCGCATCCAGCTGCTGCATCAGGCGATGCCGGAGGCGGACTTTCCCGACATGGGTGACGCCGCGTTACTCGCCGGTCTCGAGGACTGGCTGGGGCCGTACCTGGCCGGAATGACGCGGCTGCGCGATCTGGACCGGCTGGACCTGGTGGCGATCCTGCGCGCGCGGCTGGACTGGGAGCATCAGCAGCGACTGGAGCGCGAGGCGCCGGCCCGTATCGCGGTGCCTTCCGGTTCCGCCCACCGTGTGGATTACACGCAGGACCCGCCGGTGCTGGCGGTGAAGCTGCAGGAGCTGTTCGGCCTGGAGGAAACGCCCGCGGTGGCCGGAGGTCGCGTGGCGCTGGTGCTGCACCTGCTGTCGCCGGCGCGGCGCCCGGTGCAGGTCACCCAGGATCTGAAGAGTTTCTGGGAGAACGGCTACCCGGAGGTGCGGCGCGAGCTGAAGGGCCGTTACCCGAAACACCCGTGGCCGGAGGATCCGTGGAATGCGCCGGCCACGCGGCATGCGAAGCGGCGTGGGTAGGCAGTTAAGGTTTGGCGGGGGCTTCGCCTGCAAGCAGGCTCCCACAGAGGTCAGCAC
Organism: Thioalkalivibrio sp. ALMg13-2; assembly: GCF_000381185.1. Lineage (NCBI taxonomy): Bacteria > Pseudomonadati > Pseudomonadota > Gammaproteobacteria > Chromatiales > Ectothiorhodospiraceae > Thioalkalivibrio > Thioalkalivibrio sp. ALMg13-2. The sequence continues at coordinate 41,900 of NZ_KB906118.1, read as the reverse complement.
AACGCGGGACGCCGCGCGTGACCCCCTGTGTCGTCATCCCGGAAACCGCGGAGCGGTTATCCGGGATCTCGGGCGTCGGGGTGGCCATGGCCGCGGAGATCCCGGCTCTTCGCTGGGCTGCGGCCGGGATGACGCCGGGGTGATGGGCGCCAGGCAGCACTTGGGGCGCGGGGTGGTGGGGACGATGCGGCGGCGGGCGTTCTCCGGTAGTGTCGCGTTCAGCTCTGTTGCGAGTCCCGTGCGAGGAAGCGAACCCCGATGCTGAAGTTTCTGACCGTGATCCTGATCCTGCTGTTCGTCTGGTGGCGGGTGTCGCGCTGGATGGATGTGCGCCGCCGCCGTGCGCGGGGGGAGGATGTGTCCTATCAGGTAGACGTGAAGGGGTTTCGCCCGATCACGGTGCTCAGTGTCATCTTCCTGCTGCTGTACGGCGGCTACGTGATCTGGTTTGCCCTGAACGAGTGGTTCGAGCTGTTGTAGGCCGGGTTTTGACTACTCGATCCCGAGTTTCTTCAGGCGATAGCGCAACTGGCGAAAGCTGAGGCCGAGCAGGCGTGCGGCGGCGGTGCGGTTGCCGCCGGTCTGCTGCAGGGCGGTCGCGATGGCCTGGCGTTCCTGCGCGGCGAGCTGGTCGTCCAGGGCGCTCTCCGCGCCGTCGAGGCCGTTCTCGGGTTCGCCGTACTCCGCGCCCGGGGTGGGTTCGGTGCCCAGACCGTTCGCCGGCAGGTCGATGTTGCCGGCGCGGATCAGCGGCCCTTCGCACAGCGTGGCGGCGCGTTCCAGAATGTTCTCCAGCTCGCGGACGTTGCCGGGGAAGCCGTGCCCCTGCAGGGCCGCGAGGGCGTCGGGTGCCAGCTCCAGGTCGCCGGTCTGCCACTGCTCGCCGATGCGTTGCAGGATGCGCGTGGCCAGGCGTTCGATGTCGCCGCGGCGCGCGCGTAACGGCGGCACCTTCAGCTCGATCACGTTCAGGCGGTAGTAGAGATCCTGGCGAAAGCGGCCCTCGCGCACGGCCTTTTCCAGGTCGTGGTGGGTGGCGCTGAGGATGCGGACGTCGACCGGGATCTCGCGGGTGCCACCGACCGGCTTGATGGCGCGTTCCTGGATGGCGCGCAGGAGCTTCACCTGCATCGGCAGCGGCAGGTCGGCGACCTCGTCGAGGAACAGCGTGCCGCCGTCGGCGGACTGGAACAGACCGGTATGGTCCTGGGTGGCGCCGGTGAACGCGCCCTTGCGGTGGCCGAAGAATTCGCTCTCCATCAGCTCGCCGGGGATGGCGCCGCAGTTGACCGGCACGAATGGACGTTCGGCGCGCGGGCCGAGGCGGTGGATTTCGCGCGCGACCAGCTCCTTGCCGGATCCGGACTCTCCGGAGATGAACACCGGGGCCTGGCTGCGCGCCAGCTTGTGGATGGTGGCGCGCAGACGCTGCATGGGCTCGGACTGGCCCAGCAGCGGGCTGTCATCGGGGGTAGCCGGGGTGGCGTCGTCGCCGGGCTCTTCCGCGATCGAGGCAGCCGGCTCCAGGCGCAGGGCCGCGTCGATCAGTTCGCGCAGCTGTTTCAGGTCCACCGGCTTGCTGACGAAGTCGAAGGCGCCCAGCTTCAGCGCCAGGACGGCGGTATCCACGCTGCCGTGGGCGGTGATGACGGCCACGGGGAGCTCCGGGCGTTCGCTCTGGATGTGGCGGACGAGGTCCAGCCCGTCGCCGTCCGGCAGGCGCATGTCGGTCAGGCACAGGTCAAAGTCGTGTTCGGCGATCAGGGCGCGGGCCGGCTCGAGGCGGGTGGCCGTGGTGGCCTCAAGGCCCATGCGGGCCAGGGTGATCTCGAGAAGTTCGCAGATGTCGGGTTCGTCGTCCACGACCAGCACGTGGCGGATGCTCATGCGCCTTGTTCCTTTGGCGAATCGGTTTCCAGGGGGGCGAACAGGATCCGGAAGCAGCCGCCGATGGGTGTGTGGACGTATTCCAGCGACGCCCCGTTGTTTTCGCACAGCATGCGCGAGATGTACAGGCCAAGGCCGGTGCCCCCGGCACGCCCGGAGACGAACGGTTCGAACAGGTCCTTTTCCTGTTCGGCAGAGATGCCCGGCCCGGCGTCGATCACGTCCAGACTGACCACCCGCGCGACCTGGCCGGCGCCGCCGCGCAGCACGATGGGCGGGCTGTCGGGCTGATCGTGGCCGCCATGGATGCGCGCATTGCTGCACAGGTTCCACAGGATCTGGTTGAGCTGGGAGGGGTCGAACTGGATCTCGGAATCGGCCGGTTCGATGCGCGCATGCAGGGTCTCTCGCGGCAACTGCAGCGCACCGCAGAACTCCTCGGCGAAGCGATCCAGGGTCTCCTGAAGGTTCAGCCGCTCGCGTCCTCCGGCGTCCCTGCGTGACAGGCTGAGGACGTTGGAGATCAGTTCGTTCACGCGCTTGCTCTGGTTGTTGATGATGTCGAGCAGGCGCTGGTCGTGAGGCTTGAGATCCGGCGATTCGCCGAGCAGCTGCGCGCTGTGGCTAATGGCTCCCAGGGGGTTGCGGATCTCGTGGGCAATGCTGGCGGTCAGGCGGCCGAGGGCCTGCAGCTTGCCGGCCTGGGCCTGGCGCTGGAGTTCGGCGGCGTCCTCCAGGATCAGCAGACTGCCCTGGTCGCCGCGGTCACCCAGCGGGGCCAGACGGATCCGCAGGGCCGGCTGGTCGCGGTCGCCCGGCAGCTGCTGGCTGGTTGTGGGCATGCCGTTGCGCTGCCAGTCGCGGATCACGCGTGCCACCGAGGGCGACAGGGACGACAGGTGGCGTCCCGGCCGCGGGGGGAGCAGACGCCGCGCGGCCTCGTTGATGGAGCGGATGTACCCGTCCGGGTCGACCGCGATGACACCGGCGCTCATGCGCGCGATGATCTGGGCGTTCAGTTCGGCCAGGTTGGCCAGGTCCACCTCCTGGCGTTCCACCTGGGCGCGGGTCTCGCCGGCCCGGCGGGCGAACTGGCGGGCCAGCAGACCGGCCGCAAACAGGGTGGCACCCAGCAGCCCCGCCTGGGTGATGGCGGTATCGGCGGGGTGCAGGAATAGTGCGCTCACGCCCTCGGCCAGCAACAGGGCCAGGGTGGCGATCGCGGCGAGGGTCAGGGCGAAGCGTGCGCTGGAGAGCAGCACGGCCGCCACCAGGGCCGGGACCAGCAGAAGGCCAATGCCGGTGCCAACCCCTCCGGAGACGATCAGCAACGCGATCAGGCCGATGCCGTCGCCGGCGCCGCCGATCAACGCGATACGGGTGAGGCTGGTGGTGTCCGGATTGTGGGTGCAGCGCCAGGCGAAGGCGGCGGCGACGAGCGCAAACGCGAGATAGGCGGTGGCGATGACCGCGTAGAACTGGGGGGTGACGAGATGCAGCCCCAGCGGGGTATCCGGGAACAGCCCGAGTAGTAGCAGGACCGCCGCGACAAAGACCCGGTAGAGCGCGAAAAGCCAGGCGGAACGCCGGGTGTCGGCGTCGATCGGCGTGTCCCCCCCGGACTGGTTATCCATGGACGAGGGTCAGTCGTCTTCGGTGCGGGAGTCGGCGTCCGAGCGGTTGCGGTCGACCTCGGCGTGCTGCGGCGAGCAGTAGAGGCGGTCGCCGTCGCGGTAGGCCTCGGCCTCCGGCACGTGCACGCCGCAGAAGGCGCAGCGGATTACCGCGCCGCCCTCTTTCAGGCGTTCGGGCCGTTCATCCTGGCGGACCTGCTTGCGGTTGCTGGTGGAGCGCACGAGGGTGCGCACCGCAAGGAACACGGCGACGATGGCGACGATCAGTAGCAGCAGGCGCATGGCGTGATTCTAGGGAAACACTGATTAATGTGCACGTCCGCGTAGACGCCCCGTTGTACCGGCAGGATGACGATCGCGGACCCCCGTCGTGGGAGGCCCGCGAGCCCGTTGGCTTTAGCCGGTGTTGCGCATGCCTGCGGCGATCGCGTTGATCGAGCGCAGCAGGGGCGACAGCCACGGGTTTTCGTCGGTGTCGTCGTCGGCCTCGGCGTCGAACTGGCGAGACTCGCGCAGCAGGTGAATCTGGATGCTGTTGAGCGGGTCCAGGTACGGGTTGCGCCGTTGCAGCGAACGCGCCAGCAGGGGCGTTTCGTCCATCAGTCGGTCCAGTTGTGCCACGCGCAGCACTTCGGTGACGGTGCGACTGTGTTCCTCGCGCACCAGGACGTAGATGCGCTCTGCCAGTTCCGGGTCGCTGCACAGGCGGGCGTACTCCGCGGCGGTGCGCATGTCGGCCTTGGTCAGGGCCATCTGGCAGTTGGACAGCAACGAGCGGAAGAACGGCCACTCTTGGTACATGCGCTGCAACTGGGCCAGGCGTTCGGGGTCGTCGCCGCGCCACTGTGCCAGCGCGGTGCCGATGCCGTACCAGGCGGGCAGAGTGTGGCGCGCCTGGGCCCAGCCGAAGACCCAGGGGATCGCGCGGATCGAGCTCTTGGAGCGGTCGGTCTTGCGCCGGTGCGATGGCCGCGAGCCGATATTCAGGAAACCGATCTCCTGTACCGGGGTGATCTCGTAGAAGTAATCGAGCACGCGCTCGGTGCGGTCGATCAGCTCGCGGTAGGCATCCTCGCCAGCCTGCGCGAGCTCGTGCATGGTGGCGCGGTAGTCGTCGCGATCCTTGCGCGGCGGCCGGATCAGGCTGCGCGAGGCGAGCATGACGCCGGTCGCACCCATGCCCAGCTCGTACACCGCGGTCTCCACGTTGGAGTACTTGTACGACAGTACCTCGCCCTGTTCGGTGAACTTGATCCGGCCCTGCACCGTGGCCGGGGGCTGGGCGAGGATGGACTCGTGGGTCGGGCCGCCGCCGCGCCCGACGGTGCCGCCGCGGCCGTGGAACAGCTGGCAGCGCACACCGAAGCGGTCGGTGATGCCGACGATCTTCTTCTGTGCCTCGTAGAGGTTCCAGCTGGAGGCGAGGATGCCGCCGTCCTTGCAGGAATCGGAGTAGCCGAGCATGACGTCCTGGATGTTCCCGGAGGCGGCCAGCAGTCGTGCATACACCGGGTTGGACAGCAGGCCCTCGAGGACGTCCTCGACATGCAGCAGGTCCTCGATGGTCTCGAACAGCGGCGAGATGCGCAGATGGCAGAACGGGTTGCCTTCTTCGTCGTTGCCCGCGAGACCTGCCAGGCGGCCCAGCAGCAGGACCTCCAGCACATGCGAGGCGGCGTGGGTCATGGAGATCACGTAGGTGCCGATGCCGTCCGGACCGACCTCGCGGCGCATGCTCTGGATCACCTCGAATACGCGCAGGGTTTCGCGGGTGCTCTCGCCCAGGGCCTTGCGGTCCACCTCGGGCAGGTTCTCCAAGGCGATCAGTTCGCTCAGCGCCTGCTGGCGGCCGGTCTCGTCCAGCGCGGCGTAGTCGGTGTCCGGTGCCAACTGGCGCAGCAGTTCCGCGATCGCGTCGGAGTGGACGGTGGACTCCTGGCGCACGTCCAGGTGGTGAAGGTGAAAGCCGAAGGTCTCGACCAGGCGGATCAGGTCGGTCAGCGCGCCGCTGGCGATGTTGCGATCACCATGGCTGACCAGCGAGTCGCGGATCAGCTTGAGGTCGTTCAGGAAGGCCTGGGCGTCGGCATAGGCGCTGTTGGTCGGCAGCACGGCGGCCTCGCCGCGGACCCGGCGCACCACGGTGCCCAGGGTCTCGCGCAGACGGTAGCGCATGATGTAGAGCTTGCGCCGGTAGGGCTCGCTCTCGAAGCGGTCGGAGGCGCCCTGGAACACCGCGTTGGCGATATTGGAGTCGGCGTCCAGGCTGTCGAGGAATGCCTGCGACGGCTGGCACATGAAGGACGAGTGAGTCAGCACGTTGCGCAGGTGGTTGACCCGCTTGAGGTACTCGCGCAGGACCTGTTCCATCGCCAGGCGGCAGGACAGCTCGGTGACCTCGGGGGTCACGTTCGGGTTGCCGTCGCGGTCGCCGCCGATCCAGGAGCCAAAGTGCAGGAAGGCCGGGATGCGTACCGGCAGGCTGCCGTCCGGGTTGACGCCGTAGATCCGGCGGATGGCCTTCTCGAGGAAGCGGTAGGACTGCGGGATGGCCTCGAACAGGCTCTCCTCGAAATAGAACAGGCCGTACTTGATCTCGTCCTGAACCTGCGGCTTTTTCACCCGCACCTCGTTGGTGCGCCAGAGGATCTGGATCTGGGTCTCCAGTTCCTCGGTGATCAGGCGGCGCTCCTCCTCGCCCAGCCCCGGCTGGTTCAGCCGGTCGGCGGTCTCGAACACGCGGCGCTGGTTCTCCATCGTGGTCCGGCGGCGGGCCTCGGTGGGGTGGGCCGTGAACACCGGCTGGTAGTGCAGCTCGTTGAGCAGGCGTTCCAGCTCCTCGGCGGTGACGCCTTCGCCATGCAGCTCGCGCAGGGTCTGGTCGAAGGAGCCGGTCCACAGCGGCTCGCCGCTGGAGACCTGGGCGCGGCGCCAGCGGTAGAACAGGTCTTCCTCGGCGATGTTGACCAGGCTGAAGTAGATGCTGAAGGCGCGGATCACGCGCTCGGTCAGCGAGGCGTCAAAGTGCGTGATGTCGGCCATCAGCTGGCGGCGCAGGTCCGGATCCTCGTCCTTGCGCAGGCTGACGAAGCCGCGGCGCAGCTTCTCCACCGCGTCGAACACGGCCTGGCCTTCCAGGTCGTGAATCACGTTGCCCAGGAGTTCCCCGAACAGGCGCACGCGGGCGCGCAGTTCCTTGTCCTTGGGGAGGAATCGGTCGTGTTGATCGCTTCGAGTCATATCGGGCCTGTGCGCGCAGGACGACGATCGCCGCTGCCTGGGCTTGCCGGTTGGGGTTCGGGAGGTCGCGAAAAGGACGCGATTATAGCGCAGATGCCGCCTTCGCACGCCGGCTGCGGCGCGGAAGCTGTTCGCGGTACAGGGCGAGATAGGCATCGGCGCTGGCGGTCCAGCCGAAGTCGCGTGCCATGCCGTTGTGCATCAGCTGTTCCCAGTGGCCGTCGCCGCGGGCGGTATACAGCGCCAGGGCGCGCTCCAGGGCGGCGCCGAGGGCGGCGACGCTGTCCGGGGTGAAGCTGAAACCGGTCGCGGTGCCCGCCTCCAGGTTCTCCGGCGTGGCATCCACCACGGTGTCGGCCAGACCGCCGGTGGCGTGGACCACCGGCGGGGTGCCGTAGCGCAGGCTGTAGAGCTGGTTGAGCCCGCAGGGCTCGAAGCGCGACGGCATCAGGAACAGGTCGGATCCGGCCTCGATCTGGTGGGCCAGCGGCTCGTCGTAGCCGATGTGCACGCCGACCTGGCCGGGGTAAGCGCGGGCGAGGGCGCCGGTGGCGTGTTCCAGGTCCTTCTGGCCGGAGCCGACCAGCGCCAGCTGGATGCGCCCGGCCTCCAGCAGTGGCATGCAGGCCGCATGCAGCAGATCGACACCCTTTTGGTCGACCATGCGGCCGACATGGCCCAGCAGCGGGATGTCCGGGTTGGTCTCCAGGCCCATGCGGGTCTGCAGAGCAGCCTTGTTGGCGGCCTTGCCCGCGAGGTCCTCGGCGCTGTAGCGCGCGGCGATGTGGCGGTCGCGCGCCGGATCCCAGTCGCTATAGTCGACCCCGTTGAGGATGCCGTGCAGGTCGGGGCTGCGGGCGCGTAATACGCCGTCCAGCCCCATGCCGTGGACCGGTTCCTGAATCTCGCGGGCGTAGGTGGGCGAGACCGTGGTGATCGCGTCGGCGAAGATCAGGGCCGCCTTCATGAACGAAAGCTGGTCGTGAAACTCGAGGGCCTCCGGGTGCCACAGGTCCGCGGGCAGGTTCAGATCCTGCACGGTGCTCGCCGGGAACAGGCCCTGGTAGGCCAGATTGTGGATGGTGAACACCGTCCGCGGGCGTTCGACGCCGGTGCGCTCCGGATCCAGCAGCAGAGGCACGAGACCGGTCTGCCAGTCGTTCAGGTGAATCAGTTCCGGCGCCCAGTCCAGCCCGGCCTCGTCCCGCGCCAGCGCCACGATGGCGCGGGCGAAACCGGCAAAGCGCTGGGCGTTGTCCGGCCAGTCCATGCCGTTGCTGGCGCTGTAGGGGTTGCCGGCGCGCTGGAAGTATTCTGGCCAGTCGATCAGGTAGACCGGGAGCCGGGTCCCGGGCAGTCGGCCCTCGATGATCTGCCAGGGGGCGCCGTCCGGACCCGGGCGCGGGGTGGCATCCACCAGGTTGCGACAGGCGTCGGGGTAGCCGGGTAGCACCAGGCGGGCATCCTGGCGCCGCCGGCGCAGGGCGGCGGGCAGGCTGGCGCTGACATCGGCGAGCCCCCCGGTCTTGACCAGACCGTAGGCCTCGCTGCTGGCGAACAGGATGCGCATGCAAAAAATCCCCAAGTGCGGAACCGGCGGCGCCGGATGACTTTCTGTTAATTGTAACGCAGGGGCCGGGGCGGCACTCTGCGCTTGGGACAATCGAGGAAACAGGATGACGGCAGGAGTGGGTGCGGTGATGGAGAGTGCCTTGCGGGTCGAGGCCCGACGGTTGGCGGACGAGCCCCTGCGCGAGCTGTTCGCGCGCGATCCGGATCGCGTGCAACGCGACGTGCAGGAGATCGCCGGGTTGCGCCTGGACTGGACGCGCCAGCGCCTGGACGGTGCGGCCTGGGATGCCCTGTACGAGCGCGCTGCGGCCTGTGAGGTATCGGAGGCGCTGCGCGCGCTGTTTGCCGGCGAGCGGGTCAATACCACCGAGGGGCGGGCGGCCCTGCACACGGCCCTGCGCCTGCCGCGCGACGCCCACTGTGAAGTGGATGGCGCGGACGTGGTTCCGCAGGTGCATGCGCAGCTCGACCGGGTCGAGACGTTCGTGCGGCGGATCCACGAGGGGGTCCACCGTGGCTACAGCGGGCGTCCGATCCGTCGCGTGGTGAACATCGGCATTGGCGGCTCCGACCTCGGGCCACGCATGGTCTGCCGGGCGCTTGCGCCGCATGCACAGGCGACGGCCGACGGCGTGCCGCTGACCGTGCAGTTCGTCTCCAACGTGGATGGCGCGGCGCTCTCCGCCGTGCTGCGCGAGGCCGATCCGGAAACCACGCTGTTCATCGTCGCATCGAAGACCTTCGGCACCCAGGAGACCCTGACCAACGCCCGTGCGGCGCGCGCCTGGCTGCTGCGGCATGCGCCGGACGACACGGCCGTCGCGCGCCACTTCGTGGCGGTCTCCACCGCGCGCGACCGGGTAACGGAGTTCGGTATCGACCCGGACAACATGTTCGGCTTCTGGGACTGGGTCGGCGGGCGCTATTCCGTGTGGTCCACCATCGGGTTGCCGGTGGCGCTGCTCCTCGGCATGGACGGCTTCCGCGCCTTTCTCGGCGGGGCTCATGCCATGGACGAGCACGTGCGCCAGACGCCGGTCTCCAGCAATGCCGCGGTGCGCATGGCTTTGGTGGATTTGTGGAACCAGAACCTGCTGGGGGCGCAGTCGCGCGCGGTACTGCCCTACGACGAACGCCTGTCGCTGCTGCCGCCGTACCTGCAGCAGGCGGAGATGGAGAGCCTGGGCAAGCGCGTGGGGCTGGACGGGCAGGTCGTGACGGACGCAACCGGCGCGGTGGTCTGGGGTGCGGTGGGCACCGATGGTCAGCACGCCTTCTTCCAGTTGCTCCACCAGGGCACGCGCTTCATCCCGGCCGAGTTCATCGGCGTGGCCCGTCCCGAGCACGACCTGCCGGCGCAGCACCCGTTGCTGCTGGCCAACCTGGTGGCGCAGGCCGAGGCGCTGGCGATGGGCAAGGACGAGGCCGCGGTGCGCGCCGAGATGGCGGCGGCCGGGCAGTCGCCGGAGGCGATCGATGCGCTGGCGCCGCACCGGACCTTCCCCGGCAATCGGCCGAGCACGCTGATTCTGCTGGAACGCCTGGATCCGGCCACGCTGGGCGCGTTGATCGCGCTGTTCGAGCACAAGATCTACGTGCTGGCCACGCTGTGGGGGATCAACGCCTTCGATCAGTGGGGGGTGGAGCTGGGCAAGCAGCTGGCCGGTCAGGTGCTTGAGGACCTGGCGCCCGGCGCGACCGCCGGCGAGCACGATCTTGCAACCACCGCCACGCTCGACTGGCTGCGCCCGCGGCTTCCGCCGCGGGACTGACCCGCGTCCGTTCCGGCTCTGCTCAGACGGTCAGGGCGTCGTCGGACTCCTTGATCTCGGGGACGTCCGTGGGCAGCGTGATACTGCGGGTCTCGCCATCCAGCCAGTAGCGGATTTCGGCGGGCTCGCCCTCCGGTGTCGCGGAGATCGCCTCGAGGAAGTCCATCGGGGTGGTGGGCGTGCGCCCGTTCACTTTCAGAATCAGGGCGCCGTGGGTCAGGCCCGCGGCGGCGGCGCGGCCCGCGGCACGGCTGACCAGCACGCCGGATTCGTCCGGCAGTTGCAGGGCTTCGCGCAGGTCGTTGCGGGCCTCCACAACGGTGATGCCGAGGGCGGTGACGACCTCGTCCTCGCCCGGCGGGGTGTAGTCGAAGGCGACATCGGCCTCCAGGATTTCCGGCGCGACATGGATGGCGGCCCCGCTGCGTACCGCCAGGGCGAGCCCGTCGCTGGGGCGGGTGTCGATCAACCGGGGTTCGGCCTCGCCGGCGATCCGTACCTCCAGCCAGCCGAGATAGGTACCGTTCTCCAGGCCGTCAATGATCACCCGTTCCAGGCGCGCATCCATCTGCTCCAGCAGGTCGATCATCAGGTCGTGGGTCTGCGGGCGCGACAGTGTTATGTCGTGCATGGCCAGCAGGATCGCGCGGGCCTGGTCGGTCCCGATCACGATGGGGACCACCTCGCCGGACGCCGGGTGTCGCAACAGCGCGATGGGCGTGCCGGAGCCGGCATCCACCCCGACGGTGGCCAGTTCGACCGGCAGCAGGCGCTCCGGGTCGGTCGCCATGTCGCGGGCCAGCGCCTCGCCGCCGATGACCAGCAACAGGACGAGCAGGGCGGGCAGGAACAACCGGAAGCGGGGTGTCATCAGGGCAGCCTGGAAATAGGGTGTATCCCGATCATGGCAGTGCGGTTGCGGGGCGTCCAGAATACTGCCTTGTCCCCCGTGAACGGATCGCTGCGATGACCTCCGACAAGCCCTATGCCCCGGCCGCGGATCAAAACCGCGCGCCGATCCTGGCCCAGCTGCGCGAGCAGTTCCTTGCGCATGGACGGGTGCTGGAGATCGGCGCCGGCACCGGGCAGCACGCGGCGCATTTCGCCGCGGCTTTGCCGCATCTCGACTGGTATCCCAGTGACGTGGCAGAGAACCTGCCGGGCGTGGAGGCCTGGCGACGCGACGCGGCCCTGCCCAATCTGCGGCCCCCGCTGAAACTGGACGTGCTGCGGGATGCCTGGCCGGAGGGGCCGTTCGAGTACGTCTACAGCGCGAATACCGTGCATATCATGCACTGGCCGGCGGTGGAGGCGCTGTTTGCCGGCGTGGCCCGGGTACTGGCGCCGGGTGGGCTGTTCGCGCTGTACGGCCCGTTTGCCCACGACGGTTCGCATACTGCCGAATCCAACGCCCGGTTCGACCAGATGCTGCGGGCGCAAGATCCGGGCATGGGCGTGCGTGACCGCGCCGACCTGGATGCCCTCGCCACGGCCGCCGGCCTCGAGCCCGCCGCGGTCCTCGACCTGCCGGCCAACAATCAGATCCTCCTCTGGCGCAGGGCTTAACGACCACGAAGGCACGAAGAAAAGTCCGGGGGCTGAAGTGACGCAAGTCGCGCCCCGTACTTGCGGCTCTTTCCAGATCGTTCTTCGTTTCCGTGCCCTCTGTGACCTCCGTGGTGAATACGGGGGGTCAGCAGTCGCCGATGCGCTGGCCGCGCATTTCCATCCGCACGTTCATCGGGCCCATGGGGGTGTCCATCTCGCTGGTCATTTCGCCCTCGGCGCGGTCACCCATGAAGCGCATGCTGCCGTCCATCTGCATGCGTCCGCCCTGCGGGCCGGGGCAGCTCATGGTGTAGTCCATGCGGTCGGCGCTCATGTCGACGTGGTCCAGGGTGCAGCCTTCCGGCGCCTCGATGATGTTCTCGCCGCGGTCGATGTCTTCCTGGGTGACGCACTCGGTGCTGGTCTCGGTCTGGTCCGGCATGCCGCCCATGCCTTCCATGATCATGGTGGTCTGGTTTTCCCAGAGACCGGGCTGGATGTTCGGGGTCTCGGCCTGGACGACGAGCGGCAGGGCAACGAGCGGCAGGGCGGCAAGAAGGGTGCGCAGCATGGCAGTCTCCTGAATCGGGGGTATCGAATGGGTTCAATGGTGCCTGGCGCGTCATGACGGGGCAAACGCGGGTGGCGGCACCCGCTGGCTGGTACCTTGGGTGCGTGCGAAGGAGGAACTGTAATGGCAATACCGTTATGGCTGGTCGGCGGTGTCGGGGCGCTCGCGCTGGGCGGTGTCCTGTGGCAGGAGGGACACTTGTCGGGCGGCTCCGCCGGGCATGCGCACCTGGCCGCGCCGCGCTGCGAGATGCCCATCACCCTGCATCTGGAGGCTGTGGACCCGCGCTTCCGGCTGGAGCGTGACGCAGTGCAGGCGGCCCTGGATGCGGCCGTGAGCATGTGGGACGGGCCGACGCCGGAAACACTTTTCCGTCAGCGCGAGGGGGAGGGCATGCCGGTGCGGCTGGTGTTCGACGAGCGCCAGGCGGGTGCCGAGAGTCGCGACCGGGCGCGCGCGGAGCTGGACCGGCTCAAGCGGGGGATCGCCGAGCGCGAGGAGCGTCTGGATCACCGGCACTCGGCGCTGGCAGCGGATGCCGCGGGCTACCAGGGGCGCCTGGAGGACCTTCAGGCGCGCCAGCGCGAGTACGAAGAGGCGGTGGCCGCCTGGAATGCCGGACGCATGGCGCACAACGCGGGGAACCGCGAGCGGCTGGAACGGCAGCGCCGGGCGCTGGATGCGGCGCGGGACGACCTGGAGCAGGGCCGCCGCACGCTGGAGCGTCGGCGCGACGAGCTCAACCGCGAGATCCGCGACCTCGAGGGCGAGATCGATGGCTTCAACGAACGGGTCGCGGAGCTGAACCGCGAGATCGGCGCGACCGGGGCCTTCGACATGGCGGTCTACGAGCAGCAGGGCGCGCGGCGCTCCATCACCGTGTTCAAGGCCAGTGACGCGGACGAGCTGCGCCTGACGCTGGCGCACGAGCTGGGGCACGCCCTGGGGATCGAGCACGTGGACGACCCGGCGGCGGTGATGCACGCGATCCTGGGCGAGGCCAACGCCGGACGGCGCGACCTGAGCGACGCCGACCGACGCGCCCTGGCGGCGGCCTGCGGAGTGGAGCTGGAGTGGTGATGAACGGGGCGGGGCGCATGCCCAGCCCCGGATTCGGCGCTAGAAGTGGTAGCGCATGGCGGCCGACAGGACGTGCACGTGACCCTTGGTCGTCCCCTGCATGTTCACGCCGTTACGCGTGATGTCGAGATCCTCGCTGGCGATGTGGATGTAGCTGTAGCCCAGGTCGAAGGTGAAGCGCTCGCTGCTGGCGTAGCTGGCACCGAAGGAGAACCAGGTGCGGTCGCCATCCGGGGTGCGCGTGCTGCGCCCGTCGGTCTGCGTCGGGGTCTGGTCGTACTGGATGCCGCCACGCAGGGTCCAGCGCGGGTTCATCGCGTACTCGGCCCCCACCGCCAGGGCGTAGCTGTTGCGGTAGTTCTGTTCCAGCACCTGCTCGTTGCCCTGGGGCAACTGGATCCGGATCTCGTCGAAGTTCGACCAGTTGAACCAGGTGTACTGGGCCAGGCCCGTCCAGCGATCGCTGAAGCGATGCTGGATGCCGATCGACGCGATATCGGGCAGCTTCAGGTCGGCACGACCGGGCAGAACACCCTGCTGGGTGGAGGTCGCGGTTCCCTTCAGGGTGTGGGTGATGCCGTCGCGGTAGTGGATGCCCAGCCGGGTGTCATCATTCAGGTCGAACTGCATGCCGATGTTGAAGCCGACATCCCAGTTGTCACCCTCGAGTTCGAACTCGCCGTCGGTGGCCGGGCTGGGCGGGAGCCCTCCGGGCGTCGCGCTGCGCAGGGTGGCCTCGGCGTACTGCAGGTCGAGGCCGCCGCCGATGGAGATCCGGTCGGTCAGCTCGAACGCGATGCTGGGCTGCAGGTTTAGCACCTGCAGGTCGGATTCCAGCGAGTCGTAGCGGGCAAAGAAGTCGTCGTTGTACTCGTTCTTCAGGCCGAAGGGCGCGGTGAGGCCGAAGCCCAGCCAGACGCGGTCGGAGTACTGCTCCGCCCAGTACAGGTTGGGGATCGGGGTCGGATCGTAGGGATTGCTGCTGTCGCGGCCGCCATCGTATGGCGTGCCGTTGATGGTCGTACCGCGGCTGTTGACCTCCGCGTTGGGGATCAGCAGGTGCACACCGGCCTGGAGCTCGTTGCTTTCCAGGCGCGTCATGCCGGCCGGGTTGAAGTAGATGGTGCTGGCGTCGGAGGCGATGGCGGCCTCCCCGGCATAGGCGCGGCCGAGGCCGGACACACCCTGCTCCTGGAGGTAGAAGCCGGCGGCCATCAGGGTTGCGGGGGCGGCAAACAGGGCGGAGCTAACGGCGATCGAGAGCGCCAGGCGGCGCGACGGTGTCAGAGTCATGCGGTCTCCCCTTGTTTTTTGTTCCAGGGGGGCCGCAGCGATGCCGCGTCCGGTGTCGGTCGCAGGCTCCCCCGAGGCGGACCCTACCGCCTCGGGAAGATCACGCCAACCGCATCACATTTTCGAGGTCATCAGGATCAGGCCGATCAGCGCGGCCACGCCGCCACCGATAAGCAGCGCGAGGGTGCGCCGGGTGAAGCGGCCAAGGAACAGCCGCGCCGCGCGCTCGCGCATGCCGAAGGCGTCCTGAACACCGACCAGGGCGGCGATCAGGCCGCCAACCAGCAGGATGATGCCGAGGATCTGGATCATGAGAACTCCTTGGATCGGGTGGATCAGGCCTTTCGGATCAAGCCAAGCAGACCGAGCAGCAGCACGGCGCCCACGGTGGCGGCGGCAAGGCTGCCGATCAGTCCGGCTGCCTGCACCCCGAGCTGGGTGAACAGCCAGCCGCCGAGGAAGGCGCCGATCACGCCAACCACGATATTCAGCAGGATACCCTGCCCGGACCCGTGTACCAGCAGGCCTGCGAGCCAGCCGGCAATGCCGCCGATGAGCAGGAGGAGGAGAAGGGATTCCACGGGCATGTTGTCGCGCTCCTGGCAAGTGACGGGCGATTGGATCGCGCGGATGTCGAGGCGTTCCCCCAGGGAGGCACTGATCAACTCGAGCACGGGCGTGCGAATTGATCAGTGCCTCCCAGGCCTCAAGGATGCCCGCTGGGTTTGGCGGAGCCTTTGGCCTTGTTCCTGGCCGCGGTCGTTCGCTCGGCGATGGGCCGGACTTCGACTGTACAGGGCGTGTCTCCCTTGTGCCCACCGGCACGGGTGAGCCGAACATCCGTGAACGGATACTTGGTGATTCTGCAACCCCGCGAGTGTGGGTATTTTTGAGAACCATTCCGCAAAACCCTAGTCTCTGTATCGGACATTCATGGATCCGTCATGGAATCGGTTGGCGTTTGACGCCGGCTGCCGACGGGAAGGAAACCGGTATGACCGAACAATCGAAGCGCAAGGGACGGGTCACTCGCTCCGCGCGCTGTGGGCGAGCCTTCCGGGCATTGATCCCGGCGGCCCTGCTGGCGTTACTGGCCGGGTGTGGTTCGGAGAACGGGCAACCCGGAACGATGGTTTCCAACGCGGCTGCGGGCGATCGCCTGGCCTCCGTGGATGAGACCGGCACGCTGCGCGTGGTGACCCGCAACGCACCCACCACCTGGTACTTTGACCAGCATCTGGAGACGTCCGGCACCGAGCACGACCTGGTCGAAGGCTTTGCCCTGGCGCATGGCTGGAAGGTGGAATGGGTCATGGCCGACTCGGTTTCCGGTGTCCTCGAGGCGCTCGAATCCGGCGCGGCGCACATGGCGGCAGCGGGTCTGACCCATCTGCCGTCGCGTGACGAGCGCTTTCGCCGCGGTCCGCACTACATGGAGGTGAGCGAGCAGGTCGTCTGCCATCGCGACTTGTCCGGCTTGCCGGGTTCGACGGACGAGCTGGAGGGCGTCGATCTGGTCGTCTCGGCCGGCAGTAGCTACGTCGAAACCCTGGAGGAGGCGCTTCCGGAATCGGTCGATTTCGAGGTGCGCGAGATCGGCACCGAGCGCCTGATGGCGCAGGTCGCCCGGCAGGAGATCGGCTGCACCGTGGCTGATTCGCACATCGTGCGTTACAACCGCCGCTCCTTCCCGCATCTCGACATCGCCTTCGATCTGTCCGCGCCGCGCGCGCTGGGGTGGTATGTCGATCCGGAGCATGCCGAGCTCGCCGAGCGGGCCGCCACCTGGATGCAGGGCGCCGGTGGCCGCGAGCTGCGCGACCTCGTGGACGAGCGCTATTACGCCTACATCAACCAGTTCGACTTCGTCGACCTGCGCGCGCTGAACCGGCGCATAGAGGATCGCCTGCCCCAGTACCATCCCCACTTCGAGGAGGCGGCCGAGCGCACGGATCTGCCCGCGGATCTGCTGGCTGCACTGGCCTATCAGGAGTCGCACTGGGATCCGGAGGCGCGCAGCCCGACGGGTGTGCGCGGGCTGATGATGCTGACCCGTCGCACCGCCGAGTCGCTGGGCGTGGATCGCCTGGACCCGGTGGAGAGCATCGACGGCGGGGCCCGCTACCTGCAGCGTCAGCACGGGTTGCTGCCGGATGACATCGTTGAGCCGGATCGTACCTACCTGGCGCTGGCGGCCTACAACATCGGCCGGGGCCACCTGCTGGATGCGCGCCGCCTGGCGCGCGAGCTGGGACGGGACCCGGATCGCTGGGCCGACATGCGCGAGATCCTGCCGCTACTGACCGAGGAGCGTTACTACAAGGATCTGCGCTACGGCTATGCGCGCGGGTATCAGCCGGTGTACTACGTGCAGCGCATCCGCAATTACCGCGACGTGATCCGCCCGGTGTTCGTGGCCGAGGACGAGATGTCGGATCGGGTCGTCGTCAGCCGCGATTGACCCGTGACCCCTTGCGGTCGCCCATAACGAGGTCGTCCAGCATCCGTTTCCAGTCCGGCTCCAATCGCCCCGGCGTCCACGCGCGGACGTCGGGTGCGGGCGGGGCGCCTTGTTGCAGCCATGCCTGCAGGCGCTGCGTCAGCGTGTCGACATCGCCTTGCGGGTAGCGACAGGCATCGGGGTATTGTTCGCGGTAGGCCAGGGCATCCGGGACCAGCGGTGTGGCACCAGCGGCGCTGGCCTCCAGCACTGCCAGGCCCTGGAACTCGTGCCGGGCGGTACTGACGACGATGCCTGCGCGGCCCAGTAACGCGTCGTATTCGCTGCGGGGCAGCTTGCCATCGGCGATGATCCGGTTCCCCAGGGCCTCGCGCAGCTTTTGCAGGGGTTCGGGGGCGTTCGCCGGCCGCGGTCCCAGCAGGGCAAGACGGAAATCCACGCCCGACCCGGCCAGCGTCAGCATGGCCTCGGCAAAGACCTCCGGGGCCTTGTCGTATTCCCAGCGGTGATTCCAGAGGATCAGGCCCGGATCGCGAGTGCCGCCGGCCACGGCCGTTGGCTGGATCGGCACCGGGAGGATCGCGCTGCGCTGCGTCAGTCGGTCCCGTATCCCGGGAGGTACCGCATCCGGCATGCGTCCGAGCAGGGTCGCCATCCCTTCCAGGAACGAGTCGCGGTTGAACGCCGAGTTGAAGGCGATGCGGTCCGCGGCCAGCGCCGCATAGATCTGCACCATCTGCGGGTCCACCGAATCCACCTGTTGCGGGCCCAGCGGATAGGCAAACTGGTTCTCGTGCACGTAGTAGAGCGTCGGCAGGGCGGCGAGATGCGGATGGAGTCCGCGCAGGGTGGCGAGATCCACCATCGAGGTGGCGATGACCGCGTCGGCTTCCGTGGTCGCCAGTTCGTCCAGCCAGGAGATTGGGTTGCCGCGGATGCGCCAACGGAAGTGGCGCCCCGGCAGTTCCAGTAGCCGCCAGTCGAACGCATCGAAGGTGCTGGTTAACCAGTCCGCCCAGGCCGCGTGGCTGTCGGCGCGATAGGCGGACAGCAGGAGGATGCGCTTGCGATGGTCCGGCACGCCCCTGTGCGCCTCCGGTCGGAGAGGGGCCACCGGTGCGGCCCCTCGTTTGATTACCAGGTCAGGACTTTGCCGGCCGACCCCAGCGAAGGCAAGGCCTGCGAGGGCGTAAGCAAGGGGAGGTTCGGGTAGGCCAGATCCGATTCATCCATTCCGTTCAGCTCAAGCGATTGCCGGCAGCCCATCATCTGGACGCCGTTGTCCATGGCGTTCTTCATGAAGTCGGCGATGCTCTTGCCGCCCTCCATGGGATGGATGTTCTCGGCGACGCCGGTTTTCAGCAGTTCCGTGGCCGGCCCGGTGAAGTACATGATGACGTTCTGTTCGCTTGCGGCGGCGGTGGCCGCCAGAAAGAAGGCCGACGGCAGACGACGCTTGTTCTCCGGCCCGGTGATCATGATGACAACAAGATCGGCGGTTTCTTCGCTCATGTTGGTTTCTCCTTCGGGGACGTTGGGACGGCGTGGTTATGCGCCCGGTGCCGTCCAGCGCTCGCCGGCCATGGGCTCGTCGACCGGGGTGCCGGCGATGTGGTTGGTGTAGTTGGACAGGGTCTTCAGGCCGATCGCCAGGATCACCTCCAGCATCTGCGGGTGCGTGTAGCCGGCGTCCAGGAAGGCCTGCTGGGTGGCCTCGTCGATCCAGCCACGCTGTTCGATCATGGCGCGGGTGAACTGGCGCAGCGCCTCCAGCTTCGGGTCGTCGATCGGGCGGTCCTCGCGCAGCGCATCGACCACGCCGTCCGGAACGCCGGTCATGCGGCCGGTCATGCTGTGCGCGGCCATGCAGTAGTCGCATTCGTGATAGCGGCTGACCGTCAGCAACAGGGTGCACTGCTCGGTCGGGCTCATGGAGGTCTGCTGCAGCAGGGTATTGAGGGAAAGATAGGCCTCCGCCAGGGCTGGCGCGCTGGCCATCTTGCGGATCAGGTTGGGGACCATGCCGAAGGTCTGCTCGGCCTGCTCGAAGGCCGGCTTCGCGTCGGGGGCGCTGGCGGCGTCATGCAGGGGGAAGTGTTCATCGCTCATGGTGGACCTCCGGGGTCGGGTTGAGCAGGAGCGCCCCGAGCGCGGGGCCCAGGCGCAGGATCGTGGCCGGATCCTGATCGGCCTTGGCCATCACCAGGATCCCTTCCATCAGCGCCAGCCACTGTTCGGCGGCGGCCGCGGTGTCGGTTTCGGGCGGAAGCTCGCCGTTCTGTACGGCCGCGTCCAGCACGGCGCGAAAATGTGCGGTGACCGCATCCAGGTGCTTCCGGATCGCCTGGCGCAGGGCCGGGTTGTGGGTACCCATCTCCACCGCCAGGTTGCCGAAGGGGCAGCCGGGCAGCTGTCCGGATTCCGACTGCATCCGCGCCTCGAAGGCATGGATCGCATGGACGAACGCGTCGATGCGAGCGCGGAGCCCGTTGGCGTCCGACAGCCCGGGGATCAGCACCTCGCGCTCGAAGTCCGCGTAGAGCGCGTCCAGCATCGCCAGGGTGAGCGCCTCCTTCCCGGGGAAGAAGTGGTACAGACTGCCCTTGCGCACACCCGCCTGCGCGCAGATCTCGGCGATGCCGACGGAGGCGTAGCTGCGCGTGACAATGAGGTCGCGGGCGGCCTGCAGCAGGGCTTCGCGGCTTGCGCCGCGGGTGTCGTTGGGTGTGATGGCTTCCATGTCTTTGCACACTAGTTGACCGGTCGGTAAAGTGCAAGGACGACACCTGGTACGGAGACGAGCTAATGACGCGCGAACGGGGTCTGCAGGATGGGGACGAGGGTGGCGTGGCCATCCCGGCGCACTACGCCGAATCCTGGGCGGATGGCTTTGGGGTGCGTGGCTGGAAGCTGGATCTGCCAGGACGCGGCGCGGACGTGATCGCGGCGACGCCCTTCGCCGGCGAGCGCATCCCGACGTCGGTGTTCGTGCACGACATCGTGGATCATCACTTGTGCGGGTTTGCCCTGTCCGGTTATCGCGACGAGGCCGGGGCATTGATCCAGCTGGCGCAGCGCACGGGTTCCGACCCGGTCCCGGACTTCGTTCAGATTATCGACGAGGATTTGATGCCGGGCGCTTTCGAGAGCGATGACTGGCGCGAGCTGTTGCCCGCATCGCTGGTCGCGACGGTGGAGGCCGCCGCGGATACGCGTTCCGGGATGGCGCAGTTGCGCCAGCAGTGGGGTGACGGGCTGCTGCGCGCGCTGTGGATTGCCGGGTTCGTCGAGACCGGCTGGAGACTGGGGGATGCGGCCCGTTCCGGATGGGAGCGCCACGGCCTGGAATACGCGGCCCGGGGTGCCACTGCGTTGGCGCTGCAGCGGCTGTTCGAGCGTGTCGACGCGAGCGTCCTGGAACAGGGCTGGATACAGGCGGAAGGCGAGTTCCGGGTCGCGACGGATGCCGTCGGCTTTCGTTTCGAGGGGGACGAGGCGGAGCTCTTTGAGCGTGTCGAGATGATGGACTGAGCCGCTTTCCGGAAAGGAACGCTGGGCCTATTCCGTGTCGCTCCGTTCGCGGGGAATCTCCAGGGATGGCCGGTGCAGGTGATAGCCCTGCGCCATGTCCACGCCCAGTTCGGCCAGCATCGCGAGGGTCGGGCCGTCTTCCACACACTCGGCGACGGTGCGTTTGTCGAGACCGCGGGCGACATCGACCATCGCGCGGATGAAGGCCTGGTTGTCGCGGTTGTTGGGCAGATCGCGCACGAACATGCCGTCGATCTTGAGGATCTGCACGCCCAGGTACTTGAGATAGGCGAAGGTGGAGAAGCCGGAGCCGAAGTCGTCCAGGCAGACGGTGCAGCCGGTGTGCTGCAGCGCCTCGATGAAGCGCTGGGCGTCCTGCATCTCGGACACCGCGGCGGTCTCGGTCAGCTCGATGATCAGCCGGCGGGGCTCGACCGCATGCTGTGCCAGCTGCTGGGCGATGTACTGCGGAAGGCTGGGTTCGTCGAAGCTGCGCCCGGAGATGTTGATCGCGATGCCGGCGATCGCCGGGTCGCCGGCCAGGCGGGCGATGCTCTCGCGGATCACCCAGCGGTCGATATCCAGGATCTGGCCGGTCTTCTCCGCGATCGGGATGAACTGGCCGGGCATGGCGATCTCGTCGGGTTTGGTCGGGTCGCGCATGCGCACCAGGGCCTCCAGGTGGTGCAGGTGGCCGTCATCGATGGCGTAGATCCCCTGGTAGTGCAGCTCCAGATGGCCCAGTTCCAGGGCCGAGGCGATGCGCTGGCTCCAGGACATCCGCTCCAGCATGTGCTCGGCGGTGTTGCGGCTGCGGTCGAATACCGCCCAGGTGTTCTTGCCCAGGTCCTTGGCCTGGTACATCGCGGTGTCCGCGTGGGCCACCAGGTCCTCCACGTTGTCACCGTGCTCGGGGTAGTGGGCGATGCCGATGCTGGCGGTGAGCCGGTAGTTCTGGCCGCGGAAGCGGAACGGGATCGAGGCGATCGCGCGGCCAACGCGTTCGGCCAGCTCGATCGGCTCGTGCTCCGAGTCGCGATCGACCAGGATGGCGAACTCGTCGCCGCCCAGGCGGGCGAAGATATCCTGGCTGCGAACCAGCGCGGCGATCTCGCCGGCCGCGCGTACCAGCACGGTGTCTCCGGCGCGGTGGCCGAAGGTGTCATTGATGGTCTTGAATTCGTCGAGATCGAAATACAGCAGGGCAAAGCGGCCGCTGCGGCGGCGTTCGCTGTGGATCATGTGTTCCAGGTGCTTCTGGAAGTGATGGCGGTTGTAGAGCCCGGTCAGGGCATCATGCTCGGCCAGATAGACCAGCTGCTGGGCGGTCTGGCGCTCGTGGGTCACGTCCTCGTACAGCCACAGGCGGCCGATGGTGCGCTCGTCGGTATCGTGCACCGGGTAGGAGACCTGGGTGAGGATGCGCCCGTCGTACAGGTCGACCTCGAAGCGTTCGCTGATCTCGTGGGTATCCAGCACGTGCAGCACATGGCGCGAGGCGTGGTCCGGCCGGGCGAAGCGGTGGGTGGAGTGCTCCAGCACCTCGCGTGAGGCCCGTCCCACCAATTCCAGTTGGTTGTCGATGGCCCACATCCGGCGGAAGGCCGGGTTCACGTATTCCACGCGGCCGTCGCGGTCCTCGAACAGGATGCCGATGCTCATCGCGGAGAGCAGGGCGGCCATGCGCCCCTGTTCGCGCTGGGTCAGTTCCAGCAGGCGGGATTGTTCGTCGCGCGAGGTCTCCAGCTCGGCCAGGGCCTGCAGCAGCGCCTCTTCGTTGCGCTTGCGCTGGGTGATGTCGTGCGAGATCGCCACATACCGGGCCGTCTCGCCGCGGGGCGCCACCATCTGCAGGGAGATCTCGACCGGCACATCGAAGCCGTCGCGATTCCGGTGGCTGGTATCGAAGCGGAGCTGGTCGCGTACGCCCCGGCGCAGCGGCTCGATCAGCTGACGAAAGCGGCCTTCCGGGAAGTCCGGCTTGATATCAAAGGGGTGCAGGGTCAGCAGTTCCTCGCGCGCGATGCCGGTCTGGTCCACTGCTCCCTGGTTCACGTAGATGAAGCGCAGGGTCTCGACGTCGAACAGGAAGACCGCGTCCAGGGTCAGATCGAGGGTGGAGCGAAAGGCCTCCAGTTCGTCGGTCTTGGCGCGCAGGCTCTCGCTGGTGGTGACCAGTTCGTCGGCATCGATCACGTGGCCCTGGATGTACCGAAGCCGGCCCCGGTCGTCGTAGGTGCCGGCCCCGCGTTCGAATACCCAGCATACGCCCCCATCCTGCCGCATCATGCGCCACTGGATCTGAAACTGACCGGAGCGCTGAAGGCCTTCCGAGACCTCGCGCCATACCCGTTCGCGATCATCCGGATGGACCAGGTCGCCGAACGTCATGCCGCCCTCGACAAAATCCCCGCGCGGGTACCCGGTGAATTCCTCGAGCGCGCCCTCGGCATTGATCACGTCCCAGCTCGGGTTGTTGCGGCAGCGATAGACGAAGCCGTTGATGGTGTCGAGGATGCGCAACAGGTCGTCGCCCTGCTGGGTGCCCAGGGTACGGGTCAGGCTCATCAGTGCGATGCCGGCGAGGAGGGCCGTGAACATGCGCAACAGCTGTACCGGCAGCCCGGTCGCCTCGAGGAAGTCGCCATAGGTTGGCAGCCAGCCGGGCAGCCCCGGATCGACGGTCCCCGGGAACGGGGTCAGCAGGGCATAGCCGAGGAAGGCCAGTGCCAGGGTGGCTACGGCCGGATAGTGGCGGCCATGATCGCCGGGTTGCGGGGCGCGCAGGGCGGGGCGCCGCAGCAGGAACCAGAAGGCCAGGCCGACGAGCAGTGCGCCGGGGACGCCGACCAGGTAGCGCCCGCCATTGGCGAGGCCGCGGCCCGGATCCTCCGCCATCCCGACGACGAGCAGCAGTCCGGCGACGATGACCGGGTACAGCCACAGGGCATCCAGGCGGATGCGTGCGTGGCTGACGATCAGGGCGCGCCGTCCGAACTCCAGCAGCGGCACATAGGAGAGCAGTTGCCAGGTGGCGTTGAGCCACAGGTTCCGGGCGGGCGGATAGTGCAGGCCTGCGGCCTGCAGGAACTCGTAGGTGCCATGGACCAGACCGAACAGGGCCAGGAGCCAGAAATGCCGGGCAAACGGCAGCGTGCCATCGCCCCGCGGCAGTACCAGGGCGACCACGCCCAGAGAGAAAAATGCCAGGCCGTAGACCAGGTAGAGGATGGTGAAAGCGGCGGGCGAGAGGTCCATCAGCGGCCGACTCGCGAGTCGGGGCGTGGGTCGCCGGAGGCGATGCGGCGAGACGGCCGGGATGAGTGGTCAGGCACGCACATTCCTTTCGGCCACGTTCGGCAAGGGTGAGGCCGGTTTACGGAATTGAGGGTCTAGCTTGCGGGGAGGTGCGGCGGGGATGCAAGTCGCAGCGGGGGAGCGCTGCGGGAGGCAACGTCCGGCCCGGATACCCGGACCGGACGGAGGTGTCAGGATTAGGCCCCGACGTACTCGTCACACCAGCCAGCGGCGTTCACCTGAACACCCTGGAAGTCGGCGTGGAAGCACTGGCCCCATTCGGCGTCGCCGCCGCCCCAGAAGGCGCAGTTCTTGCACTTCTCGCCTTCCGAGTAGTCCTCGTGACCGGCAGCGTCTGCTGCATTGTTCACGTAGTCGTGGCGATGGCCGTCCTCGGCCTTGGGGTTGTCGGCCTTGGCCGTGGACATCCCAGCCATGCTGATCACCGGGATGGCCGCCACGGCCGCGGATGCCTGACGCAGGAACTTTCGACGATTTGCATTCGGTTGGTCGGACATGAGGTCCTCCGTTTGCTTCTGAGTGGATGGTTCTTCTTGTTGCTTGGAAGAGCGAACTTCGCCTTTTCGGATTGGGCGGGTTCACCCCCTTCGAGGCCTTCGGCCGCCGAGGGTTCCCCTGAATGTTTCAGGGATCAGGAAACCCCGTCCGGGGTCGAGCTTCGGCTGAGAGATGCAACTGCGGGGAGGAAAATTCCATTCCGGGCCACGCGTTCCGTAAGCGCGTGATGAAGATCACGCCATGCTGGGCTACCATTAGCGTCTGCTTATTCATATTGATCAGGAGGTGTGCGATGCAGCACAAGAAGACGATGTCGATGTTGGCCCTGGGTGCATTGGTGCTGGTGCCGTTCGCGCAGGCCAGCGCGGTCGAGCGCGGCATGGAGCCCAGCGTGGCCCTGCTGGGCGGGGTGGTTTCTCCGGACCTCTCCGATGCCAGTTCGGATGCGGCCTATGGCGTCGAGATCGGTGCCAACTGCCAGTTGTTTCAGCCGGCCACCGGGGTGCTGCGTCATCACTTCAGCGTGACCCGCTACAGCGACGACCCACTGAAGATGACCAGCGCGGAGATCAACAGCCACTGGATGTTCGAGCCGAACGAACGTCTGTCGCTGGGCTTCGGTCCGGGCATCGGTTACGTGCGGGCCGAGCTGGACGACGAGACGAACGGCCTGTGGGCGGCCCAGGTGGGCGGCAGCCTGAAGTACCAGCTGGATCGCCAGTGGTTCCTGGGGCTGGAGGCGCGTTACCAGTTCACCGAGAACGACCGTTTCGACGGCCGCCGCGCGGATGCCGACAACATGCGCGTGATGGGCAAGGTCGGGATGCAGTTCTGATCCGTTCGCCGATGCGGCAGGCAGGCATCCAGGGATACACCGATCAGGGTTTCCCTGGGGCTTGCCGTTCCCCGGGTGCCGGGGGACGATAGGGCAGCGCTGACATGCGAATGGGTTGCCCATGGCCGAACTTTCCGACCCCCAGTCCCCCCGCGCGGATCGCGATGTCCCGGCATGGCACAGCCAGAACGCGGATGCCGCGTTCGAACACTGGGGGACCTCGCGCGAGGGGCTGACGGCAGAACAGGCCGAGGAGCGCCTGGCGCACTACGGCCCCAATCAGTTGCGTCCGCCCGAACGGGCGGGTGTTCTCCGGCGCTTCCTGCGCCATTTCCACAATGTCCTGATCTACATCCTGCTGGTAGCCGCGCTGGGGACGGCGCTGCTGGGTCACTGGGTGGATACCGGTGTGATCCTGGCCGTGGTCCTGATCAACACGCTGATTGGGTTCGTCCAGGAGGGCAAGGCGGAGAAGGCGCTGGATGCCATCCGCCGCATGCTCTCCCCGCGCGCGCTGGTGGCGCGCGGCGGCGAGCGGCGCGAGATCCCCGCGGAGCAGCTGGTCCCCGGGGACATCGTGTACCTGCAGGCCGGGGACCGGGTACCTGCGGACCTGCGCCTGTTCGAGACCAAGAATCTGCGCCTGGAGGAGGCCGTGCTGACGGGCGAGTCAGTGGCGGTGGAGAAGGACACCGCCGCGGTAGAGTCGGAGGCGGATCTGGGGGATCGCCGCGGGATGGCCTTCTCCGGCACGCTGGTCGCCTTTGGCCGCGGTATGGGCGTAGTGGTGGCGTCCGGCGAGCACACCGAGATCGGGCGTATCTCCACCATGCTCGGCGAAGTCGAGGGGCTGGAGACGCCGCTGGTGCGCCAGATGGAGCAGTTCGGCCACTGGCTGGCCGCGGTGATCGTGGTGCTTGCGCTGGTCACCTTTGCCTTCGGCTACTGGGTGCGCAGCTATCCGCTGGACGAGATGTTTCTGGCTGCGGCCAGCCTGGCGGTGTCCACCATCCCCGAGGGATTGCCAGCGATCATGACCATTGCCCTGGCCATCGGGGTGCAGAAGATGGCGCGGTGCAATGCCATTATCCGCCGCCTGCCGGCGGTGGAGACCCTGGGTGCGGTCTCCGCGATCTGTTCCGACAAGACCGGCACGCTTACACGCAATGAGATGACCGCCCAGACCCTGCGTACGGCCACCCGCGAGATCCGCGTCAGTGGCGTGGGTTACGCGCCGCAGGGCCAGTTCTCCGAGGACGAGCGGGACATCGACCCGGACGACGACGCGCTGTTGAGCGAGGTGCTGCGCGCGGGTCTGTTGTGCAACGACGCCCAGCTGTACGAAAAGGATGGCGACTGGGTGATGGAAGGCGACCCGACCGAGGGCGCGCTGGTGACGCTTGCGCGCAAGGCCGGGTTGGACGTGCCCCTAGAGAGCAAACGCCACCCGCGCATCGATGTGATCCCCTTCGAGTCGGATCACCGCTACATGGCTACGCTGCACCACGACCACGAGGGGCACGCGCGGATCTTCCTGAAGGGCGCGCCCGAGCGCGTGCTGGAGCTTTGCGACCAGCAGCAGGTGGATGGCGAGACCCGCGAGGCGCTGGATCCGGAACACTGGCACGCGGCGATGGAGGCGGTGGCGGCCCGTGGCCAGCGCTTGCTGGCGGTCGCGGTGCGCGAGGCCGAAGCGGACGGTGGCGAGCTGCGTTTCGACGATGTCGAGGCCGGTGGCTTCACCCTGCTGGCGCTGGTGGGCATCATCGACCCGCCGCGCGAGGAGGCCATCCGCGCGGTGGCTGACTGTCGCGCGGCGGGGATCGACGTGAAGATGATCACCGGGGACCACCTGGCCACTGCGCGGGCGATCGGTGAGCAGCTGGGGCTGGGGCGGGATGCCGAGGCGCGTGCCGGCCACGAGCTGGATGCGCTGGACGATGCCGCGCTGGCGGAGATCGCGGAGCGCACGGATGTCTTTGCGCGGACCTCGCCGGAGCACAAGCTGCGGCTGGTGAAGGCGCTGCAGACGGGCGGACGGATCGTCGCCATGACCGGCGATGGGGTGAACGACGCCCCGGCGTTGAAGCGCGCGGATGTGGGCGTGGCCATGGGCGGGAAGGGTACCGAAGCGGCCAAGGAGGCCTCGGAGATGGTGCTGGCGGACGACAACTTCGCGTCCATCGCCCATGCGGTCGAGGAGGGCCGCACGGTCTACGACAACATCCGCAAGGCGATCCTGCACATGCTGCCGACCAACGCCGGGCAGTCGCTGACCATCATGATGGCCATCCTGATGGGCCTGGCGCTGCCACTGACCCCGGTGCAGGTGCTGTGGGTCAACATGGTGACCTCGGTGACGCTGGCGATGGCGCTGGCCTTCGAGCGCGCCGAGCCGGGGGTGATGCAGCGCCCGCCCCGCGCGCCGAATGCCCCGTTGCTGTCCGGCTTCCTGCTGTGGCGCATCCCGTTCGTTGCCTTGCTGCTGTGGGCCGGCACCTTCGGGCACTTCGTCTACATGGAGAGTCTTGCCGGGGTCGCCGACGAGGTCGCGCGCACGGTGGCGATCAACACCCTGGTGGCCGGACAGGCGTTCTACCTGCTGAATCTGCGGCTGATTCACCAGCCGGTGCTACCGGGCGGGGAGCTGTTCCGCTCGCGCGCGATGTGGCTGGCGATCGGGGTGCTGGTGGTGCTGCAGCTGGCGTTCACCTATGTCCCGCTGATGCACACGCTGTTCGGGACTACCGCCATCGGTGCGGACGACTGGGCGCGCATCCTGGCTTTCGGGCTGGCGGTGTTCGTGATCGTGGAGCTGGAGAAGCTGGTGGTGCGTCAAGTGATCGCGCGCCGGCGTGGGGTGGCACCGCAGGCCGTGTGACACGCACCCCCATGCTTTTCCGAGTCCATGCAGCCGTCGGTCGTTCTACCGACAGCCCACCAGGGCATCGCCGGAAAGCAGGGCCGTGGCGCTGGCGGCGTCCACCGGTGGGGAATAGTAGTAGCCCTGGGCCAGGGTGCAGCCGAGGGCGCGCAGCGTCGCGGCGTGGGTATGGCTTTCGACGCCCTCGGCCACGGCCTCCAGACCCAGGTTGCGGGCCATGTGGATTACGGTCTGAACCAGGCGCTGGCTGTATTCGTCGTGGTCCAGCCCGGAGACGAAGCTGCGATCGATCTTGAGGATGTCCAGCGGTAGCCGGTGCAGGTAGCTGAGTGACGAGTAGCCGGTGCCGAAGTCGTCCATTGCCAGGCTGATGCCCAGGGCCTTGAGCTGGTGCAGGGTCTCGATCAGCTCGTCGAGATTGCCGAGCGTCGCGGTCTCGGTGATCTCCAGGCGCACCTGGGAGGCCGGCACCCCGGTGCCGGCAAGAATCGTCTGCACCTCGTCGACCAGTCCCGGGCGCGTGAGCTGCCGGGCGGATAGGTTGGTGCTGATGGTCAGCGGCATCTCGGGGTGGTCGATCCCCCATTGCACCAGCTGACAGCAGGCCGTGTAGAGCACCTGCATGTCGATCAGGTGGATTTGCCCGGTGTCCTCGGCGATGGGGATGAAGTCGTCCGGCGCGACCAGCGCGCCGTTGCGCTGCCAGCGCACCAGGCCCTCGAAGCCGGTGATGCAGTCCTCGCCGAGTGACACGATGGGCTGGAAGTGGACGATGAAGTCGCCGCGCTCCACCGCATGGCGCAGGTCGGTCTCGAGGGCCAGACTTTGCAGCGCCTGGGTCTGCATGCCGGGGTCGCAGAACTCGCAGCGGGCTTTGCCCAGTGACTTCGCGCGGTACATCGCCATGTCTGCCTCGCGCATCAGGTCGTCCGGCGTGGCCGGGCGCGCGGGGTCGTCCGCCGCGTTGGTCTCGCGGGCGGGGCAGCTCTGGCCGTAGGGGCGGGTGGCAATGCCGATGCTGACGGTGACGTAGATATCCTGCCCGGCGATGGTGAACGGCTCGTGCAGCACGGCCTGCAGGCGTTCGGCCACGCGCAGGGCGTCCACCGGCTCGTGCAGGCCTTCCAGCAGGATGGTGAATTCGTCGCCGCCCAGGCGCGCGAGGGTGTCGTCCGGGCGGTTGGCCTCGTCCCCCTTGGGCCGCGAGACGGTGTCGTTCTGGCGCAGGGCGTTCAGCAGGCGCCGCCCGACCCGCACCAGCAGTTCGTCGCCGGCCGGGTGCCCGAGGCTGTCGTTGACGACCTTGAAGCGGTCGATATCCACGAACAGCACGGCGAACAGGTTGAAGGGTTCGCGGGTGGCGCGGGCAATGGCATGGGCCAGGCGGTCGTGGAACAGGCGGCGGTTGGGGAGCCCGGTCAGCTGGTCATGGGAGGCGTTGTGGAGCAGGTGTTCTTCGTGGCGGTTGCGCTCGATCACGCGGCCCAGTTGCACGCCGATCTGCCACATCAGCCACAGCAGGTCGGGGTCGGTGGCGGTGGGTTCGGCGGCGAAGAACTCGAGGACGCAGGCGACCTCCTGGCCGACCATGACCGGGAAGGCGAATCCGGACCGCAGGCCGCTGGCGGCGGCCTGCGGTGCCCGCGGGAAATTGTCGTCCGCGGCCAGGTCTTCGATCCATGCCGGTTCGCCGTGCGCCAGTACCCGGCCGGGTAGCCCGTGGCCACTGGCAAAGGGCGTGTTGTCGGTGTTCTCGCGGAACTCGGTGAATGGCTCGGTGGCGGCGAGGTGCCAGATGCCGGTGGGTTTCAGCTCTCTGTAGTCGCTGTTTTCGTCGTGTCGGGTCAGATAGGCATGCCCCACCGGCCAGTCGAGGTACTGCCCGATGGCCGCGAGGGCCGAGCGCAGAACATGCGCGATGGAGTCCGACTGGTTGGCCGTCGAGGCAATGGTGTTGAGCAGCTCGATCTGTTTCTGCTTGGCGTAGACGTCCTGCAGCCGGGTCTCGGCCAGGGTCTCGGCGCGGCGCCTTGCCTGGCGTTCCTGCTCGACCAGGCCTTGCAGACGGGCTTGTTCGCTAACCGCCGCGAAGTCGTTGGCGCGTCGATTCACGCGCACCCCCGGTGCTCGCTGTCACACGCGCGCTGTTTGGCATCATGCATGGGCCCCTCCCGGCCATCCTTGTTTTACTGCATTCCCTGCCATGCGGTGACCGCGCAGCGTCTCATTCGAATGACGCCGGTACAGGCCGACTCATTCCGTGTGCATTGTATCGGGGCTGCGCGGCGGTGTGCGTATGGCTCGGCGTCGGGTTAGCCGTCGGGGTGGGTCACCCAGGGTTCGCCCATGGCCTCTTCCCAGTCGGCCTGGGTGGGGTGGTTGCGGTCGTAGCGTGTCCAGGCCTCGAAGATCTCGTCCGGCCAGTGCGACTGCAGCCAGGCGATGATCGCCTCGGCATCCGCCTCCGAGAGCGTGTCTTCGAAGCTGGGCATGGCGCCGCCACGCGCCTCGGCGCCAAAACGGATCATGTCCTTCAGTTGCCAGTACGGGTGGTGCCAGGTATGGGCGCTGCCATCCAGCGGCGGCGGGGGCAGGGTGCCGTCGGGGTTGCGCTGGCGCCAGTCCTCGGCGCCCTCGCGCTGCGCCCCGTGGCAGGCGACGCAGTGCTGCTGGTAGAGGCGCTCACCGCGCTGGAGGACCTCCGGATCGGTGGTACGCTCCAGGTGGTCGGGGGTCCCGGACGCGCCGCCGAACCCGTCGCAACCGGTCAGGCTGGCGGATGCGAGGATCAGCGCCGCGCTGCCGATCCAGGGGGTGAGCGATGGGTGTCGCCGCATCAGTCCTGAACGTCCGGCTCGCCCGCATTCCCGGCCGGTTCGTCGCCGCCGCGGAAGGCGTCACGCACCGAGCCCCAGGCCTTGCGCGAGCCGTCGCGCACGCCGCCCCAGGCGTCCTTTGCCCCGTCGCGAATACCGCCCCAGGCGCCGGAGGAGCGCTCGCGCATCTCGCTCGACCATTCAGCCAGGCGGTCACGTTCCTCGACCAGTCCGTCGTAGGCGCGTTCGCGGCGCTCGCGAGTCGCGTCGCTCAGGTCATCCCAGCCCTCGCGGAGGTTGTCGCCCAGGCGGCCGAGTTCGCGGTCCATCGCGTCCAGGGTCTCGCGGGTGCGCGAGCGGGTGGCCTCACCGGCCTCGGTGCTTTCTTCCTGGATCTCCTCGCGGGTCTCGGCCCAGGATTCGCGCAGTTCTTCCATCTCGCTGGCGGTGGTGTCGTCCTCTGCGGCGGGCGCATGCTCGTCGGAGTGGAGCGGGCTTGCGGCCAGCAACAGGGCGCACAGGCTCGTCATCAGGATGTGGCGCAGCTTGAGCAGTTTCATGGTGTCTTCCTCCCGGTCCGCGCAGGGCGGCGGACTGATCTGGTCTTTCTGCCATGGTAGGACGTTTGGCGGTCCGGTATGTTCGAGCGCAGGGAAATTTTTGCGAGAGGAACCACGGGATGCGATGGGGATGGCGGGTTGCATGGGGGTGTCTGACGGTACTGCTGGCGGGCTGTGCCACGTCCGCTTCGGGCCCGGAAACGGGCACTGCGCCGGACGGCTGGGAGTCGGCGCCTACCGCCTTCGAGGCGCAGGCGGTGCCTTCGCAGGCGCCCACGGTGATGCCCGGTGCCGCGGTGATGGCGTGGCTGGCGGCCAGCCCCTGGCATTCTGGACTGGCGGTTGACTACGCCGGGCTGGAGATCGACCAGCCGCGTCCGGAGCGCGCCGAGGTCCGCCTGACCGGGTTGCGCGACGATGCCGTCAGTGCCTACGAATTCCGCCTGGAGCTGGACGAGGCCGAGGCGGGTTGGGTGGTGCAGTCAGTGGAGCGCCGTGCCATATGCCGCCGTGGCCTTGGCGACAGCGGCCTTTGCCGGTAAGGCTTCGTGGAGGATTCGCCCTTGACCTGGTCCTTCTCGATGCGCTCCGGAGGCTTTGTGGTGAATCCAGGGCAGCCTCTGCTTCAGCGGCGGCGGGCCAGGGTCAGGCCGTCGCCGATGGGGGCCAGCGAGAGGTCGATGCGCTCGTCGGGATGCAGGGCGTCGTTGAAGGCGCGGATCGCGCGGGTGTCGTCGCGCTGGTCGTCCGGGTCGGCGACGGTACCGTGCCACAGGGTGTTGTCGATCAGGATCAGGCCGCCGGGGCGTACCAGGCGCAGGCAGTGTTCGAAATAGTCGGGGTAGCCGGTCTTGTCGGCATCGATGAAGGCCAGATCGAAGCGACCGGTCTCGCCGGCGGCCTCCAGCGCCTGCAGCGTGTTGCGCGCCTCGCCCAGCTCGAGCCGGATGCGTCCGGCGACCCCGGCGCGCCCCCAGTGACGCCGGGCCGTGGCGGTCCAATCCGCGCTCTTGTCCAGGGTGACGACCTCGCCGTCCTCTGGCAGGACGAGGGCGATGGCCAGCGCGCTGTAGCCGGTGAAGGTGCCGATCTCCAGATAGCGCTGTGCGCCCATGAGCTTCGCCAGCAGCGCCATGAACTGTCCCTGCTCCGGGGCGATCTGCATGTTCGCCTCCGGCAGGCCGGCCGTTTCGGCGCGCAGCTGCGCCAGTACCTCGGGCTCGCGCAGCGAGTGCTCGAGGAGGTAGCGGTACAGCGGTTCATCGAGTCCGATGGAACGATTGGACATTTACGCGCTCCGCGGCTGTGGGTGAGGGATCAGGCGGTCCAGCCACCGGCGCAGGACCGGTGTGGCCAGGACGATCAGGATGACCAGGGTGCTCCACTCGAGCCAGGCGGGCAGCAACTCGCCGGCGGCGCCCATCTGGGTGGCGACGTCGACCCCGGTGTGGGCCAGTCCGGCGTCCAGGGCGAGCCCCAGCGCGATGGTGGTGGCCGCGATTCCGGCCAGGTAGAGCACCAGCGCCGGGGTGCCGAGTTCGCGGCGGAATACGCCCAGCGTCGCCAGGCTGGTGATCGGCGCGGCCAGCAGGAACACCAGCACGGTGCCGGGCGAAACGCCGGCCGCGATCAGACCCACGGCGATGGGTGTGGCGGCGGTCGCGCACAGGTACATCGGGATGCCGATGATGGCCATCACCAGCATCGCCGTCAGGCCCGAGCCCCAGGCGGCCAGGGTGGCCGGCGGGACCAGGGCGAGCAGGGCGCCGGCGACCAGCAGGCCGATCACCAGCCACAGGCGGATATCGTCGAGCACGTCGTGGAAGGCATAGTGCAGTCCGCTGCGGAGCCGCGTGGGGAGATGTTGCGGGGCTTCGGGCGTGGCGCAGCCCGTGTCGGTCTCGCAACATCCGCCGCAGGTGTCGGGTTCGGCCCCGGTCGCCTCCGGGGGGTCCGTCGCGGCGCGCGTGCGCCCCACCAGTAAACCTGTCGTGATGGCCGTGACGATGGCGCCAAGGGCGCGGGCCACGGCCATTACCGGGCCCAGCAGGGCGTAGCTGATGGCAAGCGAGTCCACGCCGACACCCGGCGTTCCGATCAGGAAGGCGGTGGTGGGCCCGCGTCCGGCACCGCCGCGATGCAGGGCCAGGGCGGTGGGGATGGCCCCGCAGGAACAAAGCGGCAACGGGGCCCCGACGACGGCGGCACGCGCCGTGGCCGCCAGGCCGGCGCCGCCGAGCCAGCGCTGCAGGGCGGCCTCCGGGATCAGGGCCTTGACCGCGCCGGCGGCCAGCAGACCCAGCAACAACCAGGGCGCCGCGGTGAGCGCGACGCCCAGTGTTTCATTGAGGATGTCGACGATCATGCCCCGATCTTCCGTTGCGCGCGGGGCGGCTGCAAGAAGCCTGCCCGCCGGGTGGCGGATCAGCGGGGGCGTTGCGTGTCAGCCGCGCTGGCGCGAGATGCGCAGGACGTCGGACAGCCGCCGCAGGCCGCGCATGATCTGGGCCAGGTGCTGGCGGTCACGTACGGTCAGCAGGAAGGTCATCGCGGTGGAGTGGCCGTCCTGCTCGTTGAACGAGATGTGCTCGATGTTGGAGCCGTGATCCGCGATGACCGCGGCCATGTCGGCCAGCGCCCCGCGGCGGTTGGCGGTGCGGGTGCGTACGGCGGCGGTGAATTGCAGCTGGGGCTCATGCGACCACTCCAGCGCGATGGTGCGGTCGGACCGGTCGCGGCTCTCGTGCAGGACGTTGCGGCAGTTCTCGCGGTGAACCACCAGGCCGCGCCCGGCGCTCAACTGGCCAATGATCGGGTCGCCCGGGATCGGGTGGCAGCAACGGGCGTAATTCAGCACCAGCCCTTCGGTGCCGTTGACCGCGAGCGTGGTCGTAGTGGCGGGCTCTGTGGCGGTCGGGTCGGGGCTTTCCTTGCCGACCATCTGGCGGGCCACCAGCGAGGCCATGCGATTGCCCAGGCCGATATCGATCAACAGCGCGTCCAGGTCTTCCAGCTGCATCGCGTCCAGCATCTGGTCCAGGCGGGCCGGCGAGATGCGGGGCAGGCTGGTATCCATGGATTCCAGCGCCTTTTCCAGCATGCGCTCGCCGAGGGTGCGGGCCTCCTCGGACTGCATGGACTTGAGGCAGTGGCGGATGCCGGTGCGCGCCTTGCCGGTGACCACGAAGGACAGCCAGGCCGGGTTGGGGCGGGCGCCGGGCGAGGTGACGATCTCCACCGTCTGGCCGCTTTGCAGGCGTACCGACAGCGGGGCGAGCTGGCGATCGATCTTGGCGGCCACGCAGCGGTTGCCGACGTCCGAGTGCACGGCGTAGGCGAAGTCGATCGGGGTGGCGTCGCGCGGGAGCACGAGGATGTCGCCCTCGGGGGTGAAGGTGTAGACCTCGTCAGGGAACAGGTCGACCTTGACGTTCTCCAGGAACTCGATGGAGTTGCCGACGCTGTTCTGGATCTCGAGGACATCCTTCAGCCATTCGCGTGCCCGGCTCTGGGCCGTGCGGCTGGATTCGCTGCCGGCCTTGTACTGCCAGTGTGCGGCGATCCCGCTCTCGGCCACGCGATCCATCTCGGTGGAACGGACTTGCACCTCGATCGGGGCGCCCTGCGGGCCGAACAGGATGGTGTGCAGCGACTGGTAGCCGTTGGACTTGGGGATCGCGATGTAGTCCTTGAAACGCCCCGGAACCGGCTTGTAGAGGTTGTGCACCACGCCCAGCGAACGGTAGCAGGTGTCCACGTCGTCGACGATGATGCGGATGGCAAAGACGTCGAACACGTCTTCGAACGAGTGGTGCTTGTCGCGCATCTTGCGGTAGATGCTGTACAGGCTCTTCTCGCGCCCGGAGATGCGCCCGATGATCCCGGAAGCCTCCATGCGCGAGCAGATCGCCTGTTCGATGTTCTTCATCGGCTCGCGGCGGTTGCCGCCGGCCCGGTGTACTGCGCGTTCCAGTACCGCGGCGCGCCAGGGGTGCTTGGCCGAGAAACCGAGTTCCTCCAGCTCGCGGCGCATGGCATTCATGCCCAGGCGCTGTGCGATCGGGGCATAGATCTCGAGGGTTTCCTTGGCGATGCGGCGGCGCTTGTCCGGGCGCATCACACCGAGGGTGCGCATGTTGTGCAGGCGGTCGGCCAGCTTGATCAGAATCACCCGGATGTCGCGGGTGATCGCCAGCATCATCTTGCGGAAGTTTTCCGCCTGCGCCTCGGCCTTCGACTGGAACTGCAGGTGGGTCAGCTTGGACACGCCGTCCACCAGCTCTGCGACCTCCTCGCCGAACTCGGCGCGGATACGGTCCTTGCTGGTGGCGGTGTCCTCCATCACGTCATGCAGGATGGCGGCGCTGATCGCCTGGTGGTCCATCCGCATCTCGGCCATGGTGCGAGCCACGGCGAGCGGGTGATAGATGTAGGGCTCCCCGGTCTTGCGGGTCTGGCCCTCGTGCGATTCCGCGCCCAGGAGATAGGCGCGATAGACCTCCTCGACCTCTTCCGGCTCGAGGTAGGACTCGAGCTCGGAACATAAATCGCTGATCAGGAATCGGGTCGAGTCGCCCGGTACCGAGGAGGGGGCCCCGGGCGAAGCTGGCTGCCCAGCGGCCATTCAGAAAATCTCCTAGCGCTCGTCGGCTTCCAGCTGTTCCAGATGACGGATGGTGCTGAAGTCCAGCATCTGGTTCTGGGGCCGTTCGTCGTGTTCGTCGAACACCTCGATACCCACCACGCCGGCGGCGATTTCGCGCAGGGCGATCACCGTGGGCTTGTCGTTGTCCTCGGGTACGCGGGCTTCCTTCCCGTGGGCAATGTGGCGGGCCCGGCGGGCAGCCATCAGCACCAGCTGGAAACGGTTTTCGACATTTTCGAGGCAGTCCTCGACGGTGACGCGTGCCATCGGATACTCCGGTCAGTAAATTCTTGAAACTTGCATGTTACGCCGACCCATGCGCGCCCGCCAACAGATTCCCGATCGTGGATGCGGATCGGATCTCCTGTTCCACGGTGCGCAGGCGGTTGGCGCGGAAGATACAGGCCAGATCGCGCACGGCCTGGTCGAAGTCGGCATTGACCACGGTGTAGTCGTACTCGCGGAAATGCGTGCAGTCGGATTCGGCATCCCGCAGACGGCGCTGGATCACGTCTTCCTCGTCCTGCCCGCGGCCGCGCAGGCGGCGTTCCAGCTCGTCGCGCGAGGGCGGCAGGATGAAGATGGAATGCGCATCCGGCACGGCGGCGCGCACCTGGCGCGCACCCTGCCAGTCGATCTCCAGGATCACGTCCACCCCGGCGTCCAGGCGTTCGTCGACACTGGCGAGCGCGGTGCCGTAGAAGTTGTCGAACACCTTGGCGTGTTCCAGCAGCTGGCCGTCCTCGATCATCCCGAGGAAGGTCTCGGCGCTGACGAAGTGGTAGTGCTGTCCGTCGACCTCGCTGGCGCGCGGCGTCCGTGTGGTATGCGAAACCGAGACCTCCACCGCCGTCACCGATTCAAGCAGGGCGGCGACCAGGCTGGTCTTGCCGGCACCCGAGGGCGCGGAAACGATATAGAGGGTGCCGCGAACGGCCGGGGTATTGGCGGTCATGGACGTGTCCGCAGGGCCTGAACGTGATCGGGATCTGGCCGCTTCCGGATGGGCCGCTTGAATCGGGCCACAGGCCGGAAGACCAGGGTCAAGAAGAAGGTTGGTCGGAGTGAAAGGATTCGAACCTTCGACCCCTGCCTCCCGAAGGCAGTGCTCTACCAAGCTGAGCTACACTCCGAACCGAGCCCGCTATTATGCCGAGCCTCCCGGGGCGTGTCCATGCCCCGGGCGCTGAAAATCCTATCGGTAACGGTCGACCCGCCATGCGGCGTGGGTCGCGCCGCGTCAGTGGTTGCGCCCGACGGCGAAACGGGCGAGATCGATCAGGGCCTGACGCTGGGGCGAATCGGGCAATGTGGAGATCGCCTCGATGGCGGCGTCGGTTTCGGCCTCGGCGCGAGAGCGGGTGTAGGCCAGGCCGTCGGTTCCGTGTACGGCCTGCAGCACGGCGTCGACCTGATCGCGGCCGCCTTCTTCGATCGCCCGGCGCACGACGGCCTGCTGCTCGGGGGAGCCCACGCGCAGCGCATGGATCAGCGGCAGCGTGGGCTTGCCCTCGGCGAGGTCGTCGCCCATGCGCTTGCCGGTCACCTCGTCATCGGAGGAGTAGTCCAGGACGTCGTCGATCAGCTGGAAGGCGGTGCCCAGGTGCATGCCGTAGCGGGCCAGCGCCTGCTCGTCGTGTTCCGGGCGTTCGCCCAGGATGGCGCCCAGCTGGCAGGCGGCCTCGAACAGCTTGGCGGTCTTCGACTGGATCACGTGCATGTAGCGCTGCTCGTCGACGTCGGCGTCGTGGCAGTTCATCAGCTGCATCACCTCGCCCTCGGCGATCACGTTGGTCGCGTGGGAGAGGATCTCCATGACCCGCATGGAGCCGACTTCGACCATCATCTCGAACGCGCGCGAGTAGAGGAAGTCACCGACCAGGACGGCGGCCTCGTTGCCGAAGATGTGGTTGGCGGTCTCGTTGCCGCGGCGCAGTTCGGAGGCATCCACCACATCGTCGTGCAGCAGGGTCGCGGTATGGATGAACTCCACCACCGCCGCCAGGGTCACCGGATCCTGGCCCTGCACATGGCAGGCCCGCGCTGACAGGGTGGCCAGCAGCGGTCGCAGGCGCTTGCCGCCCGAATGGATGATGTAGTGTCCGAGCTGGTTGATCAGCACCACCGGCGAGCTAAGGCGCTCGCGGATGCACTGGTCGACGGCCTGCATGTCGTCGGCCGCCAGTTCTCGGATTGCTTCAATGGGCATGGGGGTAGGCAAGCAGGCTCATGTGAGGTGGTCGTGAGGGGCGAAGGCATGCTAGGGAAACGCTGCCTAATGTACAAGTTCGGGCGCGCGTCGGAGCGGTTTGCGGGCCGGATGGGTCAAGGGCTGTTGCCGCGCGCCCCGGATCGAAAAAACGGGGTGTCCACGTGTACCCGTCCATGAGCGTTCCCGCGGCCTGGCCGCTTCCCGGCATTGACCCGAGCGAGAAGCGCTGCTAGCATTTCCGCCCTTTCGCGAGACCAGCTCCCAGTCAGCTGGTCCACACAAGGTATCGCAACGGAGTCCCAGGGAAATGTACGCGATCATCGCAACAGGTGGTAAACAGTACCGCGTCGCCGAAGGCGACGTGATTCGCATCGAGAAGCTCGAGGCCGAGGCCGGTTCCGAGGTCGAGTTTGACCAGGTGCTGATGGTCGGTGCGGGTGACGATGTCCGCGTCGGGGCCCCGCTGGTGGACGGTGGCAAGGTCACCGCCAAGGTCGAAGACCATGGCCGCGCCAAGAAGATCCACATCATGAAATTCCGGCGGCGCAAGCACTCCCAGAAGCAGATGGGACACCGCCAGCATTACACCACCGTGCGCATCACCGGCATCGCCGGTTGATCGCCGCAGGCATTCAGGAGAGCTGAACCATGGCACATAAAAAGGCAGGCGGCAGTACCCGCAACGGGCGCGATTCCGAGAGCAAACGCCTGGGCGTGAAGCGCTTTGGCGGTCAGGTCGTGCGCGCCGGCAACATCCTCGTTCGTCAGCGCGGGACGCAGTATCATCCCGGCGAGGGCGTGGGTTGTGGCAAGGACCATACGCTGTTCGCCAAGGTTGACGGCCAGGTCGTCTTCAAGGTGGGTGGCCCGCACAACCGTCGTTTCGTGAGCATCCAGCCGCAGCAGTAAGCCGGCCGGACAGCGAAGCGTTCGCGAAAAGCCCCGTTCGACGGGGCTTTTTTTGTTCTGTACTTCGGGAAGCAAGCAATGAAGTTCATCGACGAGGCCACCATTACCGTAAAGGCCGGCGACGGCGGGAATGGCTGTGTCAGCTTCCGCCGCGAGAAATACATCCCCTTTGGCGGGCCCGACGGGGGTGACGGCGGAGATGGCGGCTCCGTATGGCTGGTGGGCGACGAAGGCCTTAACACCCTGGCCGATTTTCGCTACCAGCGCCGGTTTGATGCCGAGCGTGGCGAGAACGGCAAGGGGCGCAATCGTACGGGGTCTTCCGGCGAGGATCTGGAGATCGCAGTGCCGATCGGCACTCAGGTGCGCGATGCCGAGACCGACGAGATCCTGGGTGATGTGACCCACGAGGGCCAGCGTCTGCTGGTCGCTCAGGGTGGTTTCCACGGGCTCGGCAATACCCGGTACAAGTCCTCCACCAACCAGGCGCCCCGTCAGAGCAAGCCGGGCACCCCGGGCGACCTGCGCAAGCTGTCGCTGGAGCTGATGGTGCTGGCCGACGTCGGTTTGCTGGGCCTGCCGAATGCCGGCAAGTCCACGCTGCTGGCGCGGGCCTCGGCCGCGCGCCCGAAGATCGCCGACTACCCGTTCACCACCCTGATCCCGCAACTGGGCGTGGTGCGCATCGGGGTCAACCAGAGCTTCGTGATCGCCGACATCCCCGGGTTGATCGAAGGCGCGGCCGAGGGCGCGGGTCTGGGTACACGTTTCCTCAAGCATCTGGCCCGCACCCGCTTGCTGCTGCACGTGGTGGACGTGTCCCCGCCGGACCCGGAGGCCGATCCGCTGGTGGACCTGCGCACCGCGATCACCGAACTGGAGC
Organism: Thioalkalivibrio sp. ALMg13-2; assembly: GCF_000381185.1. Taxonomy (NCBI): domain Bacteria; kingdom Pseudomonadati; phylum Pseudomonadota; class Gammaproteobacteria; order Chromatiales; family Ectothiorhodospiraceae; genus Thioalkalivibrio; species Thioalkalivibrio sp. ALMg13-2. Next base: position 1,751 of record NZ_KB906118.1, on the reverse strand, counting down.
ACCACAGCGACAAGCTGGCGGCCCTTCCGCGCTGGATTGTGCTGAACAAGAAGGAACTGCTGGATGCCGAGGAACTTGCGGCGCTGGGCGAGCGCGTGCGTGCGGACCAGGGCGAGGCGCATCCGGTGTTTACCATCTCCGCGGTGACCGGCGAGGGCGTGGACGCCCTGCTGCAGGCGGTGATGCGCCATGTCGAGGAGGCCGCGCAGGCGGCGGCCGAGGCCGATCGGCGGGGTGCGATGGGGACGCCGGAGGACAAGCCGGAGGACCCCGCGTGACAGCGTCTGCCACACGGGCGCTCCCCGCCATTCGCCGGGTCGTCGTCAAGATTGGCAGCGCGCTGATCACCGCCGATGGTGCCGGGCTTGACCGCCCGGCGCTGGAGTCCTGGGCGCACCAGATCGCGGCGCTGCGCCGGCGCGGGCTGGAGGTGATCCTGGTCTCCAGCGGGGCGGTGGCCGAGGGCATGCGCCGGCTGGGCATGACCGAGCGCCCGCACCAGTTGCACCACGTGCAGGCCGCCGCCGCGGTCGGACAGATGGGCCTGGTTCAGGCCTACGAGCGCGAGTTCGCCAGCCACGATCTGCATGCGGCGCAGGTCCTGCTGACCCACGATGACCTCGCCGACCGCTCGCGCTACCTGAATGCCCGCAGCACCATGCTGGCCCTGCTCGAGATGGGCACGATCCCGGTGGTCAACGAGAACGACACCGTGGCCTACGAGGAGATCCGGCTCGGCGACAACGACACCCTGGCCGCGCTGGTGGCTAACCTGGTGGTGGCCGACCTGCTGCTGATCCTGACCGACCAGGATGGCCTGTTCGACCGCGATCCGCGCAAGCATGCGGATGCCCGCTTGATCCAGGAGGGCCGGGCCTCGGATGCCGGGCTTCACCGCTATGTGGCAGCCGATTTCGGTCGCCTGGGCCGGGGTGGCATGGCAACCAAGCTGCTGGCTGCCGAACGCGCGGCCCGTTCCGGCACGCATACCGTGATTGCCTCCGGACGCGAGGCGCAGGTGATGGGGCGGGTACTGAAGGGCGAAGCACTGGGCACCTGGCTAAAGCCGGACCGCGAACCGCTGGCGGCGCGCAAGCGCTGGCTGGCGGACCAGCTGCACTCGCGCGGTCAGTTGCAGCTGGACGCCGGGGCCGCACGCGTGCTGCGCGAATCGGGGAGCAGCCTGCTACCGGTAGGTGTGGTCAGCGTCGAGGGGGATTTTCGCCGCGGCGAGGTCGTGACCTGCGTGGATCCGGACGGGACCGCCGTGGCACGGGGGCTTACGAACTACGCGGCCAGCGAGATTCAGCGTATCCGCGGCCAGCGTGCCGATCGCATCGAGGCCGAGCTCGGCTACCTGCTCGAGCCGGAGCTGATCCATCGGGACAATCTCGTCCTGCTCTCCTGACCGCCACCGGGTGCTGCTGTCCTGTGTGGGTCTGTGGAACCACAGCTGTGCAAGCACGCTCCTGATATGGATTGACCTGTCAACGGTTGGCTATAGCGTTCGATAGAGGCCTCCTTGTTTCAATGTCTTCGGGTCAGGGCACGAGAAGCGAATTGCGACGGTGGATCACTCTGATATACGTGGGTTGGTTACCGACCGGACTTCACTTCGTCGCGGAGCTGCCCTTCTCTACAGTCGAGGGTCGGCCCTTCCGGGGAAGGGCGCACCTCATAGGAGCGCCAGGGGTTCTCCTCACCGGCCTCTCATGCCCTGGCCCGAAGACACTGATCCTGGGGTTCAACCG
>NZ_KB906117.1:0-55012 GCF_000381185.1 Thioalkalivibrio sp. ALMg13-2 | reverse complement strand
CGGCATACATCCGTTTGAGCCGGTTGTTCTCGTCCTCCAGCTCCTTCAGCCGTCGGACGTCCGCAGCCTCCATGCCACCGTACTTCGACTTCCACTGGTAGTAGGTCGCCTCAGAGACCCCGATCTCCCGACAGACGTCCTTCACCTTCCGGCCGCCTTCGACCTGCTTCAGCGTCTGAACAATCTGACTCTCCGTAAACCGACTCTTGCGCATCTCGGCCTCCTTTGGCTCTAGTGTGCCCGGAGACCTCCAGTTTTCAATGGACCGAATTTACGGGAAGGCGACATGGGCGGCGTTGCCGTCCTTGACGTCGCGGCTGGTGGTGGACCACTGGAAGTTGGAGTTGAATTTGATGCCGTAGGGCGGATCGAGATAGATGCACTGCACCTTGCCGCGCAGGCCTTCACGCTCGGCCAGGCTGGCCATCACCTGCAACGAATCGCCGAGGATCATGCGGTTGGTCCAGTGGGCGTCGTGCTGGTAGAACTCGGTGATCTCCGCGTCGTTGTCCAGGCCGTTGAAATCGGCGAAGAGGTCGGCTTGATCGTCGCTGGCCTGTTGATCGGCCTCGCTGCGCAGGCGCAGGTCGTCGATCAATACCTTGGGGTGCACCTTCTCCTGGATGTAGAGCGGCGGGGCATGCACCACCAGGTCGGACCAATCCTGCTGATCCTTGCCTCGCCAGACCAGTTGTGGATCCAGGTCGCGGTTGCGGCTTTCCTTCTCTTCGCCCAGCTCACCGTTTCCGCGCGGGTAGCTGACGCTGACGGGATCCTGTTCGTCCTTCTTCATCACCGACTGGTACTCGGCGGTGGGGATGTTGCTGCGCGTCGCCTCGTCGTGGGTGAGAGACTCGATGGACTTGGGGCTCTTAGGTTGTGTCTTTCTTGCCATGGTAAATCCCTTACGCTGACGGCTCGGCGGCCACGCGGCTGATCATCTGGTTGAACTCCGCTTCTACCTTGCTGGCGAAGTCGTCCTGCATCTGGAACACATCGGTGAACTCGGCGAAGGCCCAGCGGCCGTAGCTGCCCAGGTGGTTCACCCCCGGCACCCAGTAGGTGTCCATGGTTGCCTTCTTCTCCTTGGCATCCTCGCCGCGGTAGCCCTTGATCTCGACGATCAGATTCAACGGGTTGTCCTCGCCGTGGCCATCATCGACCTGAACGATGAAATCCGGGCGGTAGATGCGGGTTTCCGAGGCGTAGCGGTAGGGCACATCCAGTCCGAGGTTGTGGTTCTTAACGTAGGCCAGGACCCTGGGGTGGGCCTCGGCGACGCGACAGAACTCGGCTTCCCAGTCACTGTCGAGCACCACCCAGTTGAGCTGGCAGCGGCGGCTGTCGGTCTCGTAGCGATCAATCTTGGATGTGTTGAAGTTGACGTTCGCCGTGGATCCGGTGGGGTTGTAGGGGTCGAGCACGGCCTTGATGGGCCGATTGCCCTGCTCGGCGCGGGTAATGGCCGCTGTGATGCGGTCGCAGGCGACGTCGGCCAAGGCCTGGTACATCAACAGGCCGGGGTAGGTGTCGCCTTTGCAGACCAGGCAGGTGTCCAGCCACTCCCGGCTGATGCGCTTGAGCTGGCCGAACAGGTGCAGTTTCGGTTCCTCGCCGGGGTCACGCCATTTGGTGACAAGCAGGCGTTGGGTGAGGTGGAACAGCAGCGAGGAGCGACGCATGTCGCGGATATGCTCGAGACTGAGATCGACCGCCTCACCGATTATGCCGGAGTTCTTGGTGATGGAGGGACCGACGTTGGCTGGGGTGAGCTCGAACACCGAGTCATCATTGAAGTGCGCGCTGAGTCGCTCCTCGGGGAGCTCCACACGGTAGCCAGCCACGCGGGGGAAGGTGATCTCCAGCGCCTCGCGTTCCGGCAGCACAGCCTTGACATGCACGGTGTCCCGCGGCGGTTGCGGTGGGGCGATTACCGGCTTGGCGGTGAAGTCGAATGGGATGCCAAGCACGTCGGCGTATTCAACGTCGAACAGGCCCTCTTCATTCAGTTCATAGGACTGGCGACGCAGGGCACGGCCTATGACCTGCTCGCAGAGCAACTGGGTACCGAAGGCGCGCACGCCCAGCACGTGGGTGACGGTGCTGGCATCCCAGCCCTCGGTGAGCATGGAGACTGAAACGACGCAGCGGATGGATTCGCCGAGCTGGCCTTCTTTGCCGACGGTGTTCATGACCTCACGCAGCAGGGTCGCGTCGTCGATTTCCTTGCCGGCGCGCAGGTCGTTGGCCAGGGCCCCGCCCCGCTCCAGTGCCTCGCGCTTGAAGCGCTCGATCTCGTCGGCGGCAAGCGTGCGGAAATTCGCATCCAGTACCTCGCCGGATTCCAGCTGCTCGCTGTCGATCAGCAGGGTGTTGGGGCGGGGGAGTGGGTTTTCGTGCTCGTCGAAATTGCGGAACAGTTCAAGGCGGCCGTTCTCGACGTTGGAGGTGCCGTCCTCGTGCTCGCGGATGAAGCCGGAGATTATAGTCGTAAACCAGTTTTGAGGTGGCGGTATTGTTACAGACCACGATGAAACAGGGGGGCACCTTCATGCCGGCCTTCTGCCAGAGCTGCCAGGTCTTCTCGTAGTGGCCGTAGAGGGCCTGCAGCGCGGTCTGCAGCTCCACCGGGATGCTGAGGGGATCGAGCTCCTTGCTCTGTCCACGACCTTTCTTGGGCATCTTCTTGCCGATATGTTTCCACAGCTCGCGGAACATGGGCATTTCGTTGCCGGGGATGTTCTCAGCCACGGGGACGCGGGGCAGCTTGACGATGCCGCATTCGATGGCGTCCATCAGCGAGAAGTCGCTCATGGTCCAGGGGAAGAGGGTGCCTTCCACATAGCCGGAGCCGCTAAGGAAGAAGGGCGTGGCGGAGAGATCGTACACGCGCGCAACGCCCAGCTTGCGATTGACGGCCTCCACGCCGCTGATCCAGAGACGAGCGGCTTCCTTGTTTTTCTCGGCTTCTTTCTTCTCGTCGCCCTTGAGGGTTTCCTCGTCTGCGCCGCCGGGTTTCTCGCGGTAGCAGTGGTGGGCTTCGTCGTTGATGACGAGGATGTTTTTCAGGCCCATCAGCTCGGGCATGACCCGTTGCAGCATCTGGCCCTCGGTTTCCGTCGTATTGAGGTCATCACCGCCCCGGCCCTGCAGCAGTAGACGGCCACCCTTGGAGAGCTCCAGGCGTTCGCGTCGTTTGAAGGCGTGGTAGTTCGTGATGACGATCTTGGCCTTGCCCAGGTCATCCATCATGTCGCTCGGGACCAACTCGCGGCTTTTGTAATAGCTGTTCGGGTCATTGGGCATCAGCACGCGGAGACGATCGCGAATGGTGATGCCGGGAGCGACCAGCAGAAAGCCCCGGGTGAACTTCTTGCTGTTGGGCCTGCGGACAGCATTGATGGTCTGCCAGGCGATTAGCATGGCCATGACGGTGGTCTTGCCGGCGCCTGTGGCGAGCTTGAGCGCCAGGCGCATCAGCTCCGGGTTGGCCTCGTTGTTGGCGTTGGCCAGGTGCTCCAGGAAGCGTGCGCCGTTCTTGCCGATCTGCGGGGCGACCTCGGTCAACCAGATGGCGGTCTCCACGGCCTCTACCTGGCAGAAGAAGGGACGGATGCCCGAGAAGTCATGGTGTCGCCAGTGCTGAAGCAGCCTTGCGGTTTCCGGGGTTACTCGCCAGTCGTTGGGGTTGGGAAGGCGGCGCCATTTATCCACTTCCTCACGCACGGCATTGATGACGGCCGTGTGATCGTACTGCTGTTCGTCGTTGGAGAGCCCCAGGCCTTCGTCGAACGCCATGGTGGCTTGCTTGCCGCCATGCTTGCGCTTCTTCGGTTGGGGAATCGGGGTGATGAACTCCGCCCGGCGACGCTTCTCGAGGATTTTTTGGGTGGGCTGGCCCTGATTATCCAGCTCCCAGTGGCGACCGGGGTACTGATAGGGAGAGTTAAGTATGGGTCGCTCGAAGAATGGTTCCATGTTCCCCGCCTTGCTACCTGCGCCGTTGATGACGATCTGCTTCCTACGAGAATGGGGAGTCCATTCTCTGTGTTGATGCAGTGCCATTCTGTTTTCAAGGAGCGTAACAGAGGGATATCGGGCTGTCGCTGAAGGTACTAATCCGACTTTGTCCGGGTCATTTGGCCGACAACGTGGCGACCAGGCACCGATGTCGTCGCCAGGGCTGTAGCGGAGTCGCTGGCCATGCGCTCGGTGCGGCTCAAGGTGGATGACGTTCGCGTGGAGCATCGCCGCCTCACCGTCGACGAGGTCATGATCCGGTGCCGTTATATCCTGGGCTTTGGTGACATGCGTGGCGATAACGGCGGTGCCGTCGCGCGCGCAGGTTTAGGTACGGGCCGCTTTAATTCACCGTTTCGCCCCTTCGTTTTGGCCAGCACGTCGGTGGGACAGGAGGGGCTGGATTTTCACTCCTGGTGCCATTCCGTCGTCCACTGGAACCTGCCATCGAACCCGGTCGACATGGAGCAGCATTAGGGGAGTGTCCACCGCTACAAAGGGCATGGCCCGGAGACCCACATCGCACGCAATCGCGGCACGGTGCGCGCGATGCCAGAGGCTCCGGAACGCGATCAGGTCCGCGCCGATGAACGGCAGAAGGCCCAGTTGCGTTCGATTGTGGAGCATCCGTTCCATGTGCTGAAGAACCTGTTCGGGTATCGCAAGGTGCGCTACCGGGGCCTCAAGAAGAACACCGCGCAGCTGCACAGCCTGTTCGCTCTGGCGAACCTGTACCGTGCGCGAAGATGGGGGCTGCTGCCGCAGGGGTAGTGTGTCCGCAGGACCGGAAGTCGCCCTGGAACCGGCAAAAACGGCGGTTACAGGCGCCCAGGCCGGCCGTCATGGCCCCAGTGCCCTTCCAAAAATGCTTCGGCGGGGCACGGAGCCGGGTGCAGGCATATTAATCAGTGTTGTCCTAGAATCGGCTTGTGGACTATCGGCTGGTGGGGAAGCGTCATAATCAGCGGCTCCGTAGTGGGGTGCGAGCCACACTCCAAATTTTGTGGTTGCGCAGTTGGGCAGAATGTCCGCCAGTGGTTTGAGATGGTCCACATAGTTGTTGACTTGATCGTTGGATTCAGCACAGGGGATGTGTCGTGCGAGTAGTACGCAAGATTGAGGGCAAGTACGAAGTTCAAGAAGATTTCGGAGAAGGGCAATCGACCGATGAAGCCTTGCTCGCGGTAATGGAGTGCTATCCGGACTACGAAGCGGACGTAATTACCGATCCGTTCGATGCTGACGGCAAGGCGATCCGGCTTCTATCGCCAACAGATGTAGATTCAGAGTTGGCCTCGCCGCAGCAGGAGCTCGGGGGGCGGAGAGTATTGGGCCAACAGGCGTCGCCGATCACGGATGGTGGAGGTAGAGATAAGTCGGAACCCTTAGACGAATCGCTATGTTCTAAACGATTTGATAGCGACAAATACGTTCCGCCAGAGGAGGAAGGATACGCACATCTGGAGGAGGGTAACTCGAGAGGGCTCCGGAAAACAAAGGGAGTTGAAACGAACGTGGAGGAACCGAGTAAGAAGGCGACCGACGATAGTCTTTTCCTGTTTATTTTTGTTAGGGGGACGCTGATCTTCGGATTTCTCTACATTGGAGGTTGGATGCCAATTTCGGGGGAAGATCTACAGACAACACAGTTATCATTGGGATTGTCTTCGATTGAGGGTTTTATGTGGAACCTTTTCAATTCCAACGCCATTCTATGGAGCGGAAAGGGGTTTGCTTTTCACCTTGATGGCTCGTTTTACGGACTGAATTACTATGATCGGTTCTTTGATTCGCTCTTGCTGTCGTGGGTCGCATTTATCGCGTCATTTGCTGCGCTTGTAAAGCGGTGATTCGAAGTTGAAGAAGCCGATAAAAAGCATGGATGGGGTCCATGAGGTCTACCTTCAGATTTTCGCAGGTCGGTGAGGATGTAGTAGTGCTTTAGACTTAAGGTGGCGCTGGCCGTAAAACTGGATTAACTAAATTCGCAACATGGTAGATAGAGGAACCTTCGATATGAAATTCAATAAAATCAAGAGGATTTGCTTTGAGTAACAAAAAAATAGCATATGTATCCGTGCACCTTGACGATGATGTTCCAGATTATATGTCAGGAGTTATTCGTTGTGGATCCGTGATATCAGAAGATGAATACGGAAGCGAGTTGAAGGATCATCAAGAGCTTATCGATAACGCTGAGTTCCGTTCTGAAGGCGAGCTTATTGAGTATATTGCATCAAAGATTGGGGTGAGCAAAGATATCGTAGGAATTAAGGCGTAACAATCACTAAAACTTGGACACTGGAATAGGTGGAGTTACCGGCGGTTACGCATGGCCGTTATCTGGTATTGAGAGATAATGTTCCGTGCCAATTGGCGAATCGCCGGTGTCTTCTTTGTATTTTTACAAGCCGGCGGGGCGGACTGAACTATTCCGGTGGCGCCACGGGTGCAGCAATCGAAGCATAGCTAAACCAGTTTAGTGGCACATGGTGTCAAGGATAGCGCCTGTGCCATTGTGCGTAGAGGGGACATGGAACGGCTTATCAAGGGAGGATCTTTATGGGACGCTTACTAAAGAAGGGCGCAGTGGGTCTGGGCCTACTGGCATTGGCCGCTGCAGCATGGATTGGCGCAGACCTCCTGGTGAAAGTGAAGTTTCAAGACAACCTTCAAGATCTCCTGGACCGATTCGAAGCACATGCCGAAGCGATTGACGAGTTCGACATCATCCGACTCGATTACGACAGGGATGGTGGGACCGTGGACTATCGCTTTCGTTATCGCCCGGACCCTGAAGATGCCTTGTACGAGTCGTTTGCCGAGTTGCTAGGACCGGCGAGTCCAAGAGTGAGTGTTAACGGTCAAATGGAGGTTGAGGATTACGGACTGGTCTCTTGGGTTGTTGGCCGACCGATCCGCGCAACGGGAACCCTTCCTTGGGCTGAATCGGTCGCCTCGAGCCTGCCAGGGCTCGAATACGATTACTGGACGAGCTTTGAAATTGGCCACGGCTCGGATGGAGATACGTTCATTCAGCTGAAAGGTGTCGGCTATGACGGCGATCTGCTGATGGCTGGACAGGAACGGATCGGCGAAGTGTATTGGGCCGAATGGAAAGCTTCTTTTTGGCTGGATTCCAAGGGAGTGATACATGATCTGAACGGAGAGCTCCCAAGGGCTTGGGTAAGTGTGCCCGGCGACGTGGACCTGCAGGTTGCTGGGCTGCGTCTACGCGGAGATGAGATAGTGATCGAAGGTTCGCGTTTGTTCGCGAGTGACTCCGAACTGGCCCTGGAGCGGATCCAAGCGCAGCTCTACGGTGACAATTTCGAGCTGAATGGCTTCCGTCTCGCCCACGTGACACGCGAAATGGACCGCCGCGCCCTCATTAACCTCGCACTGGCACTCGGTGAAACCCGCGTGGGTGAGTCGTTCGGTCTGCAGGAGCTGACAGCCGAATTGCACTTGAATATTGACGCGGGGTCTTTGCGTGACCTGATCGAAATGGAGCGTGAGGTTGCAGCCCTTGAACACAGCATCAGCATGACCATCGACGCTATCCCGCTGGGTGCCGAGGCGTTGCAAGAGCTCGAGGTCCCGGGCCAGGTATCCCAGGAGATGGACATCCCGACCCCGGATGGCGATACCCGCACGATCGAATTCATCAACTTCCAGTCGGAGAACGTGGTCCCGCTGCTCAATGAAGACGGTGTGCGCGAGAACCGGCAGCTGGGCCCGAGTTTCGACTTCCGCCTAATGGACCGCACCGGCCATGGCCTGTACTACCGCAACTACCAGCGCCCGGCCCTGCAGGAAGGTGCGATGTACTTCCTGAGCGGCGTCCGCGAGAGCCCGGCCGACGAGTTTCATTACCTGTTCCTGCCGGCCGACGCCGATGACTCGCTGGAGCGCTTCCGCACCTATCTCGCCATGCTGCACAACCCCGACGTGCGCAACGAAATCGCGCGCCAGGTTGCCCGTGACGACGATACGGTCGAAGGGTCGCAGAACCAGGCGATTGCACAAACCTCTGCGGAGCTGATGGGCCTGTTTGCCCAGGGTGGCTACCCGGCAGTGCACAACGAAATCGAACGCCGCGTGCCGGCAGAGCGCATCGAGGAAGTCCGCGACCTGATGATCCGCATCCTCCACGCCGGCCTTCAGGGGCTTTACATGGAGGTCCTGCAGGACGAAGGCGTGGTCTCGATCCAGGAAGAGGAACAGCGCTTCCTGGAGGATACGATCTCGGCAATCAACGCGATCAGCCTGTACCAGTCGCCGTTCTTCTTCCACCTGAAGGACTTCGAAGGGCCTGACACATTGTACCAGCGCTGGTTGATGGAGACGGTGACCCATGGTGTGGGCCTAAATCTCCGCGAACTTCGTGTGATCGACGTCGACGGAAACGAGATGGATGCCAGCCTAAATCTAGAGACCGGGGAGATTCCGCAGTCGGCTTGGGAGCGCTCTTTTCCGTTCAGCTATCCTTTCGGCGATCTGAACGCATTTGTGGACCAGGGGCTAATTCGTAGCGTCGTGCGCGCAGACATGGCCCTGCGTGAACCAAGTCGCCCCGCAGCGCACACTGACCGCGAGGCCGAGGAGGTGGTGGCTACGTTGATGCAGGGTGTGCGCGACTTCCCGTTGGTGACCGTTAAAGAAGACCGGGTTTTCCTGGATTTTATGCTTGACGAAGGAGCGATTGTGGCTGGGGGTGAACCAACAATGCCTATCCTTGACCTGATGACCTTGTTGTCAGACTTTGACGACATGGTCCAGCCCCTTGTCGGGCCGGCTAGGTGACTGCATCCGTATGCAGGCAAATCGAACCCTTACGTAGGGGCCTTGGATCACCACGTAGAGCAAAGAATCTCACGCTATCTTTCGAAGCCGCCCTGTCTGCCAACCTTGTTCCATGGAACCCCTGTATGGCCTAACGTAGATTTCAGGGCCACGACAGCAGGCGCAGACTGATGCGGAAGACACCTAGTGAGTTACCCGACTATCAAGTCGACTCGGACTCGAAGCGGGAGCGGCGACCAAATAAGCCCGTGTTTCCCTATCGATAAACTGAACCATATCGCTTACTTGTAATATAGCGTTTTGGGTCTAAGGTAAGACCAGGAGGATTTTTTTGATATCGAAAGGCTACTTTATCGCGCCGATGTTTCTCCTCGCAGCACCCAGCGTCTGGGCTGACCAAACGGACTTCAGTCCGTTTTCCGACTTGGAGTGGGAGAGCACCTTTGAAGACGTTGTTAGGGTGGTGTGCAATCATCCTGATTTTCAAACTGTCGAGAAATATACTATCGGTAGGCATATCGACGTAGTAAAAAGTGGTGATATGGAAGAGTTTTGTAGCCTGATCGACGATTATCAGTCGTTTGGATTTCATTTGCCAGATCCCCGTAATAACGTAGGTTTCAGTATCCCCCAGGGAGCCCGTAAAGTTGAAGGAAAGGCCTTCCTGGTGTCGAGATCGCAGCCCGTAGAGTTATCGCCAGTCTATCTTAATGACGTTGAATATACGGTATCCATCAGTTTTGAGCGTTCCTATGAAATGATGGCGTATTGGTATTACGAGGAAGGGTTATCGCGGGCTGTCTGTGAATCTGAGTTGTGCGTATTTCCTTCGGTAGTTGGAGGAGTAAGCCTAGATCCCATTGACTACAAGGAATACATTACGCGGCGCGATGGAATAGTAAAAGTGTTTGAGGACACCTACGCGGGAACCCCTGGTTACTTGAAGAATCCAGATAACTACCAAATATATGGCATTGGTGGTTCGCGTTTGTCATTTAAAACATATAATGGAGAGATAGAATACAAATCAGATACACAATTTGGTCGAGATCAGTTACAGGGTGGCTATCACTACGTTAAGTACCGAAATTACTTAGATCGGCTTGACGAGCCGGACCCTGTCGGAGCGGATAGCTCTTCGGGTCTTTGACCTAACTCAATGACAAAACACCGGTATGTTTTTGAATGTGCTTCATGAGCATTGGCCTGGGTTCGGTAGAGGAACAGACCTTCTGTACCTGTTGCGTGCGCGAATTGCCCGGCCACGTGCTAGGACTATTAGTGGCGAATAATAAAAAATGAAAAAATGTTTGTCTCTTCTTTGTTCTTTATTCTTTTGTTAATTGCCGATGTTTTCACTGGTCGGGCATTAAATAAAACATTTCACGTGAAAAACATATTGCTGCAGCTAACCCTGCCGGTTTTATGTTTTTTTTGATGGTTTTTTTGGTGCTACTTAGATGGAAGGTATTCTCCGGCCCTCTGGCGCGTAGAGCTCCCAAAGGATTTCACCGCGCTCCTCATCGGGAATATGCTTGGTCACGTATTGCGTGACGCGGTCAGATTCATTTATTGTCTCAAACCATCTGTTTGAAAGACCGCAGGTCTTTTCTGGTGCGCAAGTCTTTTTGCCTGCATTAATCCAAGAGCTTCTAACAACTTTCTTAAAGTCGAAGTTATTTCTTTTTTTGTTGTTAAGAATTCTGTATGTCGGGTCTTCCGATAATAAATGAATATGAGGAACCCCGGATTTGTGGTATTCCAATACAAACAGCATCCGAACTGCGTTCTTTGATTTATGGAAGGTTTCAATATTTATTGATTTATAGAATTGTCTACATGCCTCTTCAGCATCAAGAGTATTGGCTTTCTCATGCATCGTTAAGGTAATAAAATAACAGTATTGGCCGCCTTCTATGTAATTAATAATCTCGTTTCTGATATTAATTAATGTTCTCCTTTTAAAGTTTTATATTTTTTAGAGAATAGCCAAGCCAAGGAAAGCACATGTGTGATTTCTCTGTCTGGTGTTTTTAGGCGATCGGTTAAATATTCCTCGTCAAGTGGCCTCTAGCCTTAAGTGAGGGTTGTAGAATAGTTAATTTGTCGCCGTTGTTTTGTGCCTATTTAGTTGTTATTCGTTTTGGAGCGAAGCGGAAACCGCTTTCTCTATTTCTTCTATGCTTAGTGAAAGTGTTTTGTACCGGCATATATCCTGCGCGATATCTTCAAGGTCTGAAGGAGTGAGCTCGTACTCGGCTAAGTCGCGTAAATAGCGTGTTAGATATTGGGTTTCGAGTTCGTTCTTCATAGTCACCTCGTATTTATAATCGTTTTTGTTCTGCCCATTCTAGAATTTCTCCGAATCGGTATCTGACGGATGATCCAAATTTGTAAACGGGAAGTTCTCTTTTGCTCGTCAGTGTTTCAACGGTTCTGACAGAGAGGCCCAAACATCTGGCAACCACTCCTTTGTCTACAAAATCCCGGTCGGAAATTTCATTTAAATCAATTAGTCTTGCCATCGTTTTATCTCCTTTACGCTTATTTATGCGGGAGACCGTTGGCGGGTCGCAGAGGTAATTAGAAAAGCGATGATTCGTTGGCGAGAACTATCCAAGGAGGAGCGAGTGAGAGTGGTGAAAGGAATCGACGCAGGGGTAGGCGCGGGGTATTGGACTGTTGCGGAAGCGTGTGCCGAATTCGGCGTCGACCGCTCGACCTACTATCGGTGGCGGGAGCGTGTCGCGAGATACGAATCGGGTGATGCGAGGGCGTTGGACGCTCGGTCGAGTCGGCCTCGGCGACACGGCAGGCGGAAACGCGATGATGTGCGAGGAGAGGTGGTTCGTCTGGCGAAGACGGGGGAATTCGGTTCGCCTACGGCGATTGCTCGGTACTTGAGGGAGCAGGGAACCTCGATGCATCCTGGCACGGCGATTCGGATCCTGGAGGTCGAAGGGTTATACGGATACGTAAGCAAGGTCGATCGGGCGGGAAACCGGAGGAAAGTGCGAGGCTTGTTGTAGGCTCAGTTCGGCTTGTGAATCGCTTCAGGCTGGCAGCGAAATAGCGTCGGTTCCCCCCTGGATTCCCCCTAATCGGCCGCTTGCTTCTTAAAGTATTGATATATAGACTTCTATCAGAGGTTGCAAGAGGGAACAGGGGATTGAAAATCCCCGTGTCGGCGGTTCGATTCCGTCCCCGGCCACCATTATTTCCCCCTTGTGGCACCATCTTTCCCATGAGCGTTCGCCATATCCTGCGCATGGGACACCCCGACCTGCGTCGCACCTGCGACCCGGTACCCGAATCCGATTTTGACAGCCCCCGGCTGCACGCCCTGGTGGACGACCTCGTCGACACCATGCACGCCAACGAAGGGCTCGGCCTGGCCGCCGCCCAGCTCGGTGTGCCTCAACGCGTTGCCGTGATCGAGATCGAGCCCGGTAACAGCCGCTACCCCGATGCCGTGCCCTCCGGCCGCCTGGTCCTCGTCAACCCGGCCGTGACCGTGCTCGACCCGACGCCGCAGCGCTACTGGGAAGGTTGCCTCTCCGTACCCGGCCTGCGTGGCGAAGTCGCGCGACCGCGGCACATTGCCGTGGACTACCGCGAGCCGGACGGAACGCCGCGCCACCTGGAGCCCGAAGGCTTTCTCGCCACCGTCTTCCAGCACGAGATCGACCACCTCGACGGCAAGCTCTACATCGACCGCGTCACCGACCCCACGCGCCTCGCCTTCCTCGACGAATACCGCGAATTCCACGCCGAAGCGTAGGCTTCACGCCCGGTGGAGGCACGGCCAGGTGTTGCGCCCTGCCTCCGCCCCCAGCGCGTCCAGCAGCGGGTGGGCAGCCAGGCCGAGCAGGCCATCGGTCAGGGGATTCTCGTCGCCGCAGCGCACGGCCAGCTGCAGATGCGTACCGCGCCCGCTCGGCGTCAGCCGGTAGCAGCCCTCGCAGGACAATCCGGCCAGCGCGCGCCAGCCGAGAAGACGCGGCGGGACGGCGACCAGCACCTACACGTCCAAGATCAGCGGCGCCCCGGCCACCCGCACACGCTAGCGGTAGCGATCGGGCCCGACGCGCGTGATGGACTCGATGGCCTCGCTGTAGGCGGCGAACGCCTCCATTCGGGCCATCAGATCGAACACCGCCTCCGGAGCGGCGTCGATCTCCATCTCGTGGTGGATCACCGACATCGGCCACCGCTCCAGGTTGCAGGGTCACCGCCGGGCGGTCCCGGCGGCGCAGCCCCCGATCAGTCGTGCACGATGATGCGGGAGCCCGCGGCGTCGATATCCACGCGGGAGCTGGAGTAGGCACAGGCCTTCGCGATGTCCTCCAGTCCCGGCATGTCATTAAGCTCCGCCAGACGATGCAGCAGGCTGCCGCCCTCGCAGTCACGCGGCATGCCGTTCTCGTCCAGCGTGCAGCCAAACTCGCCGCCATTCACCGACCAGTCCATGCCGGCCGGCATCTTCAGCACCACCGGTTCCTCGTGCATCACCTGAAACTTCGCCCGCAAGGCGTTCTTGCCGTCCTGCCAGTCGAGGACCGGCATGTTGTCTACGCTGCGCATGGTGTGCCTCCTTCGCGATTACGCGAGGTTGCGTCGGATTCCGTCGCGCCGTTCTCCGTCCATGTCCTTTGACGCTAGACCCCGTTCCCGAGGCGGTCAAAGGTGACCCCGGAAGCGATGGGGAAGGGGCTATGCCGTATTTCATCAACGGCATGGTGGATTGCTTCGCGGAGGGACAGCGCAGCCTAAAAGGCAAGGTCTGACCCCCCCTTGGTTCTCCCCTCATCGAAGGCAGCACTTCTTCGCTTTGACGCCGCTTCCGCACGAGCACGGCTTATTCCGTTCAGAGCCTTTAGCTCGCCGCCGCGGTTCCGTCCTTCGCTGGCCTTGGCCTCCTTCAGGAAATTCCGACACCTTGCCTTCAAAGCGGGCCCTACTGGCTAGCAGTCCATTGCCTATATAAGACTGCTTCAGCTCTTCAGCATGCCTCCGAGATGCGTCGTCCCACTCTGCAGCGTCCAAGACAATGAAGTCCTGCCCCTCCGCGAAGAACTCTGGAGTAAGAGATTGATCCAATCTTCTAGTCTGCGCCCCAAGTCCGATCACACATTTGAGCCCTGGATTATCCAGCTTTGTGATCATGCAGTAGTCCTCTAGCATGCTTCGGCGAACCTGCCGGTATTCTCCGTAGTCCCGCCCGTCCATGTAGGGAAGCATGAAGAACAGGTAGCCAACCGCGCAATCGGAGGGATCCAAGACTAGTCGAGTGCCGCGCTGGCCTGGGAGCGCCTTGTCATAAAAGCTCAGAAAGCTTTCTGAAAGAAACCTGCGTTCGAAGCGACTCGTTGCTGCTAAAAGCCTGAGGGCGGGCTCGGCCTCATGCGGATACTGCCATGTTCGATGCTCGGCGGTACCGCCCAAGATATGGAACGCGAAGCTCTCGATGAGGTCATCCCAGAAATAGCTAACCCTGTCAGCCTGCTTCTTAAGGAGAAAGCTTCTGCTCTGGTAGAGATTCTCGATCCCGCCCTTATCAATATGCTTCTGGCCCGCTGTCAACTCTTCGGCAGTCGCAATCGACCGTCGCTGCTCGGCCTCGTCGAAGCTCTCGTAGTACATCTGCACGATGTCCGACTCAGACTCGATCCGCAACGGTTGCGGCCAAGTTAATATAACTTCCCTTTCGCGCAGATAGGACACAAAGTCCTTAGCGGTATCGAACTCCTTCAACACTAGCTCAACAGTCTTCTCATTGAAAACATGAACAAACTCAACCTCGGCAACGTTTCCGACAACGAACGGCTCGCATTCCTCCGGTGTCCAGATTCTGCTCCTGGATATCGAGTTATCAAAGCCGAAGGACGGTTCCCTGCGTGCCGCGAGAAGCTCCTCCTCGATACCATGACAGACAACAATGCTGTGAAACTGTACTTGATCCAAGCGTGGTAATGTTATCGGCACTCGCTCGATGCATTTCTCATCGAGGAATACTCTATCTGGGTAGCTCTGGAGCCAGCGCCGGGCACCATGAACCTGCTTGGCAGATGCTGCGATCGCTTTCCTGGCCCACCTAGACCACGCAACCCTCACATCCTTGCCGGATGGGAACGAAATTCTCTTGTCGCTAAACAGAAGGATGTCATCGCCAAAGATAATCACGAGGTCGCAGATCTCTTTCCCGTCACCACCTCGGGTGGCGTGGCCCTGATCGCGGAACAGGTTTGGCCAACTCCAGAACCTCAGGAAAGAGCGACGCGCTAGCGACTGGAGAAATACTTCATCTGCGGTATATCCAACCAACCACGACCTCCCAAAAACATACTCTCGTCGTGGGCCGCTCGCCCAGTACTCTGAGGAACCCGGAGGTTAACGCCCAGGTAAGCGGCGCTCAGCTCGGAGCGGCTGCTCGCGCAACAATGGCGAAGCCATGCGCGAGCAGCTGCGGAGTGGAGAGCGTCCGAAGGAGGAGCATAGCGACGAATGGCTTGACCGCCTTGTTAGGGCTTTTTGCTGATTCAGCAAGCAAGCGCCCTTCGTACTAGAGACACCGGGTTTGCGGCTGGAGTATTCCAAGCAGCGATACTTGGATGCGTGGCAACCACAACCGAAATGCCATCTTTGTTCTTGAAGGCCCGACTTTTCCATTTGCGTTTGTTTCGTTCTTCGAAGATCCCGATGGGTTCCGAAGCCTCAATTTTCTCTCGTACCCAGTTTCCTGCCGTATGACCAAAGCACAAGACTGTTTTGATGTTCAATTCTCGCATCACGTGGGCATGAAAAGGCCAACATTCTTCGGCCAAATCAACAAACTCGTTTTTCAGTTCCTGTTCCCTCGCGGTGCGAACGAAGACGACATTGCTGGCAGGTACGTTTCTTGGCAGAAGATTGAGTTCACCTAGCAGGTGGAGGACGCGAGGCTGTAACCCGTGAGTTCCAGCGGGCTTTCCTAACCACTTCTCGTCTTGATACTCAGACCATTCTTTCGGCTTTTCCTGAAGCACCCTTTCTGTATGCCACTGAATCGTTTCATTGCTCTGCAACTCGGGTGATCCACCCGGATTTAAGCCCAGAAGATAGAGCTGTCGGTTACCGGTGAAAGCCGAACGGCCGGAGTAAAAAACAGACCCCGACCGGCTCATGACCGACGTAGGAATGAAATTGGCAAGTTGCTCGATCATATTTGGCCCTAACAGTAGATTAGACCGAATCTGTCATATTGGTGATATACAGATTCTGCATATCATCCCGGCGTTCTCCTCTCGGTGGCACACCGCCAAAGGGAAACCATGCTTTTATCATGGTCGTGGGCGTCGCGTCGAGGGGCACGGCGCCCCGCGCGCTGGGACCAACGATTTTCGGCGCTTGGTCAAAGGCCTACACCGGCCCACCGGTCCAACATAGATGAGACGCAGGGGCCGACGTTAGAGGCTTGCAGGTGTACTGAGCCGGGTCGAGACGAGGAGATTGGCGGCACGAGCGTGACAGAGCGCGGTGTCATAAAGAACCGGTATGTCACCGTTATCCCGGTGTGGCGTGACGGGAGGAGCGACCACGCGTGGGCCGAGAATCGGAGGTCCTGCGGCAGCTGTGGCGGCGTTCCCTGGTACGATCCGACCAGGCGAAATGGAGAGCCGTGTTGGAAACGCTCATAGAAGCGAATCAGGCGGTGGTGGTCTGCGGCATCCTGGAGGACGCGCATGGGCGGGTCTTTCTGGCGCGTCGCGGGCCCGATCAGGCGCTGGCGGGGTATTGGGAATTTCCCGGTGGCAAGGCGGAACCGGGAGAAAGCCTGGGGGCGGCCTTGTGCCGCGAATTTCGTGAAGAGCTTGCGATGGAGCTTCGGGTGGGGGAAGAGATCGGGCGCACGCCGATTCCGGGTAATGGGGGCCTTGAGTTGGTGGCGCTGCGAGCCTGGACGGAAGACGAGAGCCCGGTGCTGACCGTGCACGATCGGTGGTGCTGGGTGTCGCCATTGGAGGCTCAAGGGCTCGAGCTTGCGCCTGCGGACATCCCATTGCTCGAAGCCCATATTGCTGCGCGTTCCGAATGAGCCGAGATAGCGCCGGCAAATCTTTATCCGGAGTCGAATGGGTCGGCCTGCATGAACGGCTGGATACGCCGCGGGTACGGCAAGCGCTCGAGGCCCTGGGTCTGGAGGACCACGCGCGCTGGAGCCAGGGCCTGGAGGGCGACGACCTTGGGATGGCCCTGGCGGCCGAACTGGCCCAACGGCTGGCGGAGCGAGCCGGAGAGCTACGCGAAAAGGGGCATGAGGACTGGGTGTGCGCCGTGCAGGGGCTGGCGGATGCGCTGGCGGCAGCGGGGCATCCGCTATCCGGGATCGAGGAAGACCTTCCGCAGCCGCCGTTTCGGCAGTTGCTGGAGGTGCGTTCCCCGTCGGCTGATCAGGTTGGGCAGCAGGAGACGCCACGGCCGGATGTTCCGCTGGCTCTGTCCAGCCTGCTGACTGGGTCCGATCGCACACCGAGTCTGGTGACGCAGATCGAGAAAGAGCTGGCCAGTGCGGAGCGGGCCGATTGGTTGGTGTCGTTCATCAAGTGGAGTGGTATTCGCGCCCTGCGCGAGACGCTGAAGCGCTTTACCGAAACCCCGACCGCTGATGGCGCGCCCAGGCTGCGGATCGCGACGACCTCGTACCTCGGGGCCACCGATCTCAAAGCGATCGAGTTTCTGCTAAGCCTGCCGAACACGGAGATTCGGGTCTCCTACGACACGCATCGCACGCGCCTGCACGCCAAGGCCTACCTGTTCCACCGCAACACCGGCTTCGGTAGCGCCTACATCGGCTCGGCAAATGTCTCGCGGGTGGCGATGGATGAGGGGCTGGAATGGACGGCCAAGGTCAGCGAGTACGAGCTGCCGCACATGTGGCGCCAGATCGAAGCCTCGTTCGAGGCGCATTGGGCAGACCCGGCGGAGTTCGAACCGCTCACCACGGATGACCTACCCCGCCTGCAACAGGCACTGGAGTCGGAATCCAGCTCGGGGCCCAGGGCGCAGAAAGACGCCACCGCGTTCTTCGACCTGCGGCCGTATGCCTTCCAGCAGGAGATCCTGGAGGACATCCAGCGCGAGCGCCGTTCGGGGATCGACCGCCATCTGGTGATCGCCGCCACCGGGACCGGCAAGACCATGATTGCCGCTTTCGACTATCGGCGCTTTGCACGTGACCAGGCGGATAAGGGGCGTCCGTCGTTGCTGTTCATCGCCCACCGCGAGGAGATCCTGCGTCAGGCGATGGCGAGCTTCCGGCAGGTACTACAGGACCACGAGTTTGGTGACTTGCTGGTGGGCGGGGCGCGCCCGAGTCAGGACCGCCATCTGTTCTGTACGGTGGCGAGCTGGAATGCCCGGGACCTCGACCGGCTGGCCCCGGAGCATTTCGATTACGTGGTGCTGGATGAGGCGCACCACAGTAGCGCCGGCAGCTACCAGCGCATCCTCGACCATGTGCGGCCCAAGTGCCTGCTGGGCCTGACGGCGACGCCGGAGCGCACGGATGCCGACGACATCCGCAAACACTTCGGCCACCGCTACACCCACGAGATCCGCCTGCCGGATGCGATCGAGCGTCGGCTTCTGGTGCCGTTCCATTACTTCGGCGTGGCCGACCACGAATCCGTGGACCTGAGCCGGGTGAGCTGGCAGCGCGGGGGCTATGACGCCCAAGAACTGGAAGGGGTGTTCACCGGCAACCGGGCGCGCGCCGATTGGGTCCTGCAGCAGGCCCAGGAACACGCCACCGATCTCGGCTCGGTCCGAGGATTGGGCTTTTGCATCAGTCGCGCCCATGCCCGGTTCATGGCCGAGCATTTCTCGGCCAAGCAGGTGCCCAGCGCGGTGCTGACCGGCGAGAGCTCGGACCACGAGCGGCAGTCGGTACAGCGCGACCTGCGCGAGGGGCGCATCCGCTTCATCTTTACCGTGGACCTCTACAACGAGGGCGTGGACCTGCCGGAGGTGGACACCGTTTTGCTGCTGCGCCCGACCGAGAGCCTGACCGTCTACCTGCAGCAGATTGGCCGCGGCCTGCGTTTGCACGAGGGCAAGCCGCACCTGACCGTGCTGGATTTCGTCGCACCGCAGGATCGGCGTTTTCGTTACGCCGATCGGTTCCGGGCCTTGAGTGCGCGGCCGGAGAAGCGGGTGGATCACCAGATCCAGGAGGGCTTCCCCTGGCTGCCCAGCGGCTGCCTGATCCACCTCGACCGCCTGGCCACCCAGCGGGTCCTCGACAACATCCGTGCACAGATCAACCGCCAGCGCCCGCAGATCGTGCGCGAGCTGAAGGCCTGTTTCCAGGAGGACATCGACTCCGCGAGCCTGCCCAAGATGCTCGACTGCCTGCATATGGATGATGCCGAAGACCTGCTGCGCAAGGACCTACCCTCCCGGCTGCGGGCGGACTGCGGAGGCGAGTCGACCGAAGCGCTGGAACCCTATGCCAGCAGCCTCAAACGCGGGCTGCAGCGCCTGGCGCGGTGTGACGATCGGCAGTTGCTGGAAACCCTGCAGACCCATCTGGCGCAGCCGGCGGCGAACGTGGAGCAGCTTGCCGAAGAGGATCAGCTCCGACTGGCCCTCGTCCACAGCACGCTATGGGGCAAGACACGGCCGGGGGATGGGGACCTCTCGGCCGTGGACGGTTTCGTCCGCGAACAGCGCCCCCTTTACCATGACCTCCAGGAAGTCGCTGCCTGGCGACGCGAGCGCATCGTCCCCGCCAGCGGCATCACCTTCCTAGAGCAGACGGGTCCGTTGGAACTGCACGCGTCCTACACCCGCGAGCAGATCCTGCTGGCCCTGGGACTCGGCAGCCTGGAAAAGCCCATCACCCAGCAGGAGGGCGTCCGGCACGTACCGGAACGGCGAGTGGATGCGCTGTTCGTCACCCTGGAAAAATCCGAGCAGGAGTTCTCCCCCACCACCATGTACGAGGACTACGCGCTTAACGAGCGGCGGTTCCACTGGCAGTCGCAGTCCGGCACCTCACCCACCTCGCAGACCGGGCAGCGCTACATCCATCACGAAGAGCTCGGTTACACCCCCATGCTGTTCATACGCCCGGCCAAGCGCGACGCCACCGGCCTGAGCCAGCCATTCACCTTCTGCGGACCGGTTCGCTACCAGCGTCACGAAGGCAGCAAGCCGATGAGCATCGTCTGGGAGCTGGATTACGAACTGCCCGCCCGGCTTCTGCACCTCGCCCGCCGCACGGTCCTGTAAAGGAAGAAGAGGTGTCCAGGCTTGCTTGCGGGCTACCCGCCTGGAGATTTTCTCTCAGGCGGGTAGCGCGGCCTGCAACTCCCGCAAGGCGGGCAGATATCCCGGCAGCCGGGAGTAGAGTTGCTCGGCCAGCTTCTCGTCGTAGGTGTGCGAGGCGCGGTTCCGGTCATCCAGCATGGCGAGCCAGATGGCCTCATCCGATACCCAGCTCTGGCTCAGAGCCAATCGCAGGCAGGATCGCGGCGACGCGCACTCCAGCCCTTCGGGCACCGCGGCTGCCTTTACGGATTTCCACGCCAGTTCGAAGGTGAATTCGAAACGCTGGATGCTGGCATCCCGGGCCAGGTCGCTGGTGGGTGCCTGCAGGGCTTCTTCAAGCCGGCCGAGGGCCTTGCCGAAACTTTCGCGGACGGTGGTCAAAGCGGGATTCCCTCGCTTTCGATTTCCTTGCGCAACTCGTCGCTGACCTCGGTCATGTCAACCAGGTCGAAGGTGTAGAGGGTGCGCAGGTCCTCGATGTGCCCGCGGAGTCGGCCCCACTCGCTGATGGAAACCTCTCTGGCCGGGAGTACGGCGAGGTCGATATCCGAGTTCCACCGTGCGGTGCCGCGCGGCCAGGAGCCGAACCAGAACACCTGTGCATCCTGGCCGAACTCTTCGCGCACGAGTTCCGCGGCCACATGCGCGAGGTGGTTCACGCGTTCGCGGGGCGGGAGTGCCTCTGCCGTGTTTCCGGTGCTGGCGTGGGGGGTCGATGCCATGGTTCGGACCGCGTTGGGGTATGGCTCGACTATAGCATTCGGCCCTCAATGGCTGGGGAGACGCGGATCAGGCGGTCTGCAGAGCGGTCTTCTGTTCCCAGGCGAGGGCGTGGCGGACGATCTGGTCGAGGTCGGCGTATTGCGGTTCCCAGGCGAGGGTCTGGCGGATGCGGCGGGCGTCGGCCATCAGGGCGGGCGGGTCGCCTTCGCGGCGCGGGCCGAGCGTGACGTGGAAGTCGACGCCGCTGGCGCGTTTTACGGCGTTGAGGACCTCGAGCACGCTGTAGGCGTGGCCGTAGCCGCAGTTGAGCACCTGCGAGTTGCCGCCACCGTCGAGGTGTTCCAGGGCGCGGACGTGGGCGGCGGCGAGGTCCTCGACGTGGATGTAGTCGCGTTCGCAGGTGCCGTCGCGGGTGGCGTAGTCGGTGCCGAATACGGTGATGCCGTCGCGCTGGCCGGTGGCGGCCTGGCAGGCGACCTTGATCAGGTGGGTGGCGTCCGGGGTGGCCTGGCCCAGCCGGCCTTCGGGGTCGGCGCCGGCGACGTTGAAGTAGCGCAGGCTGACGTAGCGCAGGTCGGAGGCGGCGCCCAGGTCCATGAGCATCCGTTCGGACATCATCTTGGAGGCGCCGTAGGGGTTGATCGGCTGCAGGGGTGCGTCTTCCGCGACCGAGACGGTGTCGGGGATGCCGTAGACGGCGGCGGTGGAGGAGAACACGAAGTAGCGCACGCCGGTGGCGGCGCAGGCCTCCAGCAGGTTGAAGGTGTTGCTGTTGGACATGAACTTGCGCTTGTGGAACCACCCGTTGTCCGCGAGCACGCAGCGATCCTCGAGCTGCTCGAGTCGGACATCCGCGGGCAGCGGCAATGACTCGCCAGGCAACGCCTGGGGTGTCAGGGAGTCGCGTACATGGCCGAGCAGCACCAGTCCGCTGCCTTTGCGCATCGCGATGCGATTGGATACCTGCGGCTGTCCCGACGCATCCGTGCCCCGGAGGGTGGGCTTGACCACGGTGGTGAACGGCTCGTCGACGCGCAGGGCGCCGGCGAACGTGAATTGGTAGTTGCGGAACCGGAGTTGCGAGGTGCTTCCGGCATCGCCCTCGGCGATCCGCATCCGGGTCACCAGGGCCTCTGCCAGACACTCCAGCTGAAAGCCCAGCACGATCGGTCCGCCAAACGGATTGCCGCGGATGCGCGTCCACTTGTCGCCGTCATGGAATGGGTTGAAGTCGTCCGTGGCGTTGCGGGCCACATCGATGTGGATCTGGCGGTAAACGCAGCGAGTATCGGACGATGAGGCCGCCATGGGTGTGCCTTTGTCCGGCTCGGACTTGCCGTGAGGGGAGGGGATGCGGATCGGCCTACTCCTGGTAGCCGGCCAGCAGCGGGCGAATCCGGTCGGCCGGGACCGCGTAACTGATCCCGCTGGGCCGGCTTACTGCGGCCTCGCGCCCGCCCTGGACGAAGACCTGGTTGATTACGCCGACGACTTCGCCACTGTCGATGCGGTAGAGGGGGCTGCCGCTGTTACCGGGGTAGGCGGTGGCATCCAGCTGAAACACCATCGGCGCGCCGGCGCGCAGTTGCCGGATGTGAGCCTCGCTCAGTTCTCTCGAGCGGCGGGCGGTGATCGCCATGGGGGTGCGTGCGGCCACGTTGGCACGATGGGTCGCGGGGTAGATGCCCAGGATCATGCCGATCGGGTAGCCAGTGAAAGCTAGCTGCTCGCCCGCGCGTACGGCGTCCGACGATCCCAGTCGCAAGGGGGGCAGTGGAGGGCCGGCGATCCGCAACAGGGCCAGGTCGTCGTTCGCCGAATGGGCCACAAGCTCCGCGCTGTGGATGGAGGTGTCGCGACCTTCGCCGCTGACTACCACGAGTTGCTCGCGGTTTGCATGATCCAGTGATTCCGGGATCACATGGTGATTCGTAACGATGAGGCGCCCGTCGCCGACCGCAAATCCGGTTGCGAGGTAATTGGCTCGCGGGCTGCGCGACGGCTGGTGGGTCGCGATACTGACTACCGAGGGCTTGATGCGCTCGATCGTGTCCGGCAGCCCGTCGGCGGCAGCCGGGCGCTGGGTAACCAGCAGGGCCAGAAGGCTCGCCGTGGCCAGCACCTTCAGCGTCTTCCTCGCGCGCTGCCAGGTGTCTGCCGAAAAGCCCCGGGAGAAGAGGGCGGATCGCTTGCTCGTCGTGCTGTCCATGGGCCATCCCCGCCAGTCGATGGTTCGAGTCTAGGTCAGGCGGTTCCGGCCGTGGTGGTGATGCGTTAGGCGAAGGGGGTCATGGCCAGTGGGCGCTTTAACGCCGCGTCGACGCCCCGTCAGTTGAAGACGATGGTCTTGTTGCCGTGAGTGAGGACGCGGCCCTCGAGGTGGTAGCGGAGGCCGCGGGCGAGGACCCAGCGTTCGACGTCGCGGCCCTTGCGGATCAGGTCCTGCACGCCGTCGTCGTGGCGGATGCGGGTGACGTCCTGCTCGATGATCGGGCCGGCGTCGAGGTCCTCGGTGACGTAGTGGCAGGTGGCGCCGATCAGCTTCACGCCGCGGGCGAAGGCCTGGTGGTAGGGGCGGGCACCGACGAACGACGGCAGGAAGCTGTGGTGGATGTTGAGGATACGCTCGGGGTATTCGTCGCAGAGCGTGGGCGGCAGGATCTGCATGTAGCGCGCCAGCACGATGGCATCGGGCGCCAGCTCGGCGAGGCGCGCCTGCAGGGTGGCAAAGGCGGCCTCGCGATCTTCGCGCGGCACGGGGATGTGCTCGAACGGGATGCCGTAGCAATCCGCCAGCGGTGCCAGGTCGCGGTGGTTGGAAAGGATCGCCGGGATCTCCATCGGCAGTTCGCCGTTGCTCCAGCGGGCCAGCAAGTCGCTGAGACAGTGCGGTTCGCGCGAGACCATCAGCACCACGCGCGGGCGGGTGTCGGCCCCCGCCAGCCACCAGTCCATGCCAAGATCGCGGGCCAGTTCATCCAGCCGTTCACGCAGGGCGGGCTCGGCGTCCACGGGCAATGAGAACACCCAGCGCATGAAGAACCAGCCGGCCTCGGCATCGGTGTGCTGGGCCGCCTCGGTGATCCAGCCATCGGTATTTGCGATTGCGTTGGCAATACGCGCGACGATTCCGTGCTGATCGGGGCAGCGGATACTCAGCCGAAAACGGGGTCGATCATCCATGTCGTTTAAGTATCCCGAATAAGGTCCAGGGCGGGTTTCACCACGAAGCGCGCAAAGGCGCGGAGAAGGTCATGGACATTTTTACCACAGAGGGCACCGCCCCCACCGAAGCCATCCCGGAAACCGCGCAGCGGTTATCCGGGATCTCCCGGGGTTAGCGATGCGTCGGTGGCAGCCTTGGAAGATCCCGGCTCTCCACTGCGCTACGGCCGGGATGACGAGATTCTGCTACGCATCGGGTCCGGGCGGTGCCAAAGGATCAATGCGATTCGCGGCGCGCCTCAGCATCCTGCCTGCCACAAAGCCATCCCCGGTTATCTCCGTGACCTCTGTGGTTCATTCGCCGCCTCTTCGTGCGCTTCGTGGTGAACAAATCGGCGCAAGGAAGGACGGGGCGGGTCAGGCGGATTCGCGGCGCAGGCCGGTGGGGATGGAGAAGGTGATGGTCTCTTCGCGGCCGGCGAGTTCGGAGACGGCGTCGACGCCGTGTCCGCGCAGGAAGTCGAGCACCTCGTTGACCAGGACCTCCGGGGCCGAGGCGCCGGCGGTGACGCCAATGCGGCTCTTGCCCTCGAGCCAGGCCGGGTCGATGTCGGCTGCGCCGTCCACCAGATAGGACTCCACGCCCATGCGTGCGCCGATCTCGCTCAGGCGGTTGGAGTTCGAGCTGTTCTTCGAGCCGACCACCAGTAGCAGGTCGCATTGCTTCGCCAGGTCCTTCACCGCGTCCTGGCGGTTCTGGGTGGCGTAGCAGATGTCCATCTTGCGCGGGCCCTCGATCTTCGGGAAGCGCGCGGTGAGGGCGTCGATGATCCCGGCGGTGTCGTCCATCGACAGCGTGGTCTGGGACACGAAGGCAAGCCGGTCGGGGTTGGCCACCTCGAGGTTCTCGACGTCCGCGATGGTCTCGACCAGCATCATGCTCCCGCCCCGGGAATCATCGAACTGGCCCAGGGTGCCTTCGACCTCGGGGTGCCCGGCGTGGCCGATCAGCACCACCTCGCGGCCCTCGCGGGCATAGCGCGCTACCTCCAGATGCACCTTGGTGACCAGCGGGCAGGTGGCGTCGAACACCGTCAGGCCGCGTTGTTCGGCCTCCTGCTGCACACGCTTGGGCACGCCGTGGGCGGAGAAGATCACCACCTGGCCGTCGGGGACCTCGTCCAGCTCGTCGACAAAGCGCACGCCGGCATCCGTCAGACGCCCGACCACGTGCCGGTTGTGCACCACTTCATGGCGGACGTACAGCGGCGCGCCGTAGATCTCCAGGGCGCGTTCCACGATCTCGATGGCGCGTTCCACCCCGGCGCAGAAACCACGCGGATTGGCGAGCTGGGCCTGCATGCTCATAGGAGACTCTCCTGCGACCTATTGCGGTTCACTTACCGATAGCACATCCACCTCGAAGGTGAAGTTCTGCCCCGCCAGCGGGTGGTTGAAATCCACCGTCACGGTGTCGTCCTCCACCGCTTCGATGCGGCCGGGTACGGCATCGCCGGCCGGGCTGTTGAACTCGTAGATGTAGTCCACTTCCAGCGGCAGGTCGGCCGGGAACTGCGAGCGCGGCATCTGCTGTACCGCCGCCTGGTCCCGAAACGGGAACATGACGCCGGCCTCGATCGCAAATTCCCGGTGGTCGCCCGCGATAAGACCGACCAGCAGATCCTCCAGCCCGGGCAGGATCTCGCCGGAACCGATCTCCAGGGTGATGGGTTCTTCGCCCGTCCCGTCCACGACAAAGCCGTTTTCCAGGATCAGGCGGTAGTGCATCTCGATGTGCGCGCCCTTGGTGGCCGTGGTCATGTGTGCTCCCGACTAGTCTGTGTTGCCCGAGTGGCTGCGATCGCCCTCGATGAAGGTGGCGACGATCAGCGTGATCGCCCCTACAACAATGGCCATGTCCGCCACGTTGAAGGCCGGCCAGTGATAGCCCGCCCAGTGAAAGTCCAGAAAATCCACCACCGCGCCGTAGCGCACGCGGTCGATCAGGTTGCCGATGGCGCCGCCCAGCACCAGGCCCAGGGCGGTCACCGACCACCAGGCCTGGCGTGGCAGGCGGGCCAGCCAGACGAGGATCAGAAGCCCGATCACCACGGCAATGCCGGTCAGCAGCCAGCGGCCCCAGTCCCCGGCCCCGGCCAGAAAGCTGAAGGCCGCACCCGGGTTGTACACCAGCGACAGGTTGAAGAAGCTCGTGACCTCGACCGGCGCGAACAGCGTCAGCGCATGCTCCGCCCAGACCTTGGTGACCTGGTCGGCCAGCACGATGGCCACCGCGATCAGCAGCCCCGGGCCGAGGCCGGACCCCCGCAAGCCCATCAAGCGAAACGCCGGGTCTCGCCCGGGCCGTCCACGTTACTGACGCAGCGCCCGCACAGTTCCGGATGCTGGGTGTGTTGACCGACGTCCGGGCGGCGGTGCCAGCAGCGGGCGCACTTGGGCTGTTCGCTCTTGTGCACCGCCACGCCCAGCGGCGTCCCGTCGCCGAGTTCCGCGGCATGCGCCGCTTCCGGTGCGGCGCCTTCGGCGAGGCGGGCCTCGGAGGTGATCAGCACGAAGCGCAATTCGTCTCCGAGGCGTTCCAGCAGGCGGCGGGCACTCGAGTCGGCCGGCAGGTGCAGGTCGATCTCGGCATTCAGCGAGGCGCCGATGCCCTGCTCGTTGCGCGCCAGTTCCAGGGCGCGGGCGACATGGGTGCGCACCTCCAGGATGCGGTCCCAGTCGCCATCGGAGAACGTGGCGTCTTCCGGCAGGGGCGCCAGCCCCTCGTACCAGGTGGCGAACAGCACGCTGTCCGGACGCTCGCCGGGCAGCAGTTCCCAGATCTCCTCGGCGGTGAAGGTCAGGATCGGGGCCACCCAGCGGGTCAGGGCCTCGGCCACGTGATATAGCGCGGTCTGTGCCGAGCGGCGGGCGTGCGAGTCTGCCTGGGTGGTGTACTGGCGATCCTTGATCACGTCCAGGTAGAAACTGCCCAGCTCCACCGAGCAGAAGTTGTGTACCCGCTGGTAGATCTGGTGGAACTGGTAGCCGTCGTAGGCCTGCGTGACCTGGCCCTGCACCTGCAGTGCGCGGGCGACGATCCAGCGGTCCAGTGGCAGTAGATCCTCCAGTGGCAGGGCATGCTCGGCCGGCTCGAAGCCGTTCAGGTTGCCCAGCAGGAAGCGCGTCGTGTTGCGGATGCGGCGATAGGCATCGGCGGTGCGGTCGAGGATGTCCTTGGAGATCGCCATCTCGCCGGAGAAGTCGGTCGCCGCGACCCACAGGCGCAGGATGTCCGCCCCCAGGGTGGAGACCACCTCTTGTGGCGCGACCACGTTGCCGCGCGACTTGGACATCTTCTCGCCCTTCTCGTCCACCGTGAAGCCGTGGGTCAGCACCGCCTTGTAGGGCGCCTCGCCGCGCATGGCAACGCTGGTCAGCAGGCTGGACTGGAACCAGCCGCGGTGCTGGTCCGAGCCCTCCAGGAACAGGTCCACCGGCAGATCGCCCAGTTCCGGGCGTTTCTCCACGACCGTGGAGTGCAGCACGCCGGAGTCGAACCAGACGTCCAGCGTGTCGTTGAGCTTCACGTAGTCGTCGGCCTTCTCGCCCAGCAATTCCTGCGGATCCAGCTGGAACCAGGCCTCGATACCGTCGCGCTCGATGCGCTGTGCGATGGTCTCGATCAGCTCTGCGGTATGCGGATGCAGGCGGTTGGTTTCCTTGTGCACGAAGAACGGGATCGGCACACCCCAGTTGCGCTGGCGCGAGATGCACCAGTCCGGGCGGTTGACCACCATCCCGTGGATCCGGGCCTGGCCCCAGCTCGGCATCCACTCCGTGTCGGCGATGGCCTTCAGGGCATCGGCGCGCAGCTCGGCGCGGTCCATGCTGATGAACCACTGCGGCGTCGCGCGGAAGATGATCGGGGTCTTGTGGCGCCAGCAATGCGGATAGCTGTGCTCGAACTTTACCGCCACGATCAGCGCGGCGTGCTCCTTCAGCACGTCGATCACGTGGCCGTTGGCCTGGTGCACGTTCTCGCCGGCGAAGTGCGGGGTGTCGGGCAGGAAGCGGCCATCCGGGCCCACCGGGTTTTCCACCGGCAGGCTGTACTGCAGCCCGACCGCGTAGTCCTCCTGGCCGTGGCCGGGGGCGGTATGCACCGCGCCGGTACCGGTCTCGGTGGTCACGTGATCGCCGAGGATCAGCGGCACGTCGCGCTCCAGGAACGGGTGGCGCAGCATCAGGCCTTCCAGTGCCTGACCCTTGGTGCGTGCCACGATGTGGCCTTCGCCCAGGGAGTAGCGCGCCAGGCAGTCCTCGACCAGGTCCTCCGCCAGCAGGATGCGTTCGTGTTCCAGCTCCACCAGGGCGTAGTTCAGTTCCGGGTGCAGGGCGACCGCCTGGTTGGCCGGCAGGGTCCATGGGGTGGTGGTCCAGATCACCACGCTGATTGGGCCGCGCGAGCCGTCGATGCCGTCGAAGCGGCGCAGGAAGTCGATGTCGTCGACCACGCGGAAGCGCACGTCGATCGCCTGCGAGAACTTGTCCTCGTACTCGACCTCGGCCTCGGCCAGGGCCGAGCCGCAGTCCACGCACCAGTGCACCGGCTTCTCGCCCATCTGCACGTGGCCACGCTTGAAGATGGTGCCCAGCGCGCGGACGGTGTCCGCCTCCACCTGGTAGTTCATGGTCAGGTAGGGGTTGTCCCAGTCACCCAGTACGCCCAGACGCTGGAAGTCCGCGCTCTGGCCGTCCACCTGCTCCTGGGCGTATTCGCGACAGGCCTTGCGGAAGGTCGCGGCGTCCACGTCGCGCCCGGCCTTGCCCAGCTTCTGTTCCACCTTCAGCTCGATCGGCAGGCCGTGGCAGTCCCAGCCCGGCACGTAGGGCGCGTCGAAGCCGGCCAGCGTGCGGCTCTTCACGATCACGTCCTTGAGGATCTTGTTGACCGCGTGGCCGACGTGGATCGAGCCGTTCGCATACGGAGGGCCGTCGGCCAGCACGAAGCGCGGCCGCCCGGCACAGTATTCGCGCAGGCGCTGGTAGCGGTCCTCGGCCTTCCAGGCCTCCAGCCACTCCGGCTCCCGCGTCGCCAGGCCGGCGCGCATGGGGAAGGCCGTCTCGGGCAGGTTGAGGGTGTCCTTGTAGGGGTTCGGCGGTGCCGGTTTGCGTGCCATTAGCGAGTTCCGGATCGGCCCTGCGGGCCGGTTTTCAGTCGTGTGCGGAGAGTTGCGTGCGGGCGGTTTCGACGTCACGCGCGATCTGCGCGCGCAGCGCCTCCAGGCCCTCGAAGCGTTGCTCGCCGCGCACCTGCGCGACGGGTTCAAAACAGACGGCCTCGCCGTACAGGTCGGGCTGGCCCTCGAGTACGTGGGCCTCCAGACGCTGTTCGGTGCCACCCACCGTCGGACGCCAGCCGATGTTGGCGACGGCGGGCAGGGCCTCGCCGGAGGCCCGGCGCAGCCAGCCGGAGTACACCCCGCGCAGTGCCAGCGGCCATGGCCCCAGGCGCAGGTTCGCGGTGGGAAAGCCGATGGTGCGCCCGCGCTTGTCGCCGTGTGCAACCCGGCCGTGCAGCCGGTAGGGCCGCCCCAGGAGCTCAGCCACGCGGGCGAAGTCGCCGGCGACGGCGGCGGCACGCACCCGCGTGCTGCTGATGCGCCCCTCGGCGTCACGCACCGTCGGGGTGGATTCGACGGTGAAGCCAAGACGTTTGCCGGCCGTCTGTAGGGCCGACTGATCGCCCTCGCGTCCGCGTCCGAAACGGAAGTCGTCGCCCACCAGCACATGGCGGGCGCCCAGACGGCGATGCAGGACCTCCTCCATGAAGGCCGTGGCCGAAAGCCCCGCCAGCTGCGCGTCGAAACGCAGGACCCAGGCTGCGCCGAGGGCGCTGTCGCCCAGCGTCACCAGGCGATCGCGCAGCCGCTGCAGGCGGCCGGGTGGCGCGGGGGCCTGGGAGCGTGCGGCGAAGTACTCGCGTGGCAACGGCTCGAAGGTCATCAGGAGCGCCGGCGCCTGGCGATCCTGCGCCGCCTCGAGTAGCCGTCCCAGAACAGCCTGATGACCACGATGCAGACCATCAAAGTTGCCAATGGTCACCACCGCGCCATGCATGCCGGCTGCCTCGAACGCCTTGCTGTCGGCCGGCCCCAGGCCGCGAATCAGCCGCATCGCCCCGATCCCGCGCAAAACCGAAAGTATAACCCGCCGGGGCCTTCCCCGGCATCATTGATCGGTGCCTTCGCGCAGCAGCAAGTGGTGCGGGCGCACACCGGTCAGCCACAACGTGGCGGCGAGTGTGGCGGTGCCGGCCAGGATCAGGCCGGTGAGCGCCAGCAGGCGGGTGTCGACGGGCCACTCGGTCCACTGGCCGAACTCCGGCGAGAGCCAGATCAGCACCCCGATCATCGCGGCGAGCCCCAGGGGCAGCCCCAGGCGTAATGAGCGCAAACCCGGTCCTGGCTGGTAGATGCCCTCGCGGATCAGCCCGCGGTACAGCAACCCGGCGTTGATATAGGCCGAGGCCGAGGTGGCCAGCGCCAGTCCGGCGTGCGCTCCGGGCGTGCCGGAAAGGTACCACGGCAGCACAAAGGCGCCGTTCAGCGCCATGTTCCAGAGCATGGCGATGATCGCGATCTTCACCGGGGTCTTGGTGTCCTGGCGAGCGAAGAAGCCAGGCGCCAGCACCTTGATCAGGATGAAACCGGGCAGGCCCAGGGCATAGGCCGCCAGGGCCATCGCGGTCATGTAGGTATCGAACTGGGTGAAGGCCTGATACTGGATCAGCGTGGCCAGGATCGGCACTGCGAGCACGACCAGGCCGACCATCGACGGCAGCGCGACCAGCATCGCCAGGCGCAGGGCCCAGTCCAGGGTGCGACCGAAGGCGGCCGGGTCGGCCAGGTTGTACTGCCGCGCCAGGCGCGGAAGGATCACCGTGCCGATCGCGATCCCGAACAGGGCCAGCGGCAGCTCCACGAAGCGGTCGCCGAAGTACAGCCAGGAGATCGATCCGGCCACCAGGAACGACGCGATCAGGGTGTCCACCAGCAGGTTGATCTGTACCACCGAGGTCCCGAGGATCGCCGGCAGCATCAGCTTCACGATCCGGCGCACCCCCTCGTGGGCGCGTCCAAAGCGCGGACGTGGCAGTAGCCCCGCGCGCCACAGAAAGGGAATCTGGAAGGCCAGTTGCAGGGCCCCGGCGATAAACACCCCCCAGGCCAGGGCCACCACCGGCTCGTCGAACATCGGCGCCAGCCACAGCGCGGCGACGATCATCGACAGGTTCAGGAAGACCGGGGTGAAGGCCGGCACCGCAAAGCGCCCGATGCTGTTGAGAATGCCGGCCGCCATCGCGGTCAGCGAGATGAACAGCAGATAAGGGAAGGTGATCCGCAGCATGGCTGCGGCGAGGTCCTGGCGCCCGGCCTCCTGGGTGCCCAGCCCCGGGGCGAACACCCAGATCAGTGCCGGCGCCGCCAGGATCCCGATCAGGGTCACGACGGTGACCACCGTCATCAGGGTGCCGGCGGTGTGATCCAGCAAATCACGCAGGGCCTCGCGCCCGCGCTTCTCGCGGAACTCCGCGAACACCGGAACGAAGGCCTGGTTGAAGGCGCCCTCGGCGAACAGTCGGCGCAGAAAATTCGGGATGCGGAAGGCGACGAAAAAGGCGTCGGTGGCCGGTCCGGCGCCGAAGGTGACCGCCAGCACCATGTCGCGCAGATAGCCCATGACCCGGGAGATCATGGTCATGCCACTGACGACGGCGGTGGAGCGAAACAGGCGGTTCATCGCGTGCGGGAGCAGCCTTCGGGAAAGCCCCGCAGTGTACTTGAATCATTCTCGATGAACTTCTGCATTCACCACGAAGCGCACGCTCAAGAGCGATTGCACCACAGAGGTCGCAGAGGACGCAGGGGTTAGGGAGGGCGTTGGGTGGTGGGTAGGATGCTGATGAGCGTAGCGAATCGCATCGATCCGGGGACGGCCCGACCCCGATGCGTTTCACTGCGTTCAACGCATCCTACCCGTTACTTCCAAGTCAAGAGCGATCGCACACAGAGGGCACAGAGGGCACAGAGGGGATAGGGGGTCGTTTGGTAGTGAATGCAGAACGCCGGACACGAAAAAGGCCGCCCGGAGGCGGCCTTTTCGGACGGTCCAACGAAGGCGCCGTCAGCCTTGGGAGTGGCGCCTTAGATGGCGGTCACTTCGCCGGCGGCCAGGCCCTTGGCGGTTTCCTGGATTTCAAAGGAGACCTTCTGGCCTTCGGCCAGGGTCTTGAAACCCGAACCGCTGATCGCGGAAAAATGGACGAACACGTCCTTGCCGCCATCATCGGGGGTGATGAAACCAAAACCCTTGCTCTCGTTGAACCACTTCACAACACCAGTATTCACAACTTGTAACCTCTTCATGTAACTAACAAATGTGTTCGCGGCATGCTGCCAACAGATCAACGGGAGCACTGGTTCAGAAACTAGAAACTTCCTAGTGTTGTCGCTCAACCACGAATCACGCTCCCGACTATACGCGCCATCCCAGGCAAAATCCAACGCACCTTCATGAACCTTTTTTGGCGCTGCGAAGCCGATTTTCCGGGTTGGGTCGTGGTCCGCGCCCCAACCGCCCGAAGCCGCGAAGAAGGGCAGCGTCAAGAGCGTTTCCACCGCAGTTTTCTGCGTGCGAAACCGAAACGGACGTCAGAGTTGGCGGATGTCGACGAAGCTGCCGCGGGTCGTGTGGCGCAGGCGCGGCAGGGCATCCAGGATGGCGCGCGCGGCGTTTTCCGGGTCGGGCATGTCCGGGGTGCCGCGCGCCGCCTTCAGGCGCTGGAGCACCGGGAAGCTCTCGCGGTCGGCCTCGTCGCACAGGTAGTCCTGCATCGCGGTGTCGACCAGGCCCGGGGCGAAGGCGTTGATGGCGGTCTCTTCGGGGAACTCGTGCGCGTAGAGCTGCATCATCATGTTCAGCGCGGCCTTGGACAGCGAATAGCCGCTCCAGCCGGCATGCCCGGAGACCGACGCGCCGGAGGAGATCGCGATGATCTGGCCGACGGCCACGCGCTGCTTCAGCAGCGCGTCGAGGATGACCTTGTTGGCGAAGGTGTTCACGTCCATCAGCAGGCGCAACTCGTCCATCGGCGCGTCCTGCATGCGCTGCATGTGGCCCAGTAGCCCGGCGTTTAGCACCACCAGATCAACGCGGTCCACGCCGCCCAGCAGCCGCTCCATTGCGGCCCCGGTGGCGTTGAAATCGCCCAGATCCACTTTTTCGTCGCCGCTCACCCCGGCCTCGGGGCAGCCGCGCCGGCTCATGCCGTAGACCTTCGCGCCGCGTTCCAGCAGCGCCCGGGTGAGGCCCAGGCCCAGACCGCTGGAGTTACCGGTGACGAGTGCCGAACCGAAACTGCCGTCCTGCATGCTCTTTCTCCTTGGTTTTGCCGATGGAGGGATTGTCTATCACGAAGCCCACGAAGACACGCAGAAGGGTCAGGTGAAAAGCGTTTTCACCATAGAGGGCACAGAGGACACCACAAGGCCTTCAGGCGGATTCGCGGCGTGCAGCGGTCGGATGCGTTGAGCTATGCGAAACGCATCGGGGGCGGGTTGCCCCGTGGGATCGATGCGATTCGCTGCGTTCATCAGCATCCTGCTCGCTTCAAGGCCATCCTCGGTTCTATCCGTGTGCTCGGTGGTGAGCAAAACGGCCCTTACCCCGGCGTGCGCGCGCGGTTCTGCCATTCGCGTTCGAGCTGGGTGGCGGGCATCGGGCGGCCGAGGAGGAAGCCCTGGACCTCGTCACAGCCCATTTCGCGCAGGAAGGCGTGCTGCTGTTCGGTCTCCACGCCCTCGGCCAGGACCCGCAACTTCAGGGTCTTGGCCAGGCCGATGATCGCGCGCGTGATCGCCTCGTCGTCCGGGTCGTTGCCGATACCCCAGGTGAATTCACGGTCGATCTTCAGCGTGGTCAGCGGCAGCCGCCGCAGGTAGCGCAGGGACGACTGCCCGGTGCCGAAGTCGTCGATCGCCACCGAGACGCCCAGGTGCACCAGACGCTGGAGCATCGCGGCCGCCGCGTCGATATCCTCGACCAGTACGCTTTCGGTGATCTCCACCTCCAGGCGCTCGGGGGCGAGCCCGGCCGCCTGCAGGGTTTCCAGGATGCGCTCGGGCAGTTCGGGGTCGGCGAACTGCCGGGCGGACAGGTTGATGGCCAGGCGCAGCGGTGGCAGGCCCAGGCGATCCCATTCCGCCAGTTGCCGGGTGGCGGTGCGCAGGACCCAGTCGCCGATGGGCACGATCAGCCCGGTCTTCTCCGCCAGCGGGATGAAGTCGCCCGGCGATACCATGCCGCGCTCGGGGTGATGCCAGCGGATCAGGGCCTCGACGCCGACAGTGTCGCCGCGATTGAGCCCGGTCTGCGGCTGATAGTGGAGCTCGAATTCTTGCTGGCGGATCGCGGCGCGTAGCGCTTGCTCCAGCTCCAGTTGTTCGCGCGCCAGGCTGTTCAGCTCCTGGGTATAGAAGCGGTAGGTGTGGCCCCCGAGGTTCTTGGCCTCGTGCAGGGCGCCGGTGGCATGCCGCAACAGGTCGTCCTTGCCATGGGCATCCTGAGGAAACAGGCTGACGCCGATACTGCTGGTGGCTACATGCTGGCCGCCGCTCACGGCAAACGGTTCCGAACAGTGTTGCAGGATGGCGTTGGCGCGTTCTTTCGCCTGCTCGAGATTGTCGATTTCCGTAAGGACCACGGCGAACTCGTCGGCGGCCAGGCGGGCCAGGGTGTCGCGCGGGCGCAGCAGGTTTTGCAGCCGCTGGGCGAAGGCGCGCAGCAGCGCATCCCCGGCGTCGTGTCCCAGGGTGCTGTTGATCGAGGTGAACCGGTCGATGTCGAGCAGCAGCACCGCCAGCGATTCACCCTGCCGTTCGGCGTCTTCCAGGGCCGCCCGCAGACGGGTGCGCAAACCCGTGCGGTTGGGCAGGCCGGTGAGGGCGTCGAAGTTGACCAGCTTGAACAGCGCCTGTTCGGTCTTCTCGCGGTCGGTCAGGTCCTGGTGGATCCCGAGGATGCGGCCGGGGGTGTCTCCGGCGCGTTCACCCTCGGCCAGCATGTAGCGTTCTTCGCCGTTCGGCAGTAGCAGGCGGTGACGGATGGAGAACCGCGGGGTTTCGCCGTTGGCCAGACGCAGGAGGGCGAAGGCCAGGGCTGCGCGGTCATCCGGGTGGGTCGCTTCGATCAGCGCCTCGCGGGTCATGGAGCGGGGGCGGTCGTCATGCCCGAACAGCACACTGGCTTCCGGAGAAAGCTGGATTTCGTCGGTCACCAAGTCCAGATCCCAATGCCCAATACGGGCCACGCGCTGGGCGGCCAGCAGGCGTCGGTGACTATCCTGCAGGGCCTGCTCGGCGCGCATGCGTTCTTGCACCTGGCGGGTCAGCAGGTCGATGGCCTCGCGCAGGTGTTCGACCTGTTCCGGCGTGTCGTAGGGCTGGTCCGTGTGCGGCTCGCGCAGCACCACGAATTGCACGCTTTCATGCGGGTGCTGGCAGCTTCCGATGTCCAGCAGGGCGGACCGCGTCTGTCCATCCTCGCAGAGGATCTCCACCGGGTCGCGGCGGGGGATCAGGCCATCGGCCAGGGTCGATTCGCGTAGCTGTTCAATCAGATCGAAGGCCGAGTCGTGGGGGGTGATCCGGGTGGTCAGATCGCATCCGTCCAGGCTGCAGGCGGTAGCACCGAAAAGGCGCTCCGCCGCGGGGTTTGCGTAACGCACGTGGCCATCCGTTGCCACGAAAAGGACCGCCTCGCCCAGGGCGTTGACCAAATTGATCGGTGCCGGACTGCGCACGGACTCCAGGGCGTAGGTCATGCGGATGCCCTCTTCTTGTCCGTCACGCCCGGGGCGACATCCCAGCGGTAATCCGCCTCCACCAGGTTGCCACTGCCGTGGTAGCGAACGTCTTCACAGAGCTGGCGTACGAGGGTCAGCCCGCGGCCCCACAGCCGCTTGTCTCCCCGGCCTTCCAGTGTTTCCTGGAGATGCTGGTGGTCAAAGCCCGGCCCGCTGTCGCGGACCCGAATGCGGATGCAGTGCTGGGTGGCCATCGGTCGGTAGCGCAGGGATACGCCGATCCGGCCGCGAATGTCGCGCAGCCCCTCGGCTCGCTGCTGGTAGTACTGCTCGAAGCCTTCCACCGTGGCCTTCATGTCGGAGTCCAGGCGCAGAACGCCGTGTTCGAAGGCGTTGTTGCAAAGCTCGGCGATCACTGTTTGCAGTGCCTCGGCGTGCCCGCCCCCCAGGTTGGGCAGCCATTCGAGTAGCTGGGTGCGGGCCGCGCCGACCAGATCGACTTCCGCCAGGCGCTGGTCGCTGGCATCCAGCGACCAGCGCAGGGTGCCCCGCAGCTGGCGGCCTTGCGGGCGGCCACTCTCGGTCACCACGGTGGGGGTGCAGTCAATGGTCACCAGGGTCATGTCATCGGCGGGTGTCTGGTCCCCGCAGTGGGTGTCCAGGGCCTCGCGGATGTGCTCGAAGGCGTCGGCAGCGGAATGGCTGGCGCGGCATTGGCGAAAGACGGTGTCTTCGCCGAAGGCGACCCCGGCAACATCGGTTGCCTCCAGCACCCCGTCGCTGACCAGGGTGAGCCAGTCGCCCTCGTCGAGATCGAAGGAACGGGCGCCGGTATCGTGGTCGAGCCGGTCGAGGATACCCAGCGGCATGGCCTGCGACTGGATGCGTCGCACGCGGTCCTGGTGCGTGTTGCACAGCCAGGCGTCGGGCATGCCGCCGTTCCACAGGCGAACGCGGTGCCCGTCGGGGGAGAATGTGGCGAGAACCGCCCCCATGAACATCGCCGCGGGCAGGAAGTCGTGCAGGACGTGGTTCAGTTCGTGCAACAACTCCTGGTCGTCCACGCCCTCCTGGGTCAGGGTGTGGAAGGTCTCGCTGACCGGATAGGTGCCGATGGCGGCGGTCAGGCCGTGGCCGGTGAAGTCTCCTACAAGCACGCGCAGGGCCCCGTCGGGGGTGTAATCGGAGAGCACCACGTCGCCGCTGAAGGTGGAAGCGGCGCAGCGGTGGAGCCACAACCGATCCAGGCCGCGATTGCGGCGGGTGATGGCGCGCGAGAACAGGCCCTCGGCGGTTTCTTCCTCCCAGGCCTGACGCGCCTGGGCCCGCAGCAGGGCCTCGTTGCGGCTTTGCAGCCCCGTGTGCAGATCGCGCAGGCGCTCCATCGCATGGATCTTGGCCTTGAGGATCGCCAGATTCAGCGGCTTGTTGAGGAAGTCGTCGCCGCCCGACTCGATACCGCGCAGCAGGGCGTTCTCGTCATCCAGGGCAGTCAGGAAGATCACCGGCACGAAGTGATCTCCCATCTCGGTCTTGATGATGGACGTGGCCTGGTAGCCGTCCATCTCCGGCATCATTACGTCCATCAGGACCAGGTCCGGTACCTGCTCGCGGCAGGCCTCGACCGCGGCAAGGCCGTTGTTGGCCTCGCGGATTCGGTAGCCGGCCCCCATCAGCATCATGCGCAGGAGGCGGCGGTTGTGGGGGTCGTCGTCCGCGACTAGCACCAAGCCCTGGCCGGAGATCAGTTCATCCGGAGGGGGCGGGTAGGTGGCTGAGGTATCGGTCGGCTGGTTCACGATGCCGCGTTACTGGATGCGGAACAGGCGGCCGAAATTGGCGATATCCAGGACCTTGCGCACACCCTCGGAGGCGCCGGCGATGGTGACATCGGAAAATTCACCCCCAGCGTGCTCGCGCAGCAGGAGCAGCATGCCCAGCGCCGAGCTGTCCATGTACTCGGTCTGCGAGAGGTCCACGGTGTAGCGCACGCCGGTCCCGGCGGTTGCGCGGTAAGCGGCGCGGAAGTCCTGGTGCTGTTCGAAGTCGAACCGACCCTTGATCCGAATGCGGACATCCTTGCCATCGTCGGAGGCGTGTTGCTCGATGCTCATGTGTGGTTCCTGGCGTTCTGGCGGGCTTGCTGCCCGGTAATGGAAACACTGACGCACCCCTTTCTGGTGGCCTCAGCGTATGGTGCACGGCAAGCGGGATCTGCGCCCCGCCGAAAAATGACCAACAGGCGTTTCGTAACAAGGCAGCCGTCAGGGGAGAGTAGGACGGCAAAAGCTCAGAACAATTCCACCTCGCCCGTGCCCATGTTTTGCTGGTCCACCGCGCGGTGGTAGTTCTCCTGGCGCCGGTCGCGCCACTCGCGCACGCGCTGCGCCATGGCCCGGGCGTCTTCGGTCGAGCGGGCCTCGTGCAGGATACCCTGCAGTTCCTGCAGGTGGGTAACCGCCTCTTCGGCGGTGCCCAGCGACTGTCGGGCGATGTCCTCGAACTGCAGTGAGCGCACGGCGAGGGCGACGGCCTGGTTCATGCGTTCGCTCAACTCGGCCTCCTCGCGGATGCGCTCGTCCAGTTCGTCGGTGGCGCGCCGGGCGTATTCGAACAGGTGGGTAATGCGCTCCTTTTCACCCATGCTTTCGCTCATGTCGCGCGACGCCATGTCGTGCACCGTGCCATGCACCTTGCTGATCGACTCGCGGGCCTGGTCGATCTGCTTGCGGATGTCGTCGTGGAAGGTTGCCGAACGCTGCGACAGCGAGCGCACCTCGTCGGCCACCACCGAGAAGCCGCGCCCGGCCTCGCCGGCGCGGGCCGCCTCGATGCTGGCGTTCAGCGCCAGCAGGTTGGTCTGCCCGGCGATCGCGCCGGCACTGTCCAGCAGCTTGAACACCCCGTCCATGTGCTGGCTCATGTCTTCCATGTGGTGGGCGCTCTCGACACTCTGGCGACTGATCTGGACCAGGGTGTCGATGAACATCTGCAGGGTCTGGTCGGACTTGCGGGTCAGCTCAGTGATGACTTCGGCATGGGTCATGCCCTCGTCGTCGCCGTCCTCGGTGACATCGCTGGTCATCAGTTCCATCTGGCGTCCGGCGATCTCGTGCATCTCGTTGAAGCTCGTGCCCAGTTCCTTCACCGCCTCGGCGATCAG
The DNA here is from genome assembly GCF_000381185.1 of Thioalkalivibrio sp. ALMg13-2. Taxonomy (NCBI): domain Bacteria; kingdom Pseudomonadati; phylum Pseudomonadota; class Gammaproteobacteria; order Chromatiales; family Ectothiorhodospiraceae; genus Thioalkalivibrio; species Thioalkalivibrio sp. ALMg13-2. Next base: position 15,956 of record NZ_KB906117.1, on the reverse strand, counting down.
CCCGCGCTGGCGGCCGATCTCGGCCGACAGCTGCCCCAGTTCGAAGTCCATTGCCTGATCCAGCTCGTCGGAGAGTTCGCTCCCGCCGGTGGGCTGGCCCGGGGATGCGCGCTCATCGGACACGGTGTCAGCGGTTGTCGGCCCGCGCTGCTGGATGCCCAGGGCCAGCAGCGCTGCCAGCCCGGCCAGGATCGCGGCGGCCAGTGCCTGCCACCAGCCGGCGGAGAAGCCGGCGATGATGGCCGCGAGCAGGAGCAGGGCGGTCAGTACCAGCGCCAGGGCTTTCTGGGCCGAATCACGGGTGAGCCATTGCATGCGGTCGTCCATTCACATTGCTCCTATTGGCCGGATGCGGCGGCGTTGCGGTGGTCACGGATCAGGGACGCGGCGATGCCTCCCAGCGGCAGGACTTGCACCGCGGCGTCCAGTTTGACCGCTTCGCCAGGCATGCCCCAGACCAGGCTGGTGTTCTCGTTCTGGGCGATGGTGTGGGCGCCGGCGTCGCGCAGCGCTCGCAGACCGCGGGCGCCATCGTCGCCCATGCCGGTCAGCAGGGCGGCGACGACGTTGGCCCCCGCCTGCTCGGCGGCGGAGTTGAACAGCACGTCGACGCTGGGGCGGTGGCGGTTTACCGGGCCGCTCTGGTCGAGCCGGCAGATGTAGCGGGCGCCGTCGCGCGCCAGGCGCAGGTGGTAGTCGCTGCCAGGGGCCACATAGGCATGCCCCGGCATCACGATATCGCCGTCCTCGGCCTCTTTCACGCTGAGCGCGGTGTTGCGGTCCATGCGCTCGGCGAAGGCGCGGCTGAACCCCGCCGGGATGTGCTGGGTGATGAGGATACCCGGGGCGTCCGGTGGCAGGGCGACCAGGACCTCGCGCAGGGCCTCGGTGCCACCGGTGGAGGCGCCCAGGACGATGACCCGGTCGGTGGTTCGGAAACGCCCGCTGCCCGCGCTGGCCAGCCGCTGCGGTGCCGGGGCGGGCGTGGCGCTGCGCGCCTGCAGGCGGACGCGCGCCGCCGTGCGGACCTTGTCGATCAGCACGTCGGCATAGTCCTGCAGGGCGTGGGAGACATCCACCTTGGGCTTGGTGACAAAATCCACCGCGCCGACCTCCAGCGCCTCCAGGGTCACGTCGGCCCCTTCCTCGGTCAGTGACGAGACCATCACGACCGGCATCGGGCGCAGCCGCATCAGATTGCGCAGGAAGGTGATGCCGTCCATCTTCGGCATCTCCACATCCAGGGTCAGCACGTCCGGTTCGTATTGCTTGATCTTGGTGCGAGCGTCGAAGGGGTCGGCCGCGGTAGCCACGACCTCGATCTCCGGCGCCTGGGACAGGATTTCCGTAAGCAGCTTGCGGATCAGGGCCGAGTCGTCGACGACCAGGACGCGAATGGGCTTGGAGGTGGCAGACATCTAGAAGAGCTCCACGTCGCCCTGCAGGGGGTCGTCCTGCAGTCGGCGGCGGTAGTCCTGTTCGCGTTCGAGCAGGGTGTTGTTGTGCAGGGACACGAGTTTCTTGACCCGTGCCCGCCCGGTGGCGGGAAAGAACACGACCTTGCGCGGCCAGCGCCCGCCTACATCTTCCGCTACCAATTCCAGTTTCTCGTCACGGAGGAACCGGCGCATGAAGGCGATGTTGCCCGCGCCGACATCGCTCATTCCGGCCATCACGCGGCCACCGCCAAACATCTTGATGCGCAGATCCTCGCGCCGGGCTCCCAGCTTGAGCAGCTCGTTGATCAGGAACTCCATCGCGTGCGTACCGTAGCGGGTGGCGTTGGAGACGGCCGGTCCCCAGCCGCTGTCGCGGTCGCCATCCGGCAGCATGAAATGGTTCATGCCCCCGACCCCGGCCTCGGATGACCACACGCAGGCGGAGACGCAGGAGCCAAGCACCGTGGTGATCAGCTCCGAACGCGAGACCGAGACATAGCATTCGCCCGGCAGCAGCTTCGCCGCCGGGCAGGCATGCACCCGATCCCAGTAGCGATTGATGTGCGCGAAGGCGCCATCGTGCAGCTGCGGCCGGGCGGACATCAGCCGGCCCGCCGGTACAGCGTCTGTTCCAGCAGCCGGAAGTCCTCGGTCACGCGGAACAGGGACTCCGAATGGCCGATGAACAGGTAGCCCTCCGGACGTAGCAGCGTGGCAAAACGCTCCACCAGCTGCTTCTGGGTCGGCTTGTCGAAGTAGATCAGGGTGTTGCGGCAGAAGATCACGTCCAGCGGGCCCTTCATCGGCCACGGATCGAACAGGTTCAGTTGGCGGAAGTGCACCATGGCGCGCAGCTCGTCGCGGATCTTCACCCGGTCCTCGTTGGCCCCCTTGCCGCGCAGCAGCCAGCGTTTCTGGCGTGCCCGCGGGATGCCGGTGACGCGCTTGGCGTCATAGACCCCGGCGTCGGCATGCTCGACCACGCGCGAGTCGATATCGGTGGCCAGGATGCGTACGTCATCCGGCGAGGGCAGGGCCTCGGCCAGGGTCATGGCGATGGAGTAGGGCTCCTCGCCGGTGGAGCATCCCGCCGACCAGACCTTCAGCGGGCCGTTCGGGTTGAGCCGTTGGATCTCCTGCAGCACTGGGCCACCCAGCATCTCGAAGTGATGCGGTTCGCGAAAGAACGCGGTCAGGTTGGTGGTCAGCGCATTGATGAACTCCTCGAGTTCGCCCTCGTCCCCCCCCTCGACCCGGTCCAGATAGGTGTCGAAGGCGTCGAGACCGAGCACGCGCAGCCGCCGCGAGAGCCGGCTGAACACCAGCTCCTTCTTGCTCTCGTTGAGCATGATCCCGGTGCGTTCCTGGGTCAGGCGGGCTACGCGCCGGAAGTCGCGTTCGCTCAGGCGATCGGAGGCGGCCAATCAGTCTCTCCCTGGCATGGGTTGAGTGTCGGGACTCAAAACTCTTCCCATTCTTCCGAGCTTTCCTGGCGCGAGGGCGCTGCAGCCGGACGCTTGGCGGCGGCGTTGCCACCGGCAGAGACCGGGCGCTTCAGCCCGCCGGCGCTCCCGGAGGCGGGCTGCGGTGCCGGCTTGGCGTTCGATTGTTTCATCGAGCGGCCAGCGGCCGCGGACTGTTCGCCCTTGAAGAAGCTCATCAGGTCCAGCAGTTCGCGTGACTGGTCGTCCAGTGACTCGCTGGCGGCCGCCGCCTCTTCGACCAGAGCGGCGTTCTGCTGGGTGACCTCGTCGAGCTGGGTCACGGCCTTGTTGATCTCGTCGAGTCCGGTGGACTGCTCCTCGCTGGCGGCGGCGATCTCGGCAATGATGTCGGAGACCTTCTTCACCGAATCAACGATCTCCTCCAGCGCCTTGCCGGAGTTGTCGACTAGCTTGCTGCCCTCGCCAATGCGCTCCACCGAGTCGTTGATCAGGGTCTTGATCTCCTTGGCGGCCTGGGCGCTGCGCTGTGCGAGGTTGCGCACCTCGGTGGCGACCACCGCGAAGCCGCGGCCCTGTTCGCCGGCGCGGGCGGCTTCCACTGCCGCGTTGAGCGCCAGCAGGTTGGTCTGGAATGCGATCTCGTCGATCACGCCGATGATATCGGCGATCTTCTTCGACGACTGGTTGATCTCGCCCATTGCCGAGACTGTCTTCTCCACGACCTGGCCGCCTTCCTGAGCCTTGTCACGCGCGGCGCTGGCGAGCTGATTGGCCTGGCGGGCATTGTCGGCGTTGGATTTCACCGTGGAGGTCATCTCCTCCATCGAAGAGGCCGTCTCCTCCAACGAGGAGGCCTGCTCTTCCGTGCGCTGGGACAGGTCGGTGTTGCCCTGGGCGATCTCGGCCGAGGCCGAGCGCACGTTGCCGGCGCCCTCGAGGATCTGCCCGACCAGGTCGTCGAGGTTTTCCAGCGAGGTGTGGATGGCGTCGCGGAACTCGCCGAATTCGCCTTGGAATTCGCCCTCCATGCGGACGCTGAGGTCGCCCTCCGCCATGGCCTGCATGACGCGGGAGCCCTCGCGAACGGGCGGCACGACGGCGTCGAGCAGTTCGTTTACGCTTTCCGCAACGCTCTGGGTAAAGCCGCTGTAGCGCTCGGCCTCAAGGCGTTCACCCAGTTTGCCGCTTGCGGCATCCCGGATAAGGGTATCGATCTCGGCCTCGGCGTTTCGCATCTCGGTGACATCCCGCCACTCCAGCATGTTGCCGGCGTAATTGCCGTCTTCGTCAATGATCGCTGTGGCGTTAATCCAGAAGCGCAGATCACCCAGGCTGATTTCGGTCTGGTAGGGCAGCTTGGAGGGGTCTTTCAGGATCGAATGCTGATGCGACGGAACCGAGTGAAACTGGTCAATGGACTGGCCAACCATGTTGTACGGATCAAAGCTTGGGAACGCCTTGGTGAAGGCTGCCCGATGCTTCTGGAACATGGTTGTCAGCGCTGCGTTGGAGAAGGTGATGGTCATGTTCTCGTCGCACATCATGAGTGACGATGTAGCGCCATCGATCGCCGCCTTGAAGCGAGCGCGCTCGCGTTCCGACTGGTTCCATTCGGTCATGTCCTGCCACTCCACCATGCTGCCGACGAGCGCGCCGTTGTCATCGGTGATGCCGGAAGCCTGCAGCTTGAAATCGATGCCACCGACCTCGATCTCGGCGGTGTACGGCATGCGTGCCGGGTTCGACAGGATGGCGCGCTGATGCGACGGGTCCTTGTGGAACTGGTCGATGGACTGCCCCACGAGGTTATCCGGGTCAAAGTTCGGGAAGTGCTGCTGCAGGACATGGCTGCGTTTCCGCAGCAGGCTGATCACGGCCGAGTTGGCGTAGATGATGTTCATGTCGGTGTCGCACATCATCACGGCCATCTGCGAGCCTTCGCAGGCGGCACGCATGAAGTGCCCGTCCATCATCTCGTTCGGGGCATTGTGTGCGGCGTCGGTTTGCGGAGTGGCGGCCATCGGGGTGTCCTCGCTTTGCTTGTTCGTCTGGCGCGATGCCGGGGTGCGGCGACGCGCGGGTTTGTTCGTTTTCTTGGAAGTGTCGGTTTGCGGGCCGGATAGGGGCTCGGGCGTGGCCGTAGCGGTCGGCTGGGGCGCGGTCGAGGGCTCGTCGCCGCTTGCCTCGCCGGCCGCGCCGGATTCGTCCAGCCAGCCCAGCGGGTCGTTGCCCAGCTTGTTGCGTTTGCGTGTCGTCATGGCCCGTTCTCCCTGGCTCGAGGCTCAGGCGTGTGCCGCCGTCGGGCGGGTGGTTGTTGGTGCCCCGGCCGCGACCAGGTCGGCGGCCAGTTGCTGAAAGTCCCCGGCCGCGCGGTGGCGCGGCTGGTACTCGAATATCGTCTGCCCGAAGCTCGGGCTCTCGGCCAGCACCACCGTCTCGCGGATGGTGGTCGGCAGCAGGGCATCGGCGAAGTGCTCGCGGATGCGTTCGCGGACCTCGCGGGCATGCCGGCGTTGCTCGACAAAGCGCGAGAGCACGATCCACTTCTTGCGGGTCGAGCCCAGGCGCGCCTCGACGCCCTGGAGGATGCGCATCAGCCGCGACAGGCCGTTCAGGGCCAGGAAGTCACCGGCCACGGGGATCAGCATCTCGTCGGCCGCGATGATCGCGTTCATTCCCAGCAAGCCCGCCGAAGGCGGACAGTCGATCAGCACGAAATCGAATGGCTGATCCAGTGCGTCCAGGGCCTTCTTCAGGCGCCAGCCGCGTTCGGCGCCGCCTTGGTTCAGGTTCTCGACCTCCTGCAGTTGATCCCCGGCGGCGACGATTTGCAGTCCGTTGCCGGCCTCGCTGAAGGCATCCTGCAACCGGGCCCCGTCCTGCAGTACGCGGTCCAGGCCGGCGGGGTCTTCCAGCCCGAAGGCCATGCTCAGGTGGCCTTGCGGGTCGGCGTCGATCGCCAGCACCCGGTAGCCCTGCAGGGCCAGGGCATGGGAGAGGTTCAGGGTCACCGTCGTCTTTCCGACCCCGCCTTTCTGGTTGATCACCGCGATGGTTCGCATGGTCCGTGTGCGAGGTCGGGCTTACGCCGTCGCCTCGGCCTCGATGGCATCGGCGCTGGCGATCAGGCCCGGACCCAGAAGGGTGTCGATGTCCAGCACCAGGATCATCTGTTCCTCGACGGTCGCCAGACCGCGTACAAAGTTGACCCCGATGCGGGTCCCGAAGTCGGGTGCCGGCTGCAGGTTGTCCGAGCCGATGTTGTAGACCTCGGAGACCGCATCCACGACCACGCCCATTACGCGTTCGCGTTCCTCGCCGACCACGCGCAGCATGATGACCACCGTGGTGGGGCCGTATTCCAGCGGCTCCATGCCGAAGCGCAGACGCATGTCGATGATCGGCACAATCATGCCGCGCACGTTGATCACGCCGCGGATGTAGTCCGGCGTGTTGGGCAGGGGTGTGGGGCGTTCCCAGCCCTTGATCTCCTGCACCCGCAGGATGTCCACGCCGTATTCCTCCTCCGCGAGGATGAAGGTGAGGTACTGGTCCTCGCCGGCGGTGGCCGGGTCGTGGATCGATTGGGTTGCGTCGTTCGCCATTGCGTTCGGCTCCTTGATGATCAGGCCGCGCGGGTATCGCGCCCGCTGGCCATGCGCGCGATCCCGGCGACATCCAGGATCAGGGCCACCTGGCCGTCCCCGAGGATGGTCGCGCCGGCCGTGCCGGGGACCTTGCGGAAATTGGTTTCCAGCGTCTTGATGACCACCTGTTGCTGACCGAGCAGGTCATCGACCCGCAGCGCCACGCGCTGGTCGTCGGCCTCGGCGACCACCAGCAGGGCGCGTTCCGGCAGTGGGCTGGGCTCGGTACGGCCGAACAGGGCCGCGAGGTCGACGATCGGAATGTATTCGTCCCGGAGGCGGTACAGGGGCAGCTTGCCGAAGACCTGTTTCACGCTCTCTGGCAGGGTCTGGAGCGACTCGACGATCGCGATCAGCGGGATCACGAAGGTCTCCTCGCCGATCTTCAGCAACTGGCCATCCATGATCGACAGTGTCAGCGGCAGGCGGATGGTCAGGCGCGAACCCTTGCCGGGTTCCGACTCCAGCTCGACGTTGCCGCCGAGACCGCGGATATTCTTCTTGACCACATCCATGCCGACCCCGCGACCCGACAGGTCGCTAACCTGGTCGGCCGTGGACAGGCCGGGTTCGAAGATCAGCTGCAGGATCTCGTGGCGGTCCGGATGCTGGTTGGGCCCAACGAGGCCGGCATCGCGGGCCTTGGCGAGGATGCGGTCGGCGTCCATGCCCTTGCCGTCGTCGCGGATCTCGATGACCACGTTGCCACCCCGATGGAAGGCCTCCAGGGTGACCTGGCCGGTCTCCGGCTTGCCGGCCGCAGCGCGTTCTTCGGGCATTTCAATGCCGTGATCGATGGCGTTGCGGACCAGGTGTACCAGCGGGTCGCCCAGGTGCTCCATGACGGTCTTGTCGACCTCGGTGTATTCGCCCTTCAGGGTCAGCTCGATCTGCTTGCCCAGCTGCCCGGAGATGTCGTGTACCAGCCGCGGAAAGCGGTTGAAGACCTGCGCGATCGGCACCATGCGGATGCTCATCACGCTTTCCTGCAGTTCGCGGGTATTGCGTTCCAGTTCGCCCAGTCCGGTGCGCAGGCGCTCGATCTGCGCCTCCATCTGCGAAGGGTCTTCCTCGAGTTGTTCGCTGATGTCGGTCAGCATTGACTGGGTGATGACCAGTTCGCCCACCATGTCGATCAGGGCATCGATCTTGCCGGTGTTCACCCGCATGGAGCTGGACTCCGAGCCGCGTGCGCCACTGGCGCCGCGTGCGGCCGGTGTCTCCGGCTGGCTGTCGGATGGTGCGGCCGTCTCGGGGGTTAGTGCGGGCGCATCAGCGGTCGGTTCGCCGCCCGATTCGCCGCCCGATTGGAGAGGCTCGATCTCCAGATCGCATTCGTCCTCGACCCATTCGAAGACCTCCTGGATCTGGTCGCGGGTGGCATCGCCTTCCAGCTCCAGGGTCCAGGCGAGGTGGCAGTCCTCCGGATCGAAGGCATCGACGCTGTCCGGCAGGCGGTCGGTGTCGCAGTGCACGGTCAGCCTGCCCCGTTCCTCCAGCACTTCGAACATGCGCAGGGGGTCGTTGCCGGTGCGCATCAGGTCCGCGTAGGGCCGGAAGTGGATTCGCCAGCCGCGCGGGCCACCGTGGTCCCCGCCGCTGGAGGCATCGGTATCACCGCTGCCACCGGCTGCCGGCGGGTTCCCGGCTTCGCTGGCGGGCACGGCATCTCCCAGGTGGGCCTCGATCAGGGCGCGCACTTCGGCTACCTCGGCGGGGTCGGCCTCGCCGCCATCGCGGGCGGCGTGCAATTGCGCGCGCAGAGTGTCTACCGCGCGCAGGAGGAGGTTCACCGTCTCCGGGGCCGCCTCCTGCTCGCCGTTGCGCATGCGGTCCAGCAGGGTCTCCACGCCATGGGTGAACCCGGAGATCGCGCCGAACCCGAAGGTCCCGGCTCCGCCCTTGATCGAGTGGGCGCAGCGGAAGATCGTGTTCAGCGTTTCCGGGTCGCCGTCGTCCAGCGCGAGGAGTTCGGTCTCCATGCGCTCCAGCCCCTCGAAGCTCTCCTCGAGAAAGGCATCGATGAACTGGGCCATGTCGATCGACATGACTAGCGCAGCACCCGGTTCACGGTGTTCATCAGCTGGTCGGGGTCAAACGGCTTGACCAGCCAGCCCGTCGCGCCGGCCGCCTTGCCTTCCTGCTTCTTCTCCGGCCCGGCCTCGGTGGTGAGCACCAGAATGGGGGTGAACTTGTAGTCGCCCAGCTTGCGCAGCTCGCGGGTCAGCTGCAGGCCGTCCATGGCGGGCATGTTCACGTCCGTGATCACCAGATCCGCCTTGGCGCCCTGGGCCTTGCTCAGGCCATCCTTGCCGTCGCGGCCCTCGACGACCTCGTGCCCGGCCTGCTTGAGGGTGAATGCGACCATCTGGCGCATCGAGGCGGAATCGTCCACCACCAGAACCTTAGCCATTGATGTCTCCTGAATCCTTGTCGTCGTGTTGTGCGGCGCTCGACGCAAAACCGTCTTCGGGTGCGCCCAGTGCCTGCAGGGCCTGGGCCAGAACCGCGCTGGTCCCGATGAGCGAACAGCCTTGCGCCTTGCGGGCGGCCGAATGGCGGGCCATCAGCAGGACCTGCACGCCGGCGGCGTCCACATCATTCACGGCCGCCGAATCCAGCTGCAGGTCTTCGCCTGCATCCAGTGCCGCGCGCAGTTCCTGCCAGCATTCGGCTGCGGTATCGATGCGCAGGCGTTCCGGCAACGCAATGGGGGTCATCTGCAGTAACCTTCTCTTGTCTGGGTGAACACTGTACAGGTTTTGTACAGGCTTGTTCCAGTCCTGTGTAGAAATCTTGTACGGCTGGGAGCAAGAAAACTTGAGACGCGCTTCACCTTGATCAGCCGATAAAGGGCTGGATTTTTGGCTCGACAGTCTGCACATCTCGCCGCTTTCAGCTCAGGAAACCCGCTTGTCTCACGTGTCATTTGATCGGAAGGAGCCGCCGATATGCAGGCCCGTACGCTCTATCGCCTGACCACCGATGCCGCAGCCTGTCAGGTGGCTGCGAACTGGCTGCGGGCTGCGGCGGTGGAGGGGCCGGTGCTGTGGGTGGGCCGCTCGCCGCCCGACGGGGTGCCACATGTGGCATCGGCGCAGGCTGGGCATTGGCTGGGGCACGAGGTACAGGCCCTGGTATTCGAGGCCGGGCAACCGCTCGCGGTGGACGCGCTGGTCACGGTCGCTGGCCTGCTGGTCGGCGGCGGCACCCTGGTCATCCTCGACGGCACCGGCGGAGACGGGGCGTTTGCCCGCCGCTGGCAGGCGGCGCTGGCCGAGCCGTGGGTGCGGACGGTGGAGCCGCCGTCGGCGGATCGACGGCCCGGAATCTTGCCGAGGGCGGCGGGCCCGTTTGCGTGGACGCCGGATCAGGCCGTCGCGCTGGGGCATTTGGCGGGACTCGCGCCGGGCGAATGTGTGGCGTTGACCGCCCCGCGTGGCCGCGGCAAGTCGACCCTGCTGGGCGAGTTCCTGGGCGCGGCACTGCAGCGCGGCGAATCCACGATCACGCTGACTGCGCCGACACCACGGGCCGTGGACGCATTGCTGGCACGCGCCCGACATTGGACACACGCGCCGGAACGGCACTACCGGGCCCCGGACGTTTTGCTGGAACAGGCGGAACCGCTGGATACCTTGATCATCGACGAGGCTGCGAGCATGCCGGTCGAGCGCCTGCTTCAGTTGGCCCGGTTGGCATGGCGCCTGGTGCTGGCGACCACGACCGGCGGCTTCGAGGGGAGCGGGCAGGGCTTTCGGCTGCGTGGGCTGCCGGCCCTGGAGGGGGCGGGCTTTCGCGTACGGCTACAGACCCTGGATACACCGGTTCGCTGGGCCCCGGGCGATCCGCTCGAGGACTGGCTGAATCGGCTGTTCCTGTTGGAGGCGGCGAGTCGCCCCCCGGTCTCCCAGGCCGTGCGGCTGCGCTGGAGCACGGGCGCGGCGCTTGCGGACATGCCGCAAACCCTGGAGGCGGTAATGGGCCTGCTGGCGGATGCCCATTACCGCACACGGCCCTCCGATCTGGCGCGCTGGCTGGATGATGCGGGTGTTCACCTGCTGCTGCTGGAAGGGGCGGCGGATGGCGCCCTGTTCGGGGTGGTTCTGATCCAGGAAGAGGGCGGACTGGAGCGCGCGATAGCCGAAGCGGTTTGGTCGGGCGAACGGCGCCCGCAGGGGCATTTCCTGCCGTGCACCGTTGCGGCCCGGGGTGACTTCGACCTGGCGGGGGAGGGCGCGTGGCGCATTCAGCGCATTGCGGTGCATCCGCACTGGCAGGGGCGCGGCCTGGGGAGCCGTCTGTTGCGTGCGGTCGAGGACCGGGCTGGTGCCAAGGGGATGGCGCTGATTGGCGCGAGTTTCGGGCTGCAACCTGTGTTGCTGCACCTTTGGCTGCGCGCGGGTTATGGCCTGGTGCGAGTCGGCATCCAGCCGGATGCGGCCAGTGGCCAGGTGAGCGGTGTGGTCCTGCGTGCGACCGCGCCCCGATTGCAGCCCCGGCTGCAACAAGCATTGGCGGCCTTTCGGCGCGACTGGCCGGCCTGGCATCCACGGTTCCTGCCGGGCACGACCGCAGCCATGGTGAGTGAAGTCCTTGGGGATCAGGATGCGGAGGGAGATTGTTGTTTGTCGCCGGTTGACCCGGTGGCGGATCTGAAGGAGGTCCGTGCCTTTTCCCGGCGGGCGCGGCCCCTGGAGTGGGCGCTTCCCGCGTTGCTGCGGCAGTTGGCGGTGGCGCCGCCGGACGAGCCGGAAGGTCAGCTGCTCGAGGCGAGCCTGGCGCAGCCCATCGACTGGGACCGACTGGCACGCGAGCTGGAGGTTTCCGGGCGGCGCGGCGTCACCCGAAGGTTGCGTCGCGCCGCCCGGAACTGGCTGGAGGCCCGGAGCCTGTAACCCCGCCCGGTCAGAGCCGGAACTGGGCCAGTGCCTGCTGGATCTCCTTCTCTACCTGCTTGAGCTCGTCGGAGGCGGCGCTGACGCGGTCGGCGGTATTGGCCGACTGATCCGCCTCGTCGGAGATCTGCACGATGTTGCGGTTGATGTCCTCGACTACAGTGCTCTGTTCGCGCGAGGCGACCGCGATCTGCTCGGTCATCTCCACGATCGTGGTCACCGACTGGCGGATCTGTTGCAGAGCACCGTTCACCTCGGAGGTGTGCTCCATGGTGTTCTCGGCCTCTTCCTGGCCGTGCTGCATGGCCTTCACCGCGCTGGTGGTGGCGGACTGCAGGCGCGCGATCATGGTTTCGATCTCGTCGGTGGATTCCTGCGTACGGGTCGCCAGCTTGCGTACCTCGTCGGCCACCACCGCGAAGCCACGGCCGTGTTCACCGGCGCGGGCGGCCTCGATGGCCGCGTTCAGGGCCAGCAGGTTGGTCTGTTCGGCCACGCCACGGATCACCTCGAGGATGGTCCCGATCTGCTTCGAGTCCTCGCCCAGTTTGGCCACGGTGTCGGCCGCCTGTTCGACCGTCCCGAGCAGCGAGGCCATGGACTCGATGTTCTTGCTCATCACCTCGGAGCCGTTGTTCACTGCATTCCCGGCCTCCTGGCCCGCCTGGGAGGTCGCATCGGTGTTGCGGGCGATCTCCTCGGCGCTGCTTTGCAGTTCGTTGATCGCGGTGGCGACGCGGTCGGTCTCGTCGCGCTGGCGCGAGACGGCCTCGCGGGCCTGGTAGGCCTCCTGGTTCAGGTTCTCGGTGGCGCGATTCAGCGTCTCGGTGCCGCCGCGGGCATTGCCGATGGCCTGGGCGATCTTGTCGGTGAAGCGGTTGAAGGCCCGGCCCAGCTGTGCGGTTTCGATCAGGCCGTTCTCGTCCAGGCGGCGGCTCAGGTCGCCGTCGCCGTCCGCGATCTCCTCGAGTGCCGCGGTCGAGTGGGCCAGGGCGCGCCGGACCACCAGGATGATGAACACCGCGCCGGCCAAGCCCAGGATCACGCCAATCAGGGCCAGTACGCCCTGGGTGGTCTGGGTCGCGCGCATGTCGGCGGTCAGCGCGGCGGCGCTGCGCTCGGCGCGATTGGTAATCCGCTCGCTGAGTCCCTGGAGGTGGTCACGCGCCTCGATCAGCACGGGCCCGATCTCGGTACGGATCAGGTAGGCGTCTTGCAGTGCCTGTTCACTGCCGTGGATCTCGATCAGGTCATCCAGCGCCGTGTTCTGGGTGTCCAGCGCCCCCTGGAAGTCCTCCAGCGCGATCTGCTGTTCGAAGTCCAGATCGTCGAACTGGTCCATCAGTTGTGCGGTGATGTCGTTGGTGCGGGTCGAGAACAGTCGGACATTCTCGCGGAATGCATCGTCCCGGAAGGCGATAAAGCCGCGCAGGTTCGAGGTGACCTGCACCACCGACATACGCAGGTCATGCAGGGTGTCGAGACGATCCCAGGACCGCTGGAAGCGCGGGAGCCCCATCTCGGCGCTGATCATCATGTTGGTCTGCTGGGTCATCTCGCGGCTGGCGGGGTTGGCCCGGGCATTGGCGATGCCCAGCGCCGGCATGTTTTCGGCGGGGTTTTCGGCCACCTCGATCAGTCGGTCCTCGAAGCTGGCGAACTGGTTGACCAGCCGGCGGACCTCGGTCGCGCTGGCGGACAGTTCCTCGTCGGCGGCGATCACCGGGTTTTCGTTCAGGGCGCGGGTTGCGCCATCGAGGTCACGCATCGCGTTTTGCCACGCGTCGCGGTGGGACTGCTCCTCGCTCATCAGGTAGAACCCGAGAAACGCCGCGCTCTCCTGCAGCAATTGCTCGACGTCATTGACCCGGGCTACCGCCGGGTAGTCGGCCTGGGTGAGCTGTTCAACCCCTTGGCTGCCCGTACTCATCGCGCGCAGGGCCAGCAGGGAGTTGATGATCAGGATGGCAACCACCAGGCCAAAGCCGGCGATCAGTAGCCCCCGAATGGAGAGTTTGTCCAGCATGCGATGACTCCTTCTGGGCGCCTTGTGTCCGGCGCTTCACGAACCGGCCGCGACCATTACGACCGTGGACTCGAAAGGTGGTGATTCAACCCCTGTTACGGCCGGCCGCGCTCAGAGTTGAGCCGGTTATTCAGGGAGTCGCCGGAGGATAGACGTGCCGGGGCTCAGTCGGATTCCAGCTGTTCCCAGCGCTCGTAGCAGAGGGCCAGTTCAGACTCGACGGCTTCGAGCCGCGTCTGCAGTTCGCGCATGCGGTCACCGTCGCGCAGGGCATCCGGCTCGGTCATGGCCGTGGTCAGGCTTTGCTGTTCCTGTTCCAGGGCCTCGATCTGTGCCGGCAGGGCCTCCAGTTCGCGCGCGGTCTTGTAGGACCGTTTGCGTGGGGTCGCCGGTGCCGGCTCGGGTGCGGGCGCCGCGGGTTTGGCCGCGGGCTCGGCCTTCGCGGTCGCTCCGGACTCGCCCTCCAGCAGGCGCCGGGTGATCCGTTCGGGCAGGTCGGACCAGCCGCCGACGAACTCCTCGACCGCGCCATCGCCCGGCAGGACCAGAGTGGAGGTCGCGACGTTGTCGAGGAACGAGCGGTCGTGACTGACCACGATAACGGTGCCGGTGTACTCGATCAGCAGCTGCTCCAGCAGCTCCAGGGTCTCCACGTCGAGGTCGTTGGTCGGCTCGTCGAGCACCAGCAGGTTCGCCGGGCGCAGGAACAGCTTCGCCAGCAGCAGGCGGTTGCGCTCGCCCCCCGACAGCGCCGATACCGGCTGGCGGGCACGCGCGGGCGGGAACAGGAAGTCTTCCAGATAGGACAGGATGTGGCGGCTCTCGCCGTTGACCATGACCCGGTCGCGACCCTCGCCGACCGCATCCTGAACCGTGGTCGCCTCGTCCAGACGGGCACGGGCCTGGTCGAAGTAGGCGATCTCCAGCTGGGTGCCCAGCTTGACGCTGCCTGCGAGCGGCTCCATCTGGCCCAGGAGTCCGCGCAGCAGGGTGGTCTTTCCGGCCCCGTTGGGTCCGACGATGCCCAGGGCATCCCCGCGCTGCAGCAGCAGGTTCACGTCGCGCACGATGGGCGTGTCGTAGCCGAAATCGGCGTGTTCCGCCTCGATCACCAGGCGTCCGGAGCGTTGCTCCGGACTCAGCTTCATCTTCACCTGGCCGCCGCGTTCGCGGCGTTCGGCACGCTTGCGACGCAATGCCTGGAGTGCCCGCACGCGGCCTTCGTTACGGGTGCGTCGCGCCTTGATGCCCTGGCGCACCCAGACCTCCTCCTGGGCCAGCTTGCGGTCGAACTCCGCGCGCTGGGTGGCCTCCGTTTCCAGCCTTTCGGCCTGGCGCTCGCGGAAGGCCTCGATGGATGGTGGGTGCTCGTACAGATGCCCGCGGTCCAACTCGAGGATGCGCGTGGCCACGCTCTCCATGAACTGACGATCATGGCTAATGAACACCACGGTCAGTCCGCTCTCGATCAGGAACTGTTCCAGCCAGCGGATCGCGGCCACGTCCAGGTGGTTGGTGGGTTCGTCGAGCAGAAGCAGTTGCGGGCGTTGCACAAGCTCGCGCGCTAGCCACACCCGTCGCTTCAGCCCGCCCGACAGCGCGGCGAACTGCGCCTCGGGATCCAGGCTCAGGTGCGAAATCGTGGTCTCTACCCGGTTCTGCAGGCTCCAGCCATCGATGGCGTCGAGTTTCGATTGCACCGGCCCCATCTTGTCCAGAGCGTCCATGTCACCCGATGCCGCGGCCTGGCTCAGGTGGTGGAAGCGTTCCAGCAACCGGCCGGCCTCGCCGAGGCCCTCGGCGACCACGTCAAAGACCGTCCCTTCGATTCCGGGCGGTAGTTCCTGGGTCAGGTAGGCGGTGGTCAGGCCATCCTGGCGGGTCAGTTCGCCGGAATCGGCCTGGGCCTCGCCGGTGATGACCTTGAGCAGGGTGGACTTGCCCTCGCCGTTGCGCCCGGCGATCGCGACGCGTTCGCCGGGCTCCAGGCTCATGTTGACGCCATCGAGCAGGGAGGCCATGCCGTAGGCCAGGTGGATGTTGCGCAGGGTGAGCAGTGCCATTCGAATTCCGGTCGCGAGCAAGTGTTGTTGCGGGCGCCAAGCCTATCACCTTGGCGTGCCGTAGCGCGCACCGTGAGGCCTTTCAGGCTCGCCATCCCGGAGCGCGAATTGCGTTCTTTCTACTGCCTGCCGGGAGAGGCCGGGCCTGGTTCGCCATCTGGTGTTTACGGTGCTTTCGTCCGGCCGCCTGCCAGGCGCTGACTCGCCAGCGCGCCGCGAGGTACTTCTTTGCTCGTGCAAAGAAGTACCCAAGAAACACGCCCGACTGCCGCGACCCCGGCCCGCTGCGCGGGCCGGGGTTTCCCTCGCTCCGAGGCTTTTCGCGGGCGGCGCTGAACTCGCTACGCCTTCGGCTCCGCTCAGACATCCAGCGCCCCGTGTCTATTTAGAATCGTCCCGCGAAAAGCCTCTCCACTCGGCGCGACGACAACGGGGAGG
>NZ_KB906116.1:0-62462 GCF_000381185.1 Thioalkalivibrio sp. ALMg13-2 | reverse complement strand
GACCAGCGCGGCGTGGAACTGAGCTTCATCCAGCCGGGCAAACCGATGCAGAACGGCTTCATCGAACGGTTCAACGGCAGCTACCGCCGCGGGGTCCTGGACCTCTACGTCTTCCGAACGCTGACCGAAGTCCGGGAACACACCGAGCAGTGGCTGCAGGACTACAACGAAACCATCCCTCACGACGCGCTGGGGGACCTGACGCCGGTCGAATACCGGCAGTTACACACCCCGGAAACCTCTAGTTATGCGTAGACCTAATCCGGGGAAGTCGACAGTGCGGCATGCGATCGAGTTTCGCCATCCCAGCTGGTTTACCGTGGCGGTGGCGGGGCAGCTGGACGCGGCCGGAGTGGGGATCTGCCATTCCGATGCCCCGGACTGGCCGTGCTGGGAGGCCATAGCGGGCCCGCTGGTCTACTGCCGTCTGCACGGGCATACCCGCACCTATGCCTCGGCCTACAGCGACCGCCTGCTGGACCAGTGGGCCGCCCGCGTCCGGCAGTGGCTGGCGCAGGGGCGCGAGGTGCATGTCTACTTCGACAACGATGCCGAGGGCGCCGCGCCCCGGGACGCCCAGCGCCTGATCGAACGGCTGCGGGATGCAGGCTGATGGCTCAGGCATCCGCCTCCGCGCGATGGCGGCGGTACAGCCGCAGGGCCGTTAGCCCGACCAGCAGCGAGGCCAGTCCACCGATCATGAACACATGTGCGGGCGTGGCACCGGCGGGCCCGGTAAGCAGCCAGAACAGGACCGGTGCCACCAGCATGGCGGAGAAAGCCAGGAAGTTGCTGGCGGCGATGAAGCGGCCGCGCCGGTCAGCGGGGCTGTGGCCCTGCAGGTAGGCGGTGATCGGCACGATGAAAAATCCAGAGGCAATGCCCAGCAGGGCCATCAGCACCAGCGTTGCGGGGTAACTGTCGGTGGCGAAGTACAGCAATGCGCTGATCAGGGCCGCCGCGATCATGCCGGCCGGGGCATGGTGCATGGCGATGCCGCCACGTGACAGGTAGCCGGCAAGGATGCTGCCGGTTCCGATGCCGAGCGCCAGCGTGGTCAGGATGATGCCGGTCGCGAGCTCGCCCAGCTCCAGATGGACCTCGGCGAACAGTGGGACGTTGAGTTGGTACAGCGTGCCCAGAGCCCAGAACCATGCGATGCCGAGGATCACCATGAACAGGACGCGGTGTGGCCGGATCTCGGTGACCGACTGCATGACGGTCGCGAACGGGTTCAGGCGGAACGGCGCGGGGTTGTCGGTGGCCAGGGTCGGGGCGATGAACAAGCTGGTCACCAGACCGGTGACGGACAGCGCCACGATCAGGGCCGCCGGGACCCACAGCGCCTCGCCGGCGAACTCCATCACGAAGCCGGCCAGCGCGGTGCCGAGGATGATCGCCAGGAACGTCCATAGCTGGATGTGTCCGTTGGCGCGCGAAAGCTGCGGGTAGCGCACCAGCTCCGGCAGGATGCCGAACTTCGCCGGGCTGAAGAACGTGCTCTGCAGGCCCATCAGGAAGGTGGTCACCAGCAGGCCGGGGAAGTTGTCGGTGATCAGCATCAGCGCGGCGGTCAGCAGCACCGCGGCCTCGGCCATGCGGGTGCAGACGATCACGATCTTCTTGCTGTAGCGGTCGGCGATGTAGCCCGCCCATGGCGAGAACAGCACGAACGGAAGCAGGAACACGAAACCGACCAGGCTGTAGTAGAAGGTGCCTTCGCCCTCGGCGACGAACTCGCGGATGGCGATGAAGATGACCACCAGCCGGAAGAAGTTGTCGTTGAGGGCGTTGATGAAGACCGTCGACATGTGGGCGACGAAGCTCTTCCTGCGGATGTCCGAGGTCTCGGTCATGGGATCTGCGGCCCGGCGGGGTTTTTGAAAGAACTATAGGTCAGGTTTGACCGCAAAACGGGGGGCTGAACACGCGAAACGTCGAAAACAGCGATGAAACGAGGATAAAGCGTCAATTTCAGGCTAGATGAGGAATCCCATGATTTTCCGGGAGGCGAGATCCGGTGTGAAATGCGGGGTGCAGGAACGTGACCGGCCCGGCCTGCCATGGGCAGACCGGGCCGGTTGATTATCGGCCGGAAGGCGCGATCGCGATCAGTTGTCCTGATCTTCAGGCTGATCCGCGGCCATCTGTTGCGGAGCCCAGGCTGCACCCTGGTAGGGGGCGGGGTGGTAATACGGGGCATAGCCATAACGCGGGTAGTAGTTCCCGTAGTGACGGCCGTAGTAGTCGCCGTATCCATGCCCGCTGCCGTATCCATGGCCGCGACCGCGCATGCTGAAGTCGAAGTCGCCGAACATGTCGCCGAGGCCGAACCAGTCACCTACGCCGCGACCCCAGCCGGGACCGTACCCGTAGCCGGGACCGTAGTAGGGGCCATGATTCGGCGCGTGATAGCCGGGACCCCACCACTGGGCCGAGGCATGCATCGGGAATGCAAAGGCGCCGATCAGCGCCGCGGTAGAAAGAGCTTTGGCCAGCTTGTTCATGGCAATACCTCCTCAAGTTAACAACCACTTAAACAAGACCAAATGTCTCGGGGCATTCGGGGCCCCGCCTGCTGGAGGGCGGGGTTTTGGGCCCGCCAGTACCTAGCGGCTTCCATCGTAAAAGAAGAAAATCCAGATAATCTGATATAGGTCAATTTTTTGACGGAATGTTGACCTTTTGGCGGGGGTTGGCTGCGGGGTCCGTCGAAAAGTCGACGTTTTCGAGGGTCGCTGACCGGCATCTCCCTGAATCTCAGGGCGAGAGTGCGGATGCCATGCCGTGGATCGCGGCCCGGGATAGTCCGGTTTTCAGCAGCGCAGGGGATGCAAAGGCCATCTTCCGAGAGGACCGATGGTCACGTGATGGCGGTGGAGACGAGGGCACCGCTGGCGCGCAGACGGGTGGATGCGGGGCGGAACATGGTGCGGGCGGGAGTGATCTCGCATCCATCGGAGTGGGCGCGGGGCGGACATCGCGAGACCCAGGCGTCACCACCTGAACGCTACCGCGTCATGTCCGGTGGAGACGAAGCCAGAGGGTCTCCATGATCTAGTTCGCCGCGGTGCCAGTATGCCGGTTCCGCGCGCCTACCGATGCACGGCGGTGTTTTGCCCGAACCGAATCTGCCAGCCGTGATGACCGTCGTGTTCGAGCAGGAAGCTCATGCGTGTGTGCAGGACGCCGTCCCCCCGGTCCGGGAGGCCCGCAGGCATGGACGCGATGTTCGAGACCCGCAACAGGGCTTCGGCGAAGGCCGTGTCATCGCTCAGCATGGTGATGTCCTGAACGTCCACGCTGAGCGACGTTCCGGCAAAGGGGCCCTGCAGGACTTCGGTATGCCGTTTGGCATTGGTCGCGCGATCATTGAAACGCGTCCCGAACAGGTTCACGAGCCCCGCATCTTCCTGATAATCGCGTGCCCAGGCTTCGCCGTCGCCGGCCTCCCATGCGGCCTCTTTTGCCTCGAGGATCCGCTGGATCTCGCCCGGGTCTGCCCACGCATGGGTCGACGTCAATGCGGCCAATGGCAAAGCGGCTAGTAGAAACCATTTCCTGGACATGCAGCCTCCGGATGCTGGGGGTGACACACGTTTCCGGTGTACACGAAAAGCTGGATGCACGCCAGTTGCGGGAAGCGGATTGCATGACGAGACTGACGGTTGGGGTGACGGGCCCAGTCCCGAACCGGACGATCAGTGCAGGGCGGTCGTTGGTCTGGCAGTGACTGCGGGCGCTTGTCGGCTCCAGGGGTGCAGGTCTCAGCGTTGATGGACACGGGCGCAGGTAGGTAGCGGGCTTGTGTGGGTGACCGGACGACCGGGATGCAACGGCGGGAGCGAAGGATGGACAAGACGCAGGCGTTGTTTTTGTCCCATGGCGGCGGGCCGCTGCCACTGCTGGGGGACCCAGGGCACACGGCCATGGTGGAGAATCTGGAGGGTCTGGCCGGGCGCGTGCGGGTGCCCGATGCGCTGGTGGTGGTGAGTGCGCACTGGGAGGCGTCGGTGCCGACCATCACGTCCGGGGCGAATCCGGGGCTGATCTACGACTACCACGGGTTTCCCCCGGAGTCGTACACCATCGAGTATCCCTGCCCGGGCGAGCCGGCACTGGCCGCGGAGGTTCATCGACGGCTGCAGGAGGCGGGCATCGATGCGCACCTGGACCCGGCGCGAGGGTTCGATCACGGGCTCTTCGTGCCGCTGAAGATCATGTATCCCGAGGCGCAGGTCCCATGCGTTCAGCTTTCCCTGGTGGAGACGCTGGACCCGGCGCAGCATATTGAGATTGGACGGGCTCTGGCAGGGCTGCATGAATCCGGTGTGTGGGTGGTGGGGTCTGGCTTCTCGTTCCACAACCTGCGCGCCTTTTTCACGCCCGATACGCAGGAGGCCCGGCAGCTCAACCAGTCGTTCGAGGCCTGGTTGGAGGCCGTTTGCTGCGGGCGCGCGGACGCGGAAGATGCACGGGCGGCCAAGCTCGTGCACTGGGATGGCGCGCCGGGCGCCCGGTACTGCCATCCGCGGGCGGAGCACTTGTTGCCGCTGCATGTCTGCTACGGAGTGGCGGGTGGCCCCGCGGCGGAGCGTATCGGGATGCAAATTATGGGCAAGGAGGCCAGTTGTTATCGGTGGTAGCCGAGGCCACGGAAAGGCGCCCCAGTGTCGCCTTCCGGTAACCCGTAGCGCGGGCCGACGCCGCCCCTGGCTACCAGGCGAGTGCCAGCAAGCCGGCCCCGAGGCAGACCACGATGACCGGGATGATGGTCTCGCGGATCACCTGACCCTCGCGCGCCTGCAGACCGGCGGCTCCGGCCGCCATGGCGATGTTGTGCAGCGAGATCATGTTGCCCACCCCGGCGCCGATCAGTTGCAGGGCGAGTACGGTCGGGAGCGCCATGCCCAGGGCATCGGCGGTGTCCGCCTGGAGTTGTGCAAACAGCAGGTTGGAGACGGTCGCGCTTCCGGTCATGAACGAGCCCAGCGCGCCGAGGAAGGCGCTGAACATCACGAAGGTCCCGCCCAGTGATTCCGCCAGGCCCTGCCCCAGCACCTGTGGCATCGACGGCAGGCCGGCGGCGTTGGAGCCGGAGCTCAGCAGGAGCTGGGTGAGGGCGATGATGAACGCCAGCACGATGGCCGCCACGCGCAGTTTGCCCCAGGTGGCGGCCACCGCCTGACCCAGCGTGGCGCGGCTCACGCGGAACAGGATCAGCGCGGTGAGCAGGGCCAACCCAAAGTAGAAATAGGGTGTGTACAGCGGGGCCAGGCTCTGCCCCAGCTCGATGCCGTGGAACTCGCCCGGCGACCAGCGCACGGACTGCAGGGCCTCGCGCAGCGGCATGATGGTGCGCGAGGCGATCAGCGCGACGGCCATCACCGCGAATGGCACAAACGCCAGCAGCACCCGCCCGACTGGGGCCCGCTCGACCTCTGGGCGCCGTTCGTGCCCAGGTAGCAGGAAGCCGCGATGGGCCGCCAGGGCAATCACCGCCATTGCCACCACGCCGCCGATGATCGCGGGCAGTTCCGGCCCCACCAGCCAGGCAACCAGCAGATAGGGGATGCCGAACGCCAGCGCCGATAGCACGGCGAAGGGCACGAACTCGCGGAAGCGCCCACGTTCCTCGCCGAGGGTTGCCACCCAGACCATGAACAGCGTAATGAATGGTGCGAGGACGGTGTGGATGACCGCCGTCTGCAACACGGCCGAGCGGGTGGTCTCCGCATCCAGTCCGAGGCCGGCGAAGCCGATGATCACGGGCGTTCCGGCCGCACCGAAGGGGACGGCGGTGCTGTTGCCGATCAGGGCGATGGCGACCGCCTTCAGGGGCCGCATGCCGAAATACACCAACAGCGGTGCCGCCAGTACCGCGGGGGTGCCGAAGCCGGCGATGCCCTCTACGAAACCGACCAGCCCCCACCCCAGCAGCATGGCCAGCACCCGGTGGTCGCGCGAGACGCTGGCGATGACTGACTGGATTGCACTCATGTGCCCGGTCCCGATCATCACGTTCAGCACCAGCAGTGCCATCAGGATGATCAGGAGGACCTCCACGAAAACGATGGCAGCATCCAGCAGACTCGCTACCAGCACCGTGCCCGATATCTGCCAGACCAGAACGGCCAGCACCAGGGTGGCGAGATAGGCGATGGGCGCCGCTTCAAAGGCCGGCCGCCGCAACGGCACCAGCCACACGAACAGCAACACGAACGGCACCAACGTGAGCCAGAACAGCACGATCCCTCTCCCGTTATGCGCAAGGCGTCATCCTAACCCGGGGCTCGGTTCGGGAATAACCGTTGCAGGAAGGGGCAACGTCGATGCCGTGGGGCGATAGGGAGTGCAGGGTCAGCCGGCCGGCCGGCGAGCGGTAGCGCTTGACCAAGGCCAAAGCAGCATGGTTTAGCCGATAGGTTTGGCTAGTACGGCCGGGAAGAACGCAGCCAAGTGGGCAAGGCGCAGGGGGGGCACGAGCAACGGATGGTCCAGGACGGTAGGATCGGCAGGCGGGGTCGCCAGGCCCCGCAGCGACGGACCGTTCCAATCACGTGACGCAGGGAGGCGTTCATGATTCTTCTGGTTGTATACAGTTTCGCGGTACTGGCCGCATTGGTGATGCTGTTATCGCGGCGGCGCGCCGCGCTTGGGGTGCGGGTGTTGTATGCCTTCGCGACCTTGGTGCTGCCCTTTGCCACGGTATTGCTTGCGCATGCGCTGAACGGTGGCGAGACATCCGGGGCGGGGGCTTTCGGGCTGGTGCTGTTTGCGTTCCTTGGCAGCCCGTTGTTGATGTGGTGGGTGTTTGCCTATCGCCACCCTGCAGGGGTCCGCGAGGGTCCTGCTGAGGGGGGCATCGCGCCGGGCTCACCGCCGCCGGAGGCGGCCCGATCGGCCGCGCCGGATGCCGTCCAGGAGTCCGCGGTGGCCGCGGCACAGCGGTCGACTGTGCGGATGCACCCCTTTCATCGTGCGGCGCTGGTGCAGACGCCGGGGTCGCTCCTGCTGGGGTTGGGACTGGCCGAAAAGCTCGGGGGTACTGATGTTCCGATCTTTCCGTTTCTGGCGAATGGCTGGCTGGTCGACGGCATGCTGGTGCTGGGGGCGGTTCTGTTTGCCATATCGCTCCGCATGATCGTCGCAGAACTGCGCCGGCCGTCCGAACCGCAACGGGATACCGATGCGCTCGGAATCCGTAACCCGCGTCGCTGAGCCACCCGCAGACGCAGGTCGCCGCGACCGCTTCTTGTACGCCCGGTGAACTGTTCCGGTGGACCGGATCTTGTGAGCTCTCTAACGGAACGGCGCTTCCGGGTATGACGGATCGGTAGCAAGCCTCTCCGACGCGGGCTATGTTCTGGGTGGAGCCGCTGTGGTGGACGAATTCCTCGACCCGCGGGATCGGCCCTAAAACGGCCGGTCGGCGCGGACGGAGGACTTGTGTGGGGTCGTGGGTATGGATGAGTAGCGTGGTGCGGAGGGTTTCGTCATGCAGGGATACGTCGTCGGCAGGGTGGAATCCGATTCGCGGGCAGGGCCTGGCTTGCGGTACCCATGACGTCGGTGGTTGTCACCGCGGCGGGCTGGAGAACGAAGGTATGACCACCGCACGGAGTGACCCCGCTTGAAGGTGCTCGTCATCCTCGGCCACCCGCGCACCGATAGCCTGTGCGGGGCGCTGGCCGAAGCCTACAGCGAAGGGGCGCGCGCGGCCGGGACCGAGGTGCAGTTCCTGAATCTGGCGAGTCTGGAGTTTGATCCACACGTCCACACCCCTTCGCCCAATCAGCAGCCACTCGAAAAGGATCTGGAGGCCGCACGCGGCCTCGTCGCGTGGGCCGATCATCTGGTGTTTGTCTATCCCACCTGGTGGGGCACCATGCCGGCGCTGCTCAAGGGTTTTCTGGACCGGATCATGACACCGGAATTCGCCTTTCGCTCTTGCGAGGGCGGTACCGGGTACGAAGGGTTGCTGCAGGGCCGCTCGGCGCAATTGATCACGACCATGGATACGCCGCCGCTAATCCACCGGCTGGTGTATCGCCAGCCAGGTGCCAATGCGATGGCGCGCGCCACGCTGGGGTTTTGTGGGGTCCGGCCGGTGCGCTCGTTGATGTTCGGTTCGGTGCGCCATAGCGACGAGGCCCAGCGCAAAGCCTGGTTGCAGCACGCACGCCAGGAAGGGCTGCGTCTGGCCAGGGGGCGCGAAAGTGCGGGCGAGTGGCTTGCGCACAAGGCTGGTGCCTGGCTCCAGGCGTTGCGCTTGCAGTTCTATCCGATGACCTTTGTGGCCTACGCGGTGGGGGCGCTGGTGGCCGCCCCGGCGGGTGGGGTGTTCGGCAATCCGGTGTTCTGGCTCGGGTACCTGTGCCTGTTTCTACTGGAAGTGGCCACGGTGCTGGTGAACGAACGCGTGGACTTTGGCTCGGACCGGCAAAACCGGTTCTATGGTCCCTTTACCGGTGGGTCGCGTGTGCTGGTGGAGGGGCTGTTGTCCGCGCGCGAGCTGGGCGTGGGGATTGCCGTCGCGCTGGTGGGCTTCGCCCTCGCGTTCGTGGCGTTGCTGGCGACCGCACCCGGAGATTCGGGGCCGATCCTGACGGTGATGGCCGTCCTCGCGATTCTGGCGATCGGCTACACGGCGGCGCCGCTGAAGCTTAGCTATCGGGGGCTGGGCGAGCTCGATGTTGCGCTGACGCACAGCCTGGGCGTGCTGCTGTGTGGCTATGTGTTCCTGGCGGGCGACTGGACCGCGTCCTTGCCCTGGCTGTTGAGCCTGCCGCTGTTCCTGGCGATTGTGCCGTCGATCACGCTATCCGGGATTCCCGACCGCGAGGCGGACGCCGCGGTGGGCAAGGGCACCCTGGCCGTGCGCCTGGGGAACGACGGTGCGCTTTGGGTGGCGTTGTCGTTCACCATCCTGGCGGCCATCAGCGGCGCATCGTTCGATGCGCTGGGATGGGCGCAGGGGGCCTATGCCGGGATCGGGTATGTGGTGGTCCCGTATGCCGCCTGGCTGGTCTGGCTCCTGTGGCGTGCGCTGCACCGCGAAGACCCCAGGGGGCGCATCGATGGATTAATGGCGGCATCCCTGGGCTATGTGCTCTGGTTCGGACTGTTCCCCCTGGTGAACCTGGTCATGGGCTGATGGTGGGAGCCATCGTGGGCCAGTGCGTGGCGCGCGTTATTTGGAGGGCGGTTCACCGGTGAGGCTCTGCTGGCTGCTGGCATCGGGGGCGCGGCGCAGCTTTCTCCGGGTCTTCTCCCGCCAGTTGGGGGCCAGGTCTAGCAATTGGCGGCAGGTCGATCTTGGCCGCAACGGCACGTGCAGAAAGCCCTTCCCGGAGTGCCGAAGCCGATGGGCCGTTAATTTTCGGCGGGCCGCATTCTTTCGGCCCGATCAGGCACCCGTTATAGTCACAATGATCGGGGGGCATTTCCACCGCTATTGCGGGAAGACCCCGTTGATGCCAGACGACGCATCGACACGCAAGGGGAGGGGGGATGCGGGCACAACTCGGGTTACGGAACACCTGGCCGGCCTATGCGCGGTTCATCGGCATTTCGGTCGCGATCGTCACTCTGCTGGCGGTGGTCCAGATCCTGTTTGTCTATGGGGCCGATCGTTTCGAGCCGCGTCTGCTGGCGATCCCTTCCGTTGTCGGGATCCTTTTCGGGTTCATGCTGGCGCGCATGCACCTGCTTCGGTCGCAGACCGACCTCCTGAACACCTTTGTCGAAGCGACCCAGGCCAGCAGTGACCACGAGGAGGCCATTCGGCATTTGCTGCGGGTGGTTGCCGAGCAGCTGCGGATGGACGGGGTGGCCCTCTATGAACTGGACCCGGCCGGGATGGAGGCAAGACGACTCCGGCACTACCCGCCGCACCGCGCCTCGCCATTGTCCGAACGTGCGCTGCGGGAGGTTTCGGCATTGTCCCTTGAGGAAGGCCGGTCCGGTACCTGCGAGGAACTGCGCTCCCGGGGCCTGGATTCGCTTCCGGCTTGCCTCGAGACGGTCGAACTTCCGCTTCCCGACAACCAGCGTGGCTTGTTGGTGCTCTATCGCGACGATGCGAGACGCAAGCCACCGGACGCGCTGGAACGGCGGTTCCTTCAGCTCAGTGCCGACTGGTTGAGCATGACCCTGACCCACATGCACCAGCGGGAGATCATCGCCACTGAACGGGAACAAAACCGGCGCGAGAAGGAGCGGGCCCAGACCACGCTGGAGTCGATTGGC
The DNA here is from genome assembly GCF_000381185.1 of Thioalkalivibrio sp. ALMg13-2. Taxonomy (NCBI): domain Bacteria; kingdom Pseudomonadati; phylum Pseudomonadota; class Gammaproteobacteria; order Chromatiales; family Ectothiorhodospiraceae; genus Thioalkalivibrio; species Thioalkalivibrio sp. ALMg13-2. Next base: position 52,211 of record NZ_KB906116.1, on the reverse strand, counting down.
GACGCGGTGATTACCACCGACGACCATGGGCGTATCGACTACGCCAATCCGGTGGCCAGCCTGTTGCTGGGCGAGCCTGCGGCACAACTGGCGAAACGGCCCCTCGACGAGGTGGTATGTCTGGAAGCCGAGAGCGGCGGGGACTCGATGTCCGCGCGGCTCGAATCCAGTGGTCAGGTGCTCGCGGAAGCAGGCCACCCTGCCCATATGCGCCTGCACACCGCGAACGACCAGACCCGCCCGGTCCAGCTTTCCTTTACCCCGATCCTGAATCGTGCCGCCGACAGCCAGGCGAGCGTCCTCGTGATGCGTGACATCAGCGATCTGCGCGAGGTGATGCGCCGGCTCGACTATCAGGCCACACACGATGCCCTGACAGGGTTGCTGAACCGGCCGGCCTTCGAGGCGTGTCTCGAGGACCAGCTACGTTCCGCGCGCACGCACGACACCCGGCACACCCTGTGCTATCTCGACCTCGACCAGTTCAAGATTATCAATGACACCCGTGGGCACACCGCGGGCGACGAGCTCCTGCGTCAGGTTTCGGCCCTCTTGCCTCATCTGTTGCACGAACGCGATATCGTCGCGCGCCTCGGAGGGGATGAATTCGGGATCCTGATGGTTGACCGGGACATCGAGGACGGACGAACCCTGGCCGAGGAGATCGGCCGCGAACTGGCCAGCTTCCGTTTCTACTGGGACGAGTCGACCTTCTCCGTGTCCGCCAGTCTGGGGCTGGTCGAAGTCAGCGGGGCGAGCGAGTCGACCCAGTTGATCCTGCAACAGGCGGATGCGGCCTGCTACGTGGTCAAGGACACGGGACGCAACCAGGTGCGCGTGTTCCGGGCGGAGGACGAGGACTTGCGTGACCGGGCGGGCGAACTGCACTGGGTCAGCAGCATTCCGGACGCGATCGAGCAGGAGCGTTTCGAACTCTGGGCACAACCAGTCCGCACGCTGGCGGATGACACGGATGCCTATTTCGAAGTCCTGCTTCGCCTGCGTGACAGCGATGGCCAGTTGGTCCGGCCGGATACCTTCATCCCGGCGGCCGAACGCTATGACCTGATGGGGCAGGTCGACCGCTGGGTGGTGTCCCGGACGCTGGCGTACATGCAACAACTCCAGGCTGCCGGATGTGGTGACCTTCCGGTAATGGGGATCAACCTCTCGGGTTCATCACTGAATAACGATGCCTTCCTGGTGTTTCTGCAAGAGTCGGTGGCGAAGTCCGGCCTCCCCGGTGACCGCTTGTGCTTCGAGATCACCGAGACTGCAGCGGTCCGGCACCTGCAGCGAACCGCCCGGCTGATGACCGAGATGCGACGAACGGGTTGCCTCTTCGCGCTGGACGATTTCGGCAGCGGCCTGTCCTCGTTTTCCTACCTCAAGCATCTGCCGGTGGATTATCTGAAGATCGACGGTGACTTTGTTCGGGACATCAACACCGATCCGGTCGATCTCGCAATGGTGCGTGCCATTCACGAGGTGGGACAGATCCTGGGGCTGACCACGATTGCGGAACACGTGGAAAATGATGCCATCCGGGCGCGCCTCGCGGAGGTTGGCGTTACTCACGGGCAGGGCTACGGCCTGGCGCGTCCGGAATCATTGGCCGGTCCGGTACGCGTCCATCGGGCGGGCGAATGGGCTACGCCCTGATGCGGATGGTGTTTCCCGGATGGGCAACCGGGTTTACTCGCGATCCCGGGAAGAATGCGTTCGCGACGATGGTCTCGGCCGTTCTCCACCGGCATAAAGTGGTCGCCCGGCAAGGGAGCGCAGGCGTGAGAGGGTGGATGCGAGTGAGGGCAACGGGCTGATCAGGCGGGAGGGGGTCCGACGCCGATGATGGAATTCCAGTGCGGACGGACATGAGGGCAATCCCTGTCTCGCCTGCTCGGGCCATCGGAAAATGGGACGTGAAAGCCTGGTGACCGGGAAAATCGCCGGGTCTCTTCCGAGGCCCGGCGAGTTGATGGGCGTTGCCTTGCGTCAATCGATCTTGATGTAGGCAAAGCCCTTGTCATTTTGTAGTTCGGCGAGCCGAACTACACCGGATGGCACGAGATCCACGTTGCCGTGGACGTCACTTGCATCCAGCCGGACACGGGTCCGGGTGATGTCACACAGCTCGTACTTGACCCCATGCGTCTGGTGCAGGCCGGATAGTCGTGTGCGCAGTTCGTCGCGCTCCTCCTGAAATTCGGCATCCACCTCGAATGGGGTTTCCTCGAGGTTGTCGTCAGTGGCAAAGCGGATGCCATCCGACATGAACACGACCCGCACGTCCACATCCATGAACTCGTTCTGGTAGTGCGTCATCATGTTGTTGATGCTGGTCAGCATCGAGGAGAGCCGTTGGGGATCGCCATAGTCCACGTGATAGACGACCTTGGCTTCGGGCTCGAACGCCGTGGCAGATGCGTTCCAGCCGAGGCCGACAAGTGCGGTGCAGGCCAGGGCGGCCAGAAGCCGGGGTCGCGGCCTGGCGGGAGCCCGGCGGTTCCTGGCCGGGGATTCCGAATGTTTCATTTGAGTCTCCTTTGATGAGTTTTCAACGTTCGTTATTGGTTTTGTTTTGGTGGTTCGCCCGTTACACCCCTGTTCCGGGCATGGGTACTCTAAACCGAGTCTATCGGTGGCGCCAGTTCAGGCGCGGGGGCTGTCCCGGGGGCAGCAGAACGCCAGAAAGCAACCTCGGCAACCCGGGTTGAAGAAATTCTTCAGATCCGCGAAGGGGGGCTTGTTGGCCGGCCTGTTGCCGGCAAGCATCCTGCAGGCGCATGCCTTGCACGTGTCGAATGTCATCTCGCAGTTTCGGTGCCGGAGCGGCCCGAGTCCCACGTGAAGCTGGAGCTGGGGTTGGAGCTGGAGCGGGTGCTCTGCGCGGATGGAATGGTTGGTGATGACGGGCAAGCGTGCAGGCGCGGGATTGCGGAAGGTGAAGGGGTGCTTGCAGCTGTTACGGAGGGTGCCGAATTGCTTGTGCCGGGCGCCCGGCTTCATTCGCGCTGGGCGGAGCACGGGGCCATGGCACACGAGGGTTTTGCCGCTACAAGCGGTTGGGACTTCTTCCGGCCGTAGGCGTCACATCGCTCGAGCGGATGGTCGCGACGCTTGAAGAGTTGGAACGTGACCTTCGTCGTCGCCGAAGCGCGATTTTCCGCAACGGCGCGCGCGGGCGGGACGCGCGTTCTCCCGTTTGGTAGGGGGCGGATTAGCGTTTGGCGGGCTCACCGGTGAGGCTCTGCTGGCTGCTGGCATCGGGTGCGCGGCGCAGCTTTCTCCGGGCCTTCTCGCGCCAGTTGGGAGCCAGGGTTTCGCAATCGGCGAGTAGCTGCAGGTGCTGGCGGTTCGGGCGCCGGTAGACCGCGGCCATTGCGGCCGCGATGCTGAGGCTTTCGGGCTGGCGTTCGAGCCGTTCGATCGTGTCGCCCGCGGTGAGGGTGCCGGGCTCCAGCACGCGGTAGAACCAGCCGCAGCGCCCGGTTTCCTGGACCTCGCGCGCGAGGCCCGGGATGTCGAAGCGGGCGTCGAGCTTCCAGCACGGGGTGCGGGGCTGGCTGACCTGCACCCGGGCGGTACCGATGCGATAGATGTCGCCGATGTGCACGCTGTGTTCGTCCATGCCGTGGCTGGCCAGGTTTTCGCCGAAGCCGGGGGGGCACGAAGCGGGTGGCGCGATCCGGGTACTGTTCCTGCCACCCGGCGTACCGATCGAGGCTGTAGTGGAGCAGGGCGCGCTCCGCGCCGCCGTGGTTTTCCGGGTCCGCCTGTTCGTCACCGGCCAGGCCGAGGGGGCCCAGCACGACTGGGCCTTCCACAGGCTGCTTGTCGATGGCGCTGGCGCGGCCCCTGGCGTAGTCCGCGGTTACGCGGCCGGTGTAGATGCCGATGAGTCGGGTGGTGGTCATGCAGCAGGGGCACTCCCGGGCTGGCGCGGAGTCTCGACGATACAACGTCCGTACACCGGTGACGACCGGTCGTTCAGCGCCCGCGCAGGTAGAGCAGCCGCGCGATGAAGGCGATGCCCAGAATGATCCAGCCGATGGGATAGGGCAGCACGCCGGAGAAGAAGGCGGTCAGGCTGGCGACCAGCAGGGCGCCGATGACGAGCAGGGGGATGTCCATGCCCTTGAGAGCCGGGATTCCCGTCGATGTTCCGCGGCGGTCGGTCGGGGCGACGGCTTCGGGGTTGCAGGGTGCCTTGCGGCTGGGGTATCCGTAGGGCCGTATCTTGGGTATGGACAGGGGGAATTACATGGGGAAGCGTGCGAACACGGCGGTTGCGGGCTGGGTCGTCGCGGGGCTGATGGGGGTGGGCAGCGCGGGCGCGGCCGACATCGACGGGGCTGGGGATCACCCGGATGTGCCGCGGGTGGCGGGTTCGTACATCGTGTACCAGGACCAGAGCGACTTTGACCGGCTCGCGGTGCCCACCGGGCCGTGGGACGGGGATGGGTTCGAGTCGGTCGAACGGCTGGAGGGCGAGGTCCTGCGGCTGAGCTACAACTTCGAGGACCCCAGCGTAACCACGCTGCGGGTGAAGCGCAGCTACCTGCAGGCGTTGGAGGCACGCGGTTTCGAGATCCTGTTCACCGGCTCCGAGGAGGAGCTCTCGGGCGGGGCGGGACGGACCTTTTTCCGGGAATCCGGCCTGTTCGAGCGCGGGGCGCGCGATTGCTGCCGGGTAGCCAACCGGGATCGTCAGGTGCGCTACATCGCGGCGCGCTCCGAGGCCGGGGATGTGCTGGCGGGGATTGCCGTGTTTAACGCCCGTCGGGTCGACGGGCCGGCGGTCTCCAAAGCGATCGTGACCGCGGAGGACATGGATACGACCATGGATCACCAGCCGCTGACCGCCGGCGAGATGGAGACCGGCCTGATCGAGGACGGCCGCGTGGCGGTGCAGGACATCCTGTTCGAGGTGAACAGCGCGGCGATCCTGCCGGAATCCGCCGAGGCGCTGGCGACGATCGCGGACCTGATGAACGAGCAGTCATCCATGGAGCTGCTGGTGGTCGGGCATACCGACAACACCGGTGACTTTGACTACAACGTGTCGCTGTCCCTGGAGCGCGCGCAGTCCGTGGTGAACTGGCTGCGCGACGGGCACGGTATCGCAGGCAGCCGGCTCCAGGCCGCCGGGGCCGGGATGATGGCGCCGGTCACTACCAACCGCACGGAGGCAGGGCGAGCCCAGAACCGCCGTGTGGAGCTGGTCGAGCGCGGCGGATAGCGGCGCGGGCCGGACCCGAGCCGGGTGTTCAGTCTCCCGGCGCGGCGTTCCAGCGTTCGAGGATGTCGAGGATAGGGTCGATGGCGGGCGGATCGTCCGTCAGCGGGCCGGGTACCAGCAGCCCACGATGCGAGGCCTCGAGGATCAGCGGGTCCGGATGACCGTCCAGGTGCAGGGATTCGACCGGCACCACGCCGTCGCCCAGTTCGTCGTCGGTCTGCTCCCACCATTCGCTGATGCGCCCGGCCACCGCCTCGAGGTCGATCTGTTCGTCCAGCGCGGCGATACTCTCGCGCATGGCGGGGGTGGGTTCGGGCAGTTTGCCGCCGATGATGCGGACCGGTATGTCGTCCGGCCAGGGGCGTGCGTTGAGTTCGGCCAGGAAGCGGCTGTCCGGGCGCAAGTCGATCTTGGCCGCGCCGGTGCCGTCGCGCAGGCCGGCAAACAGCGAGAAGCGCTGCTGCTGGATGTCGGCCAGCCACTCGCGTACCTCCAGCCAGACCCGCAGCCGGGCCCACTCGGAGCCATGATTGGGGGTGGCTACCAGGATCACGCCGGCGACGGGTCGCCCCCCGACACGCGGAGTCGCATCCTCCGGATGCCGGTAGCGCGTCACGAAATCGCGGATCACCAGACCCCCCATGCTGTGGCCAATCAGGATCAGCGGGTCGTCGCCTTCGAGCTGCGCCCAGTGTTCCGCCAGCAGGTCCGCACTGTGGTCGATGGCCTGGTCGTTGGGATAGCGGAATTCCCAGCCATTGCTTCCGGCGTCGTCCAGCGCGGGCGCCAGGGCGTCCCAGATATCGCCGGGCTCGTCCAGTCCGTGCAGCAGCAGGACGTCCGGCGGGCGCTCGTCATCGAACCGGTCCGAACGCGGCAGGAAGCCCTGCAGATCGTCGGGCAGCTCCATGCTCTCGGGGAACCATTCGTGCAGGCGGTCCTGGACTTCGACGCGCAGCTCGCGCTCCTGTTCCGGATTCTGCTCGGCCCAGCCGACCCAGATGGCCAGTGCGAGCAGGGGCACGCCCACCAGGATCAGGAAGGCGCCGAGGCGCCGGCGGCGCCGGTTCGAATCGGGACGGCTGGCATTCATGGACGATCACCATCGGACAAGCCGAGCTCCACGGCAAGTGGGGGGCTGGAGCGGGGGGTTCGATGCCCTGTGTATCATGACGGGAAGTCCCTCACGGAAGTTTCGACATGCGACGCGCGTACCTGCTCCCCTGGCTTCTGGTCCCCCTCTTGCTGACCGCCTGCGCCGGACTGGATGTCCGCGACTTCGGCCTCGATGGTGGTGATGATCGGGCCGAGGAGGCCATCCGCGAGGCCCTTCGGGTCGGCACCGAGCGCACGGTGGAGCGGACCGGCCGCGAGGACGGTTACTGGGGCAACGCCCTGATCCGGATCGGGCTGCCGCAGGAGCTGGAACAGGCTGGGGATGTGCTGCGGCGCGTCGGGTTCGCCAGCCAGGTGGACGACCTTGAGCGGCGCATGAACCGCGCGGCGGAGGCGGCAGCGCGGGAGGCCGTTCCGGTGTTTGTCAGCGCCATCCGCGGGATGCGGCCGGAGGACGTGTATGGGGTGCTGCGCGGGGCCGATGATGCCGCCACGCAGTATCTGCGCGACGCGTCGGAATCCACCCTGCGCGAGCGCTACATGCCGATTGTGCAGGAGCAGATGGAGCGGGCCGACGTCTATCGGGTGTACCAGCCGCTGCGCGACGCGGCGGGCCGCATTCCGGGCCTGTCGGGGCTGGACGTCGATCTGGATCGCTATGTGACCGATCACGCCCTCGATGGCCTGTTTACCATCCTCGCGGACGAGGAGCGGCGCATCCGCGAGGATCCGACTGCCCGCACGACCCAGCTCCTGCGCGACTATTTCGGTCAGTAGCGCACGGCGCGCAGATGGCCGGTGTGCGGCGTGTCGGAAAGCAGCAGGGATGGGATCTCTTCGGCCCGTAACGGACGGGCGAAGTAGTAGCCCTGGATGCAATCGAATTTCAGTTCGCGGCCGATTGCCAGTTGTTCCTTCGTCTCCACGCCCTCGGCAATGGTCCGCAGGCCCAGCGACTCGGCCAGCAGGACCATGCCGCGCGAGAGGTCGTGGGCGGATGGATCAATGCCGAGTCCGGAGATCAGCTGGCGGTCGATCTTGAGGATGTCGATGGGGAAGCGGTTGAGGTAGGCCAGCGAGGAATAACCCGTGCCGAAGTCGTCGATGGCGAGCTGGATGCCGAGTGACTTGAGCTGCTTCAGGGCATCGGTGGCCGCGTCCATCGCCAGCACTGTCTCAGTCAGTTCGATGTGCAGCAACTCCGGCGGTAGCCGATGGCGATCCAGCGCGGCCGCGACATGGGCCGCCATTTCGGGGCGGACGATGTCGTGCGCCGAGAGGTTGATTGCCACGTACCATGCGGGGCGGCCGTGTTCGGCGGCCAGGGCGTTCCACGCACCGGCCTGGCGGCAGCCCTCGTCCAGGGCCAGATCGCAGATGTCATGGATTAACGTGGAATCCTCCGCCACGTCCAGAAACTCCGCCGGGGATAGTTCTCCGCGGATGGGGTGTCGCCAGCGGATCAACGCCTCGACGCCGACATGGCGCTCCTGCGCCAGGGAGTAAATCGGTTGGTAGCGCAGGAAAAACTCGTTGTGCCGCAGCCCGCGCCGGATATCGAATTCCTGGCGCATGCGCCGCAGTTCCTCGGTGACCGGGTGCAGCGCGGGGATGACCAGCCAGGCCATCAGCTGGCCGATGCCGACGAAGAATACGGTACGGGTTAGCCAGCGTTCGGTCTCCTGCGCGATGCCGGCGGTGACATCCACTGGCGTCATGGGTCCGGCCAGTACGCCGGCCACCAGGGCCACGACCAGGGCGGCGCCCGCGCCGAAGCGCGCCGCGGCGAACAGGATGGGCACGTAATAAAAGTGCGGGACGATACTGTCGGCGCCACCCGCGGTGTAGACGATCAGCCAGGACAGGGCGAGCCCGCCGAGGATCAGCAGACTAGCGCCCACGAATGACATGCCCACCCAGGCACGGAGTGTGGTGCGCGCGAGATAGTCGGTGTAGCGGATGCCACCGGTGGAGGGCAGGGCCGAGGGAAACCTGGACATCGCGCTCTTCCTTTGGCCAATCCCGGGCCGGTTATTACACCTTCGGCTGTGCGACAAGGCGGCACGGCTTCAGGGTGGCATGTCCAGTCGTCCAAGCGACCGCCTGTATCACGAGTGTAGTACATGTGAGTCAGAACACCGTTCTGCAGATCGGCAGCGCGGATCTGGAAAATCGGTACCCCATGAACGCTGCGGGGTCGTTCCTGATGCATATAAAAGGCGGGCCCTCGCCTTCGATGATCTGGCTTTTCATGCCCCTCCTCGCGATGCCCGGGTGGCAAGAAAGGACTCTCGTTAGGCGGTGTTAGGTCTGAGTTGTGGGCAATTGAGATCGGGATGATAATCCGCCGCCCGGGGCACAGCCCCGGCCTGCCATTGCAAGCCTGGGCCCCGAATGCTGAAGAAGATCAAGTTGGAACATGTCGTCGAGGGAATGTACATCCGGGAACTTTGTGGCTCGTGGATGGAGCATCCCTTCTGGCGCACGCGCTTCCTGCTGGACGATGCGAAGGATCTCGCGATCCTGCGTGAAAGCCGTATCCGCGAGGTCTGGATCGACACCACCAGGGGGCGGGACGTGGAGGGTGCGGAGACCGCCATGACGCCGGCGGAACGGGATGCCGAGGTGCAGGCGTCGCTGGAGTCGGTCCCGGATGCCGGGCGCGATCGGGAGCCCGCATCCACCCGGGAGGAGCTGGAACGGGCGGCGACCATCTGCCGGAAGTCGCGGCAGGCGATGACCTCGATCTTCGGCGAGGCACGCATGGGGCGCGCAGTGGACACCGAACTGGCGCGCAAGGTGGTCGAGGAGATCACCGACTCCGTGACCCGCAACTCCCGTGCCCTGGTCAGCCTGGCGCGCCTGAAGAACGCCGACGACTACACCTACATGCATTCGGTGGCGGTGTGCGCGCTGATGGTGGCGCTGGGCCGCGAACTGGGACTGGAGGACGCCGCGGTGCTGGCGGCCGGGGAGGCGGGGCTGATGCACGACATCGGCAAGGCCGCGATGCCGCTGGATGTGCTCAACAAGCCGGGCAAGCTGACCGCCGAGGAGTTTGCCGTAATGAAGCGCCATCCGGAGGAAGGGCGCCGCATCCTGCAGGCCGCCGAAGAAGAGCTCCACCCGATCACCCTGGATGTCTGTCTGCATCACCACGAGAAGATGGATGGTTCGGGATATCCCGAGGGGCTGACAGGGGATCAGATTACCCTGTACGCGAAGATGGGCGCGGTCTGCGATGTCTATGACGCGATTACGTCGAATCGCCCTTACAAGGCGGGCTGGGACCCGGGCGACTCCATCCGCAGGATGGCCGAATGGGCGAACGGCCATTTCGATCCGACCGTCTTCCAGGCGTTCGTGAAGAGCCTGGGGATTTACCCCGTGGGGTCCCTGGTGCGCCTGGAATCCGGACGCCTTGCTGTAGTCGTCGACCAGTCCGCCGGTTCGCTGCTCAAGCCGGTCGTGAAGATCTTTTACTCAACCAGCTCGGGGTGCCGGATTCCCCCGAAGGTCGTTGACCTCTCGGCGACGCACGTTCAGGAGGCTATTGCCGGGCGCGAGGACCCCACGGCATGGCCGTTCCCGGACCTGGATGAGCTGTGGTCCGGTCTGCCCGCCGGCAACGGATAAAGGAGACGCTTCGCCGCCGCCGGTGGCGGGTCGTCAGAACAGGCCGCAGGCGGGTCCTGTCCGCGCCGAGCGAACCCCGCGGATGTCCGGATGGGCCCGCAGCTCATCCATCATTTCGCTGTACAGGCCATCCGGGACATCCCGTGCAAAGGTGATGTCGACCCGGCCGCTGCGTCTCATGTTGTAGGCCGTAAAGGCGTCTGCATCGTAGTCGAACAGGATGTGGGACAGCGCATCCTCGGACGCTCGTGCCTCCGGCGTGGTCGCATGGGTGGTAGCGCAGCCGGACAGGGTTAGAGGTAGAGCGAGAACTAGGATCAGTACGAGGGGCGATAAAAGGATTTTCATGGTGGACCTCCGTGCCGGACGCGATTAAATCGGCGGTTCCCGGGTTGTGCGGCTTTCCTGCGTTACCGGGTGGGAGGTGGCAACCAGGGGCCATCATTCATCTTTGAGCTTCGCCATCAGCTTTCATTTATGTCAAAACATGAAGGAAAGCAAGGGTTGTGCGCGGCTTAAGCAGTGAGACCCCGGGGAGACGCGGATTCAATCCGCGTCTCCCTAGCCGAGCAGGCGCAGGACGAGCCGGGGTGCCAGGTTGGCTTGGGCGAGGATGGCGATTCCGGCCTGCTGGAGGATCTGGGCACGGATCAGGGCGGCGACCTCGGCGGCGTAGTCGGCATCCAGGATGCGGCTGCGCGCGGCCTGGAGGTTCTCGCTGCCGATGCCCAGGTTGTCGATGGTGGACTCCAGGCGATTTTGCACCGCACCCAGACGACTGCGCCGGGCGCTGATCTGGTCCAGGGCCTGGTCGAGTCGGGCGAGGGCGTCGCTGGCGCCCTGTGCGGTGCCCAGGTCGATCCCGGCGAGGTGGCCCTCGACCGCGCGGGTGGCGGGCATGTCCAGGGCATTGAGACCGGCGTCGCCGCTGATGGTGATGGTCTCGCGTGCGGTGATGTCGAGGCGCCCATCGAAGCTGGCGGAGGCGCGGCTCGGGGCTCCGAGCTCGCGGTTGATGGCGGTGGCCAGGGCCGCGACCGAGTCATAGTCTCCGTCCGGGACGTCGATCGCTGGCCGCTCGCCGATGCGGATGCGGAAGTCGCCCGCGACGGTGAACGGACCGCTGGCGAACAGCGCCGTCAGATCCCCCGATCGGCTGGTCGCGATCGCGCCGAGCTGGCGCGTGCCCATGCCGTCGCCGAGGTCCACGGCGAGGGTCTGCCCGGCGTTGGCACCAACCTGAAAGAACGCGGTGGGGGCGCTGCCATCGAGCAGGGTCCGTCCATTGAAGGTGGTCTGGGTGACCACCCGGTCGGTCTCGGCCAGCAACTGCCGGGCCTCGCGGTTCAGGGCCTGGCGGTCGGAGGCGGACAGGGTGCCGTTGGCCGCCTGCAGGGCCAGCTCGCGGATGCGCTGGATGTTGCCGCTCATGGAGCCCAGCCCGCCCTCGGCGGTGCGGGCCAGCCCGATGCCGTCCTGCGCATTGCGCATGGCCTGGTTCAGGCCACGAATCTGGGTCGTGAAGCGTTCGCTGATGGCCATTCCGGCGGCATCGTCGCGCGCCGAGTTGATGCGGCGCCCGGAGGCCAGGCGTTGCAGGGCCACCTGCAGGGCGCCCTGGGAAAGCCGCAGGTTGCGCTGGGCGTTGAGCGACAGGAGATTCGTGTTGATCACCTGGGCCATGTTGTCGGGTCTCATGGCCCGTCACCGGGCCTGTCGGTACCCGGTGCCATGCCGCCGGGATCATGCAGCCGAAGTTTCGGGGCTACAGTGCGTTAACGGCGGTCTTGAACCGAACTTTAGGCCCGGGAAACCCAATCATTTCCATGGTGGCCCCAACCTGTTCGGTACGCCCCATAGCGCTTGCAGGCGCTCCTCCCGGCCGCAATGGGTCACGTAGTTGGCGTAGCGTTCCGGATGGTTGCGGTAGTAATTCTGGTGTTTGTCCTCGGCCCGATAGAAGGGTGCAGCGTCCCGTATGCGCGTCACCACCGGTTGGTCGAAGCGGCCCGAGCGGTTCAGCTCGGCCCGTGAGGCTTCGGCGATGGCGCGCTGGGCGGCATCCTGCGGAAAGATGGCGGTTCGATAGTGGGGCCCGCGATCACAGAACTGCCCGTGGGGATCCAGCGGGTCAATACTGCGCCAGAAGGCCTCCAGGATCTCGCTGAAGCCGATGCGCCCGGGGTCGAAGAGGATACGCACGGCCTCGACGTGGCCGGTGCGCCCGGTGACCACCTGCCAGTACCCGGGATCGAGGGTATGCCCCCCGGTATACCCAAGCTCGGTTTCAAGCACGCCTTCCAGCGTGTCGAAGGGTGCTTGCATGGACCAGAAGCATCCGCCGGCCAGCACCGCCTGTTCGGGCTCCTCGGCCTGGGTCAGGGCCGGCGCCAAGAACAGGAGAAGGGCGCCGAGCCAGAGTGTGCGAGTGAAGGACATGATGCCTACCCAAGATGCGTGGGCCGTTGGTGAGACCCGTACCCGCGCGGATGGTGCCCGTCGCGGGAGATGCGGACTCCCGGAGCAGTCCCTACGGGTGATCGCGCGGGATGGAAGAGATGGATTCCACGACCAGGTTGGCGCCGTCGCGGATCTCGTCGACGATGCCCTGGACGGTCTGGACCTGGGCGTCGGCCTGCTCGGCGACCTCACGGACCGTGTCGATGCGATCGGCGATTTCGCGTGTGCGTTCCAGGTTGCTGTTGATGACCTCGGCGATTCGGGTGGTTGCTTCGCTGGTGCTGGCGGCGAGCTTGCGCACCTCCTGGGCAACCACGGCAAAGCCGCGGCCCTGTTCGCCAGCGCGAGCGGCCTCGATGGCGGCATTCAGGGACAGCATCCGGGTGGTCTCGGCCACGGTGCGGATGGTCTCTATGATGGACTCGATGTTGCGTGCCTCGGCGTTGAGACGTTCGACTGCCTCCTGGGTGCTGGTCACCTCGGCACGAATCTGCACGGTGTGCTGTGCGTTGAGCCGCAGTGAGTCCTCGCCGCTGCGGGCGTGATCGGCAGTCTTGCGGGCCATGTCGTGGGCGACGGCCGAGGCCTCGCGGGTGCGCTGCGCCGTATGCACGCTGGCGGTGATGTCGGTGGCGAACTTGATGACCTTCTCCACCCGGCCTTGTTGGTCGAGAATCGGATTGTAGGTGGCTTCCAGCCACAGCTCCTGGCCGTTGGCCTTCAGCCGCCGGAACTTCCCGCTCATGAGCTGGCCCTGCGCCAGGCGCTCCCAGAAATCGGGATGATCGCGATAGAAGGTCTCGTCGCAGAAGATGCGATGATGCTGGCCGCGTATGTCGTCGAGGTTGTACCCGACCGCTTGGAGGAAGTTCTCGTTGGCCTTGAGGATCTCGCCTTCCGGGGTGAACTCGATCACCGCCATGGAGCGGTCCAGGGCGGTGAAGACGGCTGCCTGGTCGCGCAGCTGTTCCTGCTTTTCGGTGACGTCGTAGGCGATCTTCGCGATCTTCTCCACCTGGCCCTGGGTGTCGCGCACGGGGAAGTAGGTGGCTTCCAGCCAGATGGTTTCGCCCGTGCGCGTCACACGGGGAAAGGTTCCGGTATGCGATTCCCCGGCCGCCAGGCGGCGCCAGAAGTCACGGTATTGTAAAGAGCGTGCGTATTCGGGGCTGCAGAACATCCGGTGATGCTGGCCGATGACGTCCTCGCGGGGGTGGCCTATGGTCTTCAGGAAGAGTTCGTTGGTATCGAGGACCTGGCCGCGCGGGGTGAACTCGATGTAGGCGACGGCCTCCCGAACTGCGTCGAGCACGGCCGCGTCGGTGGTTCCCGTAGCAGGATGGGCCGTCGGCGAAACGGCGGGGTTGAAGAACATGGCGAGCTCCTTGTGACCAGGTGCGGTAGAGGCCGTTGAAAACAATGTACAGGTAATGTACAAGAAAAGTACAGATGTTTCCTGTTAGGAGCGATGCATGGTTGATTGGACAAGAATCAGGGTGCCAGCCGCCGCCCTCTGGCTGGGAGTCGCGGTCCTGCTGGCCGGGTGTGGGGGCACCTTCCCGCAGCCCGGTCCGGATCCGGAATTCGACGACGGACTGAGTGCGCAGGCCCTGTTTCAGCGAACGCTTGCGGCCCACGGCGGGGACCTGCGCGAATACCCGGGTGATCTGAATCAGGCGACCGATGGCGAGTGGGGGCGCGTGATCCAGCGCCTCCAGCCGCTGGTGGCCGACGGCGAATACCGCGGCCAGGGCGAAGAGCGTTATCGCCCCGCCGATGATCTGTATGCGGTCCACTACACCGGTCCCGAGGGCACCAAGAGCGTCTTCCGCCAGGGTGACGAATTCCGCTTGTACTACGATGGCGAGCGCAGTTCGGACCGCGACCGGATTCGCGCCAGCGCGATGACCACGGACGCCGGCGAGCTGTTCCACTACGGTCCGAGCTTCGTCAAACACCGGGCGACCGACATGGAGCGGCTGGCGGACCAGCGCGAGGGCGGTGTGAACTACCGTCGGGTACTGGCCACCATTGAGCCCGGGTTCGGCGAGGCGGACGAAGACCGGGTGGTGATGTGGATCCACCCCGAAACCGACCTGCTTTATCGCGTGCATGTCACCCTGAACGGCTTTGGCCCCACCCAGGGTGCCCACGTGGATACGACCTTCCTGGAGTACGCGGAGATCGAGGGGTACACCCTGCCTACGCGCTTCGAGGAACGGGTGCGCGGGCCGCTGCGGCTGTTCGTGCACGAGTGGTGGGTGACCGGTCGGGACAGCGGACGCGACTGGGCGCCTGCGGATGTCCGTGGGCCCGGTTTCTCGGGGGCTGCGGCGCCCCCCGCGGCGGACACTGCCGCACCGTAAGGGATGTGTTCGGGTGTGCCGTCATCGGCTCGCCATGAACGACGTGAGCCGACCCAGGGCCGATCTGCCGACTCCGAATGCCCCCGCGGTTCCGGCTGCGCCGGCGGTCGCCGATTGCTTGTGGGTCGCTGTGCGGCCGGGCCCTACTGGCTGGAGGTCGCGGAAGCGCTCGAATCCGCCCCCGACGGGATGTCGGACCAGCCACCTTCCTGAAGGCGCCGGACCACGGCCAGTGCCGTGCGGCGGCTGTAGTCGTGGATCTTCCAGTGATCCGGCATCCAGCCGACCAGGAAGCGGTAGAAGTCGGCCTGGGCAATGGGGAACAGCGCACGCCACTCGTGCTCGATGGCGCCGGCTTCCGTGCCCTTGCCCCGTTCGTTCAGGGCCTCGCGCAATGCCGCGAAATAGGCATCCAGCAGGTCGGCCTCCCAGTTTTCCTGTTCCCGTTCGTCCAGGCAGCTCCCGAGGAAATAGGCCACATCGCGCATGCCGCAGCCGCCCCCGACATACTGGAAATCCACGGCGGCGATGGCGTCGCCCTCTGGCGCAAAGCAGAAGTTGGCGACCTTGGCATCGCCGTGGACCAAGCTGCGATAGCGGGCGCCGGTCAGGGCGTTGTCGAGGGTCGCGGCCGTCTCGCGAATCGCCGGGTCCTCGATGGCGGCCCACTCGTCCGGGCGGGTGGCCAGGTGCCAGTAACTGCCCTCGGGCCACAGTCCCGTGGGCGCCTGTCCCATGAAGCGCGCGTGGAAACGGGCGAGCCAGCGCAGGCAGAGCCGCGCCTCGGCGCGGGTCAGGTGGTCCCTGCGCTGCGGGAAACCGGCAGCGTCAAGGTCCTCCAGCACGATCAGGTGCTCGTCGCCGATGGTCGCGGTATCCAGACAGCGGGGGACACGGGTGGTGGCGT
This sequence comes from Thioalkalivibrio sp. ALMg13-2, assembly GCF_000381185.1. NCBI lineage: Bacteria > Pseudomonadati > Pseudomonadota > Gammaproteobacteria > Chromatiales > Ectothiorhodospiraceae > Thioalkalivibrio > Thioalkalivibrio sp. ALMg13-2. The sequence continues at coordinate 36,484 of NZ_KB906116.1, read as the reverse complement.
CGCATGGGTTGGCCCAGTCGCGGTACCAGGCCATCTCCACCTGATAGGAGCGGAGCTTGCGCTGATGCGAGCGGTTGTTGCTCCAGCCGCGCGGATGGTCCAGTTCGTCGGGGACCACGATGTGCTTGAGGATGACTGTGGGGGAGTCGCCGCCTTCAAGAAGGTAGCGCACGATCTCGCCGTAGCCGCTCCAGAGGGTCTGGATGACCGGGCCGCGCACCGCCGTGCGGGCACCGGTGGCCTGCAGGACGAAACGGGTCGCTGCGTCGGTCATCCGCGGTCGGGCAGGGCGCGACAGCTCCAGAACACGCCCAGCATCTCGAGCATGGCGGCGTCGTCGCGGGTCCAGAACACGATGTCGTCGGTGGGATTGGCGTAGCGCCCGCCGTAGGCCGTCTCGGTGGCTTGTAGTCGGGCGCGGGCCCCGTTGAAGGCCAGGACGGCCTGCTCGCCCTCGAAGGTGGCGGTGAGTTCGGGGCCGTAGGCGCAGATGTAGGCCACCTCGCGCGGGGCATCATCGCCCCGCGGCAGCGCGCTGCAGCCGGCGATCAGCATGATTCCTGCCAGTACGATTGCTAGGCGCACGCGGTGGTCTCCGGTTAGTGATGGTCCATCGTAGGGAAACACGGATCGATGTGCATGCTCGCTGCGTCGTCGCTTGGGCGCGCGAACATGGCGCGGGGAACCGCTCAGGCGCTGCGGCCAGGCTGCGCGGCGGCGGACGAAGCGGGCTCGGCGAGCATCCGTTGGCAGTCGGCGGCTGGCTGCGGGCGGGCAAACAGGAAGCCCTGCAGGGTCTGGCAACCGGCCTCCTGCAGGAAGGCTTGCTGCGCCTCGGTCTCCACGCCCTCGGCGACGGATTCGAGGCCCAGGTTATCCGCGAGGCTGAGGATGGTGCGCACGATGGCGCCCGCGCTCGACTCGGTCTCCAGGTCCGCGGTGAAGCAGCGATCGATCTTCAGCACATCCAGCGGAAAACGGCGCAGATAGGCCAGCGATGAATACCCGGTGCCGAAGTCGTCCAGGGCCACGCGCAGCCCGCGCTCGCGAAACTGCCCCAAGGTGCGGATGACCTGGTCGGTATCGGCCATCAGCATGCTCTCGGTGACCTCCAGCTCCAGGGCGTCCGCACTCAGCTGGGTGTGTTCCAATACCCGGTCGATGCTGTGCGCCATCTGGCGATCCCGAAACTGGGGGGCGGCCAGATTGACGGACACGCGGACCGGTGGCAGCCCGGCCTGATGCCAGTCCCGACACTGACGGCAGGCCTCGGTCAGTATCCACTGGCCCAGTTCGACGATCAGCCCGGTCTCTTCGAGGATCGGGATGAAGGCGCCCGGCGAATGCACCGTGCCGGCGCCATCCTCCCAGCGCAGCAGGGCCTCGACGCCGACGATCCGGCCATCGCCGGCCGCCACCCGCGGCTGGTAGTGGAGAAAGAACCCTTCCTGGTGATCGACCGCGCGCCGCAGTTGGCCCTCCAGCGAGACGCGTGTCCGCACGTCGTTATTGAGCTCGCCGGAACAGAACTGGATGGCATTGCCCTCGGTGCGCTTGGCCTGGTGCATCGCGGATTCGGCGCGGCGCATCAGGTCGGACGCATCCTGGGTGTCGTGGGGATACACGGCGACGCCGACGGAACCGGGCACATAGAGCTCGTGCTCGCCAGCCTTGATGATCTGGCGCAGCGGCTCCAGCAGGCGGGTGACGGCGCCGGCGACCGAGCCGGGAGACTCCACCGGGAGCAGGGCGCCGAACTCGTCGCCGCCCAGGCGTGCCAGTACGCCACCGACCGGCAGACGGTTTTCCAGGCGCCGGGCCACATGTTGCAGGACCTCGTCGCCGGTGGCCTGGCCCATGCCTTCGTTGACGCTCTTGAAGCGATCCAGGCCAATGTGGGCCAGCACTAGCGGACGCCCCAGGCGCTCGGCATCGGCGACGGCCTGGTCGGCGCGTTCGGCAAAGCGGGTGCGGTTGGGCAGGCCGGTGAGGGCGTCGTGGTAGGTGATGAAATGGAGGTGGCGCTCCGCCTCGCGCCGTTCGGTGATGTCGTGCACCACGCCGGCCATGCGTTGGGGCCGACCCTGGGCATCGAAGTCCACGCTCCCGCGCTGGTAGACGATGCGGACGGAGCCATCGGGGCGGACGATGCGGTGCTCGATGTCGTATTCCGGTCCTCCGGGGGTGAGGGCGTCGTCGACCGCGCGCTGCACGCGCTCGCGGTCGTCCGGGTGCACCGCCTGCATGAACGCCTCGTGGGTCGCACCCCATTGGTCGTATTCGAGGCCGAAGATGCGGAACACCTCGCTGGACCAGCGGATGCCCCCGGCGTCGAAGTCCGAGATCCAGTTGCCCAGATGGGCGATCTGCTGCGCCTCCTGCAGTTCCGCCTCGCGCCGTTCCAGCGCCTCGCGCGCCGCGCGACGCTCGGTGATGTCCTGGAACGAGACCACGGCGCCGGTAACACGGTTGCGGGCATCGAACAGCGGGGCGGCGTTGATCAGTACCGGGAACCCGTGTCCCGCGCGGCTCCAGAAATACTCCTCGCAGGCCTGCAACGGCTCGCCGGTGCGCAAGACCCGGTAGACCGGGCATTCCGTGGCGGGGAAGGCTTGGCCGTCGGGCCGGCTGTGGTGCGACAGTTCGTGCGAATTGTGGCTCAGGGCCTCGTCTTCGCTGGCGAACCCGAGCAGTTCGCAGGCCGCGGGGTTGAGAAAGGTGTAGTTGCCATCGGCGTCGATGCCGAAGACGCCCTCGGCCAGGCTCCCCAGCAGGTTCTCGCGCAGGAGTTCGCCCTGCTTGCGGTCCGTGACGTCGATTCCGAGGGTCTGAAAATGGGTGATCTCGCCGGCCTCGTTGAAAAAGGCGCGGCTGGTCCAGCGGATCCAGCGGTCGGCCCCGTCGCCGCGGCGCACCGGGTTCTCGATGGTGCGCACGGGCGCGTCGGGGGTATAGCGCAGCAGGTCGGCGCGGTTCTCGGGCTGCCGCTCTTCGGGGAGGTCATGGATCCAGCGGTGCCCGAGCAGGCTGCCGGCGGGCGCCGCGAAGTATTCGTGGGCCGCCCGGTTGGCATAGAAGATGGTGGTGTCGGGTCGATAACAGATGATGATGAAGGGGTGGTTTTCCACCAGGTCCTCGTACTGGACCTTCACCCCGGACGAATTGCTCATGCATTTCCCCTGTCGGACGCGTCCTGCTGGCCCCTTCCACCCGAACGCGTTGTCCCGAGTCTGTCAGGGGAATTCTGAAGGCGCAAACCGTATTCAAGAGGCAGATTTCAGGGGCGGCCAATCGGCGTCAATGCGGCGCGGTTCAGTGGGGCGCGGGTACGGGCGGAGATGTCAGCGCGGGCGTTCGCGGGAATCGAGTTGATCCAGCGGGTCGTGGGCATCCTCGCGCTGGCGGACGCGTTGTTCGTGTGTCCGGGGGTCGGTAAGGGAGGGATCCGCCTGCACGTTTCGCACGACCAGGAAGGTCCATACCGTCGCAAACACCCACAGGAACAGACCGATTGCCAGCGGGAAGCCGCCGTAGCCGGAGATGCCGGCCAGGCCGGTCAGCAGGGCATAGGCGATCGACACGAGGGCGGCCGCCCAGGCAATGGCGATCGGCGCGGCGCAGCTGTGGGCGGCGGCGCCGTAGCGGTACGCCGCCACCGGCGGCAACACGATGCCGAGAAAACGGTAGAGCGCAGGTTCCCGCGCGGGTTGATGCAGGCTGGTCATGTCGATCCCTCTCTCCGGGGTGCCGCTTTCCCCGGAGTCTGGTCCGAATCCGGGATGTTTTCCACGTGGCCCGGCGACCGCTGCGCGAGGACTGGACGTGGATCACGGCCCTGGCGCTCGGCCCGGCCGCGGATGGACTGCGTTCCGGTCCCTGCACGGGCGCGGTCCGGTTGCTATCCGTTCAGATCACCGGCGATGGGGATGGTTCAGGGCCTGGGTTTGGCGGTGTCGGCCGCGGCAATGGCGACCCGGTCGCGCCCGCCGCGCTTGGCCTGGTACAGGGCGCGGTCCGCGGCTTCGACCACCTGCGTGGCGTGGCGGGTCTCGTCGGGGGTGAGGCAGCCGACCCCGGCGCTGGCGGTCAGTGTGGGGGCCACGCGGGAACTCGCGTGCGGGATCGCCTCCTCGCGGATGCGCTGCAGGCAGCGCTCGGCCAGCGCGTGGGCCGCGTCGATATCGGTGTCCGGCAGGATCAGTACGAACTCCTCCCCGCCCAGGCGTGCCAGCAGGTCCTGTTCGCGGCCGACGACGCCGGCGAGGCAGGTGGCGATCCGCTGCAGGCAGCCGTCGCCGGCCGGGTGGCCGTAGCGGTCGTTGTATTCCTTGAAATGGTCGATATCGAGCATGATGGCGGAGAGCGGGCGCTGGTCGCGCCGGGCGTGGGCCCACTCGCGTTCGAGTACGAGGTCGAACTGCCGACGGTTGGCGATGCCGGTGAGCGAGTCGCGGTAGGACAGGGCCTCCAGTTCGGACTTCAGGCGCAGCAGTTCTTCTTCCTGTTGCTTGCGCTCGCTGATGTCGAACATGAAACCGACCAGGGCCTCGACTTCGCCGTTTTTGCGCATTACGTGGACGACGTCGCGGATCCAGATGTAGTGCCCGTCCCGCGTCAGCGCACGATAGTCGGCCTCGTGGTCGACCCCGGACTGCGACTGTGCCACGCAGAAGTTGACGACCGATTCGCGGTCGTCCGGGTGCATGCGCTCCACCCAGTTGTCGATGCTGACCCAGCTCTCCGGTGTCCAGCCCAGCAACGCCTCGATCTGCGGGCCGATATAGGTGAAGCGCATGGTCGCCCAGTCGATCCTCCACGGGATGGCGCGGGTGGATTCCAGCAGCGTGCGATAGACGGTGCTGTCCGGTTCCATCTCGGGGTGCGTGGTGGGCGATTCGATGCCCGGTCCCAGTGCCGTCCCTGTGTTCTCCGGCTCGTCGGCTGCGGTCGCGTTCATGGCGAATCAAGTCCTTCTTTGGGGCGCAGGCGGTATTGCGTGGTGGTTGGATTGATCAGCTGGCGGCGAGGGGCTGGATCAGCAGCTCGATCTGCGGGGAGAATGCCTCGCTGCCGAGGTTCCCGGCCGGAGTGGTGGTGCCGAAGACGCGCAGGACCAGGCGTTCGGGGGCGACCCCGGCGTTCTCCAGGCGGCGGCCCGCGGCCATCGCATCGTCCTCCGTGCCCTCCGACGAGGTGTCGGATGCGTCCATGCCGTGTCCATGCGCGATGACGGTCACCAGGCTGGCACCAAACTCGTCGAGCAGCCGGCCGATGGTATCCAGGGCGCGGGCCTGGTCGGCACCTTCCGGCAGGGTCACGCGGATACCCGAATCCTGATGATCGATCGCGCTGGGCTGTCCGGACAACTCCTGGCGCAGGCGGGCCCCCAGGACGTCCATGTAGTAGCCCAGGCGGCCGGGGTCCAGGGTTTCGTGACCCTGTTCTCTCAGGAAGACGCGTCGTTCGCTTTCGGCGCTGGACGAGCGGGCGATGTGCAGGCCCAGCGACGGTTCGGTGGGTTCCGTCGAGCGGGTTTCCGTCTCCGTCTCGGTATCCCTATCCGTACCTGCGGCCGTGTCCGTATCCGTTTCGGGCTGGCTATCGGTGTCTTCGGCTGGCGCCGTATCGGTTTCCGGCGCGGCGGGTTCGGAGGCGGGGCGGTCGCCAGTGGGAGCCGGTGCATCCTGCTCCACCGGCAACAGGGCACAGCCCGAGGCCATCGCGGACAGCAACAGGGGGAGCGCCAGGATTCGGCCCGAGCGACGGGTGTTCGAAGATTGGAACATGGTCTCCTCAGTGTTGGCGGCACCAGTCGAGGAAGGCCTCGGCGGACAAGGGCCGACTGAAGTGGTAGCCCTGTCCGCCTTCCACGCCCTGCGCGCGCAACCATTCCACCTGGTGGGCCGATTCGATGCCCTCGGCGACGATCTGCAGATTGAGCGAGCGGGCCATCTCGATGATGTGGCCGATGACATTGCTGGTAACCGCTTCGTGGGCGATGGCATCGGCAAAGGTCTTGTCGATTTTTAGTGTATCGAGTTCGAAACGTTCCAGGTAGGAAAGGCTCGAATATCCTGTGCCAAAGTCGTCGATGGCGATGTGGTGGCCGCGCCGGCGCAGTTCCCGCAGGCGGGCGCGGATGGCGTCTTCGTTGAGCAGGGAGCGTTCGGTCAGCTCCAGCTTGATCGCGGAGGGTGCGACACCTGCCTCGCGCAGGGCCTTGCGCAACGCATCCCCGAAGCGGTCGGAGGCCAGGTCGTGGCCGGTAATGTTGAGGTTGATGGCCTGCTCGGGATGCGCCCGCAGGTTGTCGCCCAGATCGCGGAGGATCGCGCGCAGGATCGCCAGGGTCAGATCGGTGGCCTGCCCGGTGTCCTCGGCGAGCGGCACAAAGACATCCGGGCGGATGGTCTCGTCGCCCTCGCGATGCCAGCGGGCCAGGGCCTCGGCACCCCGGCAACGGCCGTCCGCGAGGTCGACGATGGGCTGGTACTCGACACTCAGGCGCTCGTTGGCAATGGCCTCGCGCAGCTCGCTGGCCAGGCTCAGGTGGCGGCGCAGGTAATGCAGGACCAGGAGTAGCCAGAGGGTCACCAAGAGCAGCCCGAAGATGCCCGCCACGATCAGGGTCGAAAGGTAGCGATCCCAGAAGGCCGCCAGCGGCTGCGCGGCAATGATGTCGACCGGGAAGATCGTGTCCAGCGAGAAGCGGCTGACGATGCGCCCCTGGGCGCGGTCGACGCTCAGGCCAATGGGGGTGGTGTCGGGTGATGGCAGGTCGGCGTCAGCGGGATAGCGGCTCATGGGAAGGCCTTCGACCCACAGGCCGACCCGTTGCTTGTCCAGCAGGCCCGGACTGATCAACAGGCGTGGGTCGATCGCGACATCATGCTGGCCGAAGCGCATCAGGAACAGCTCCACACCGCCCACGGCGGTGTCCGCGCTCGGCCACCAGGCGACCACGCCGGTGTCGTAGATGCGGCTGGCACGCGGTGGTGTGAGGGCCTCGCCCTGGACAAACCCCGCACCGCACTGGCGTTCGGCCGCGCGCCAGTACCCGATGGCACGCACATGAGGCCGTGCGATGGCCGCGTCCTGAAGGCGTTCCAGGTGCTCCGGGGAGCAGGGTTCCAGGTCCAGCTGATTGAGGCTGTCCAGTAGTTCGCGGGCGTCTACCAGCGCGGCTTCGGTCTGTTCGCCCAGACGCTGGGAGAGTTCGGCCAGGCGCTTCTCCTCGGCGACCACGGATTCCTGCCACAGGAACCAGGCCAGGGCGGCGAGCGGCAGCAGGATGCCGAGCAGGGTCGCGGCGGAGACCGAGAGCAGGACCTTGTCGCGTCGGGTGACCATATTCACCAGGGGCCGGGATCGAACGGATCGAGAGTAGCACGGGGCGGACCTCAGGCCGGTACCCGTAATGTCACGGAGATTCGGCAACGTCTATGGTCAGAATGAGGAGTCCGTGCCGGGAGGTGTTGCCATGAACCAGGATCGGAAAGAGGGCGGAGATGGGGGCGCGACGATGTCGCACGAAACATCCGGAACGCGAATGCCGCAGGCCCTGCGCAGCCGGATCAGCATGCATGACGGTGTCACCGATTGGTGCGACTGCTGTTCCTGCGAGGCCGAGCCGTACTGGGCGGAGGTGGCCGAGGAGCTGGGAATCGATCCGGATCCGGGCGTGGCACGTGGAGGGCGCGCCCGCGGGTCAGTCGCAGCTCCCGACTGAGTCACGGGCGCAGATGCGGCCGTCGGTCCAGATGCTGCGGCTTAGGTAAGCAGCGTCCAGCCGGGCACCGGAGAGGTCGGCATCGGTCAGGTTGGCGTGGGCGAGATTGGCATTCTCGAGGTTGGCGTCGACCAGGCGAGCCTGGATCAGGTCCGCGCCGGTCAGGTTGGCGCCAGCGAGATTCGCGCCCTCCAGTCCGGCCAGGGCGAGGTCCGCGAAACGCAGATCCGCGTCGGTCAGCCGTGCACCGTGCAGGCGCGCGCCGGCCAGGCGGGTGCTGTGAAGTGACGCGCCCGTCAGGTCGGCATCGCGCAGGTCGGCACCGGCCTTGTCACAGTAGTTCCAGTTGACCCCGGGCCCCGCGGCCTGTTCGCAGTTGGGCCCGGGGTCGCGCTCCAAGGCAATCCCGAAGGCGAGCAGCAGGCCGATGGCCAGGGTGACTGCAAGGCCACCCGCGATCCAGGGCCGCGGCCCGCGGACCCACTCACTCCAGGGCGGCGCCGGCCGTTCCAGTATCTCGGCCCATTGTTGGCGATGGGAGATCGTCGCGGGCGATTCGGGACAACGGCGGTCCCCCTTGCGGCGCTCGCGGATCTCGGCGGGCGGGTTGTCGTCGCGCCGTTCCCGCCGGCGTTCGTCCTCGCGCAGGCGGGCCTGGTTCAGGCGTTCGCGGCCCTCCGGGGTGTGGGCGTTCTGCAACTCTTCGGGGATCAGGTGAGGGCGCTGGTCGATGCGCCACCAGGTCTCGCGGTCGAGGCTGACCTGGTCATCCGGGCGCAGCCGGCCCAGGATCAGGAAGCGCCCGATCGAGCGCTGAGGGTAGGGCCCGCAGACCTGATCATCGCGTCGGGTAAACCACAGCTCATGGCGTCCGTCGCCGGTTCCCGGGGGCGGATCTTTTGCGTCTGGCCGGGGATCGGGGTTATCGCTGGTCACGGTTCTTGCAGGCTTCCCTTGGCACCGTGTCCGTTACGGTGGATGCCGCGAGTATAGGGCATGAAACAGGGATTCTGGGCACGGATTACCGGCTGGGGGCCGGGGGCTGGATGCCCCAGGTATCGAGCTGGGCGCGGAGTTCCCCGGCGGCGGGCTCCGCCTTCTCCAGGATTTCGTCGATCCGGTTGAAGTGCAGCAAACGGATGCCACCAGTGTCCGGTACCAGGTAGAGATCCGGCGGGTCGAGGCGGGTCATGTGGCGGATGATGGAGCCCTGCATGATGCTGAAGCTCTTGAACAGCAGGTCGGTGATGCCGATCTCCTCGGTGGCGTTCGGCGAGCCATTGCCGGACACGTCCACGGCGATCACGTAGTCGTATTCGCCCTGCAGCAGATCATAGGGCAGCGGATTGGAGGCCCCGCCGTCGATCAGGGTCTGGCCGTCGTCGTGCCGGACCGGTTCGAACAGGCCGGGCACTGCCATGCTTGCCTCGATCGCCAGGAACAGGTCGCCCTGGTCGATCACCACGCTCTCGCCGGTGCGAAAGTCGGTGGCGACCACGGCGAAGGGGATGCGCAGGTCGTCGAAGTCGCGCGCCTCGGTGTGTTCGGCGAGGAAACGCAGGAACTCGCCCGAATCGAACAGGGCATTGCGGCCCAGGCGCAGGGGGACAAGGTCCAGCAGCTTGATCTCGGAGCGCGCCAGCCCGGTCAGGGCATCAAGCTCGGATCCGGAAAAGTCGTCGAACAGGTCGAAGATCTCGTCGGCATCGAGCCCGGCGGCGTACAGGCCGCCGATCACGGCGCCGATGCTGGTGCCGGTGATGCGGTCGGGCAGGACCCCCCGGTCGTCGAATACCTGCAGCATGGCGATATGCGCCAGTCCCCCGGCCCCGCCCGAGCCCAGCGCCAGGCCAATGGTGGGGGCGGGCGGTTCAGCGGGGTCCGCAGCCAGTGCGGCCGGGGCGGTGGCCAGAAACAGGGCGAGGAAAAGGAACGACAGCCGTCTCATGGGGCGATGCGTTTCCGGGGCGTGTGGGTCATGCTGCTACCCTGAGTCCGAATGCACGGACGGGCAAGAAGAGGGTCGCGCATGCGGGTCACAACAGGGAGTGGCGAGAGGGTCCCCCGCGCCTTCAAGTGGAGCTATCTCGCCTTCGTGCTGGTGCTGGTTCCGGTGTATGCCGTGGTGCACGGCTGGTTCAATTTTCTCTGGTTTTCCAACGTGGCGTTACTGGGCGGGCTGCTGGCGGCCTGGCTGGAGAGTCGCCGGATCGCGAGCATGATGCTGGTGGCCGTCGTGCTTCTGGAGCTGGGCTGGGTGCTGGATTTCCTGCTGAGCATGGCGGTCTGGGGCTGGGCCCCGCTGGGGGTTGTGCACTACATGTTCAACCCCGAGATCCCGCTGTTCGTGCGCCTGCTGTCGCTTTACCACCTGCCGCTTCCGTTCGTGCTGATCTGGATGGTCTGGCGTCTCGGGTATGACCCCCGTGCCTGGCGTTACATGGTGGGGCTGGGCTGGGCCATCCTGTTGCTGACCTTCGCGCTGGCGGATGCCGACAACAACGTGAACTGGGTGCTGGGTCCGGGTGGGCAGGTGCAGGAGTGGATGCACCCTGTTGCATGGCTGGCGGTGGTCATGGCGGTATGTTCCGGGGTGTGGTGGCTCACGCATCTGCTGTCTGCCTGGCTGTTGCCGCAGCGCAGCACCGCGCGCTGCGGGCGGGCTTGGTAGGCTGACGGGCTTCCCCGAGCGAGGAAACGGGAGCGGAAATGATCGAGACTACGCCGGTAGAGCGGGTCGGGTTTGTCGAACCGGACACGTTCCTGCGGCAGTACAAGGCGGTCGCGCAACCGGTGATCCTGGAGGAGCTGACCCGAGAGTGGCCGGCACGGGAGCGCTGGACACCCGACTATTTTCGCGAGGTCGCCGGGGATGCCGTGGTGCCGCTGTATGACAGCCGGCCTGCGCGCGACAACGGGCATCAGCACGCCGCGTCCCTGCACATGCCGATGGCGGAGTACCTGGACCTTCTGGAGGGGGGCGAGCGCGACCTGCGCCTGTTCTTCTTCAACCTGGTTGCCGCCCGGCCGGCGCTGGCGTGCGACTTCGAGTTTCCCGAAATCGGGTTGCACCTGTTCCGCAAGCTGCCCGTGCTGTTCATGGGCGGCAAGGACGCGCGCGTGCAGATGCACTTCGACATCGACCGCCCGGATATCCTGTTGTGCCACTTTGGCGGGCCGAAACGCGTACTGCTGGTCGCTCCCGAGTACACGCCGTACATGTATCACGTGCCTTTCTCGTTCAGTGCGCTGGCCTCGGTGGACTTCGAGGATCCCGACTACCAGCGCCATCCGGCCCTGCGGCATGTGCGGGGCCACCTGGCCGAATTGCGCCACGGGGACGTGCTCTATATCCCGCCGGGGTTCTGGCACTACGTGCTGTATGACGACATCGGCTTTTCCATGGCACTGCGGGCGTTTCCGCGTGACCTGCCGGATGTCGCGCGGATGCTGAGCAACCTGCTGGTGACGCGGACCATCGAGGGCACCATGCGCAGACTGGTCGGGCAATCCTGGAACGACCGCAACGAACGTCGCGCGGTGGAACGCACCGAACACTTTCTCGCCCGGCATCCTGCGGCCTGATGGATCCATGCGCGCGCTCGCGGAGTAAGATCAGGGTGCTGGCCTTTTCTTCTTCTGCCTGGAACGAGGTGCTGCCGTGAGTGAAGCCCTGCACGTGGTCTGTCCGCATTGTGACGCGGTGAATCGAATCCCTGCGACACGGCTGGGTGCCGGCCCGAAGTGTGGCCAGTGTCATCGGTCGTTGTTCGGCCAGGATCCGCTGGAACTGACCGCCACGAACTTCCTCCGCCACCTCGAGCGCAACGATATCCCGCTGTTGGTGGACTTCTGGGCGCCGTGGTGCGGCCCCTGCAAGATGATGGCCCCGCAGTTCCGCCAGGCCGCGGCGGACCTCGAGCCGACCGTGCGGCTGGCGAAGGTGAATACCGAGGCGGAGCCGGAGCTGGGCCGGCGGTTTGCGATCCGCAGTATCCCGACCCTGGCGCTGTTCCGCGGCGGACGTGAAGTGGCGCGCCAGGCGGGCGCGATGGGGGCGGCAGATATCGTGCGCTGGACCCAGAGCCAGGTTTAGCCGGGCAAAGGTGGCTTCGTCGCGGTCGTCAGCATCGTAGGGTGCCGACGGTAATCAATCAGCGGCTGCCCAGTTCGCGCCAGGCCTCGTGGCCGCAGCTCATGCAGTGGTATTGCGCCTCGAAATGCCCCGGCTGGTTCGCACGTTCCCGGATCGTACCGTCCTGGAAGGTGAAGCTGCGCAGCGTGCAGCGCGGGCATTTTTCGACCGGGTCGCGGGGCGCACGTGGCTCGCTGGCCGCAGGCGTGTCGGTGCCTTCGGTCCTGTCGGCGGCGTCTTCCATTGCCTGATTGAGCTCCCGGGTCAACTCGGCCGTGACCCGGTGGGCGGCCTCTGTGGTGTCCTCGCGGGCCATGGCCTCCAGCTCGGCCAAGCGGTCACGGATGTGCTTTAGACGGGTTTCGAGTTCGGTCACGGGCGCCTCCAGGGTGGTATGCCCAGCATAGTCGGTTCGCGTTCGACGGGGGTTAATCCAGCCGGACTACTGTACGGCCGCGGATCTGGCCCTTCAGGATCGACTCGCCGTAGTCCGGCAGGTCTTCCAGGCCGATCTCGCTGGTGATGGCGTCGAGATCGGCCCCAGGGAGCAGAGCGGCCAGGCGCTCCCAGGTGCCCCGCCGCCGCTCGGCGGGGCACAGGACCGAGTCGATCCCCAGCAGGTTGATCCCGCGCAGCAGGAACGGCAGGACCGTGGTCTGGAGCTGCGCGCCGCCGGCCAGGCCACAGGCGGCCACCGAACGTCCGTACGCCATCCCGGCGAGTACATGGGCCAGCATGTCGCCGCCGACCGTGTCCACACAGCCCGCCCAGCGTTCGCCCAGCAGCGGCTTGGCCGGCGCGTCGGCCAGCGCCTCGCGAGCCAAGATGGTGCTGGCGCCCAGTTGGTGCAGGTAGTTGGCGTTCTCCGGGCGTCCGGTCACGGCGGTGACCGTGTAGCCCAGGCGTGCCAGGAGCCGCACGGCGATGCTGCCCACGCCGCCGGAGGCACCGGTGACCAGAACCTCGCCGGTGCTCGGTTGCAATCCGTGGTCTTCCAGGGCCTGCACCGCCAGCATGGCGGTAAAGCCGGCGGTGCCTGCGGCCATCGCCTGGCGCGCGCTGTAGCCGGACGGCTGAGCGATCAGCCAGTCGCCGCGGACGCACGCGCGCTGGGCGTAACCGCCCCAGTGGGCCTCGCCGACACGGTAGCCGGTCAGCACGACGGGATCGCCCGGGCGGTAGCGCGGGTCCGACGATTCGAGCACGGTCCCGGCCAGGTCGATGCCCGGCACGTGGGGATAATCCCGCACCAGGTTGCCCCGCCCCTGCAGGATCATGCCGTCCTTGTAGTTGAGCCCCGAATAGTGAACCTGGAGCAGGACCTCGCCCGCGGGCAGGTCGTCGAGAGTGAGTGTCCGGATCGTGGCCACCGGGCCGTCGGGCTGCGGTTCCAGGAGCAGGGCCTTGAAGGATTCGGTCATGCGAATCAGCGTCTCGTCAGGGAATGCAACGGCAGCCTAACAAACGGCCGTCTTTTCTGGCGCGAAGGGCGGGGAATGTTGCTAACCTCATTGAGATGGGCGAACGGGATTGCGCGTGTTCGCCGGGCGGCGTTGCGCCACGCGCCGATTGTTTCCCGTTGCGAGGATCATCATGGCGGCAGACCCCTCCGGGTGTTTCCATTCACAGATCATTGAATACGCCCCGGTCTGGGTGAATACCCTGGATCCCGAGGGGCGGGTGACGCTGTGGAATCGGGCGGCGGAACGGATCAGTGGCTATAGCCGCGAGGAAGTGGTGGGACACGCGAGTATCTGGGAATGGCTTTTCCCCGACTCGGACTATCGCGCGGCGGTCTTCGCCGAGGGGCAGGCCATCATTCACGAAGGCCGCGAGATCGCGGGCCTGGAGTCCATCATCCGCACCCGTAGTGGTGAACAGCGCACGCTGTCCTGGTATGCCCAGCGGTTCTTCGATGCCGAGGGCACGCTGCTTGGGGCCAGCGTGATGGGCGAGGACATCACCGAGCGCAAGCAACTGGAACTCAGGGCACAGCACCAGTACCGGTTGCAGGAGGTGGTCTCGGCGATCTCCGCGCAGTTTGCGGACCTGTCGGCGGACGCGGTGGACGCGGCCGTTGTGCAGGCCCTGCAACGTCTGGGCGAGTTCTTCCGGATGGGGCGAGCCTACGTGATCTGTTTTCGCCCGGACCATGAGACGATGGACCTGGTGAGCGAGTGGTGCGCGCCCGGGGTCGCCCCCTTCCTCGACGAGATGCAAGGGATACCCATGGAGGCGCATGGTTGGGTGACCCGCCAGATTCGGCAGGGACACCCGGTGCACGTCCCCGATGTGGGTGCGCTCCCCGAGACTGCGGTGGTGGAGCAGGCCGAGTTCCGGCGCCAGGATATCGAGTCCCTGTTGCTCATCCCGTTGATCAGCGATCAGAAGGCCTTCGGGTTTCTGGGCCTTGATTCGGTGGCCCGGCACTACGAGTGGAGCCCCGAACAGATCGCCGTGCTGCAGGTGGTAGCCGATATCATCGCCGGCACCTTCGCGCGCAAGGAGGTGGAGGCGGAGCTGGCACGCCAGGCGCGGGTAGATGGCCTGACCGGCCTCGCCAACCGGCGCGAATTCGATGCCGTGCTGGAGCGCGAGTGCGGTTCGCGGCGCGAGGTGAACCTGGCGCTGTTGATGATCGATATTGATCACTTCAAGCCGTACAACGACCGCTTTGGCCACCAGCGTGGGGATGACTGCCTGCGCCAGGTCGCGGAGGTATTGCGCGCCGCGGCACACCGGCCCACTGATCTGGTGGCGCGTTATGGCGGCGAGGAGTTTGCCTGCATCCTGCCGGACACCACGCTGGAGGGTGCGCGGGCGGTCGCCGAGCGGGTGCGCCGCAAGGTCGAGTCGTTGCAGTTGGGCCACCCGGATAATGTGACGGATGCGGTGACGGTCAGTATCGGGCTATCCGCGGTCGACGGGGGACGATCCGTGGCGCCGGAGGATCTTCTGGGGGAGGCGGACCGGCAGCTTTATCGCGCCAAGCGCGAGGGACGCAACCGGGTCTGCGCGGCGGGGCTCTGATTACCCCCGCCGGGGTTATTCTGCGCCGGCGGCGCGCGTCGGGCGTTCGCGCGGATCGGCGGAGCGGGCATCTTCGCGCTCAAGCAGGGTGACGACCGGGACCGACTCGCTGTCTTCGCTCACCAGCTGATCGCCTTCCATCCACGGTGGCGGCAGCTGCGGACGCATGTCCTGGACCTGGGCGAAATTCGGGAACTCCACCTTGGAAAACAGTTCCGCAGCGGATTCCTGCGCCTGCGGGTTTTGCAGGGTCAGCACGAAGCCGGTGGCCAGCACCAGCAGGGAAAACTGGAAGCGCTGATCGCTGTAGGTGGAACGTGAACGCAGCAGGTCGAGCATTGGATGGTCTCTCGGGAGTCTTGCCTGCATAGACAGTACGCCCGGACGAGGGTTTCCATCAAGCAGGCCCGGTGCGGAGCGGGGCTTTGAGTTGCCACCGACCCGGGTCGTGTCAGGGGCAGCCGGGGGCGTGTTGCTTCAGGATGCGCGGCGGCAGACCAGAAAGACCTCTTCGACGCCGTCGGTGGCGACCATGCCGGGGGTCAATTCGAGGGGCTTTTGCAGGCGCAGTCCCAGGGGCATCAGGAAGCGGTTGTAGACCTTCATCGCGACCGGCCGATGACGTTGCAGGAACCACATGCCGAGGTCATTGAGGCGCGAGGATTTGGGCTTCATGCCGAAGATCGCGCTTTGCTCGATCTGCAGGTGGTGGCGTTCCAGCAGTTGCGTCAGCTTGGCCGGTTCATAGCGCCGGTAGTGGCCGACGATGTCGTCGAACGGTGTCCAGTATTCCGGGTGTAGCGGGGTGGAGAGCAGTACCCGGGCCCCGGGTGCTGCCACCCGCGAGAGCTCGGCCAGGGCCGCCTCGTCGTCTTCCACGTGCTCGACGATGTCCAGCGCGCACACCAGGTCGAAGCTCTGGTCGGCGTAGGGCAGGGCGGAGATGGGGGCGGTGTGGGTGATGCCGCCCGCGCTTTCCAGTGCCGCCAGGGCCGGTGGGCTGATATCGACAAAGTGGGTCCCGGCGATCGGCAGGCGCGGGCGCATGCCGGGCCCGACTTCGAGCCGGCGGGTATGCGATTCGGCCAGGCTGGATACCAGGCTCCAGGTGTTGAAGCGCTCCGGGTGCACCAGACGCGTGTCCGCCCACAAGCCATCGTAGAAGCGCTGGTTGACGTCGCCGATGTCCGAATGTTGCTGCGGGGCAGTATCGTGGGTCACGCGGTGGCCGGGCTTGAGTGGTGCGCAACAGTGTAACCAACCTGACGGGTGGTCACAGGCTGACTGGGTAGACTCCGGGAAGCCGTTCTCGGTTTGGTGGGCGGGTCAGCGCCATCCGCTGTGTCATTCGTCGGTCTCAAGGCGCCGTGAGTGGCGGCGCTGAATCCGGTGGCGCAGCGCGGCGCCCAGCAACAACAGCACCGCCAGCGCAAACAGGGGCAGGAGGGTTTGCGGTTGCAGGGCCTCGCCGCTCGCGAGGGCGTCGGTGGTCCCGTGGATGGCGGTGGCGTACACGCTCCATTTGACGGCGAGCCCAAGCACGGCTGCCAGCAGGAAACGGCCAAGTGGAAGGCCCAGCGCGCCGCCGGCGTAGTTGACCATCGAATGGGGAAAGCCGGGGAGCACGCGCAGCGCGATCTGCGTGGCGAGGCCACTGTGGCGGTGCAGGAAATCGGCCAGCCAGGCGTCTTCGCGGCGTTCGTGATCGGGATGGCGCGCCAGGCGGGCGGACACGCGGTACGCACCCCAGGCACCACTGACGCTACCTGCGAGGAGCAGACCGATGGCTAACAGGGGCGGATGGAACGGGGCGATCAACCAGAGGATGAGCGTGCCGGGCAGGGCAAAGGTCAGCATCAGGGCCATCAGGAGCACCAGCCCTGCCGTGGCCCAGGGGCCGCCCGCGACGGCATCGCCCCAGGCCAGCAGGCGGACCGGATCGCCGATCCACAGCGCGATGCCGATGCCCAGCGCGATCAGCAGCACCAGCAGGCCGCGCCCGATGTTGGTGCGGGAACATCCGTTGGGTCGGGGGCGGGGGGGCGTCATTGAGCGGGGCCTCCGGGGAGCGTCCGGCGTGATGCGGTCAGAGTAGCGGATGCGCAATCCCAAGGTTCGGTGGGCAGGTCGCATCGGCGCCGCGGATCGGTACACTCGGCTCAGGCACCCGGGGAGGAGACGCGCATTGAGCAAGAAGCTGGAGAATCAGACGGCACACAAGATCCTGCGCGGGCTCAAGTCGCACTATCCGGTGTTCTACCTTCTCGGCTGGGACGAAGATCGCATGGAGCGGCTGCTGCGTTCGGTCGCACGTTCGTTCTACGGCGAAGACGGCCACCTGGAAGTCTGGTCGGCGAGTCACGGATTTGGCGAGCACGACGACCCGAATGCCCCGACGACGGACCCGGTAGCTGCAGTGGCGCGGGTGGCGGCCGGCGAGACGGATGCCCCGCGCATGGTCCTGCTGAAGGATCTGCCCATGTGGTTCGATGACAACCCGGCGCTGGTGCGCGGAGTGCGCGACCTGTACTACCAGCTGAAGAAGGGGCGCAACGTGGTGTTCCTCAGCTGCCCGTTGCTGAAGCTGCCGGAGATCCTGAAAAAGGAGGTCTTCCTGGTCGAGGTGGAGCTGCCGTCCGAGGCCGAGGTGCTGGAGCAGCTCGAACACACCCGTGGCGCCGAGGCGGTCCCGCGCGAGCAGTTGTTCCGGGTGGCGGCGGGAATGCGCGGCCTGTCGCTCAACGAGGTCGGGCACCTGAGTGCGCGGCTGTTCCGCGGCAAGCCGCTGCCCGAGGCCGACATGCTGGCCGAGATCCAGGAGGAGAAGGGCCAGATCCTGCGCAAGGAGAGCTGCCTCGAGTTCTATCCGCCACAGCGCTCGCTGAAGGATATCGGCGGTCTGGAGAACCTCAAGGAATGGGTGCGCACGCGCGCCGACCTGTTCACCGAGAAGGCCTGGAACGACAACGTCCCGCTGCCGGCCGGGGTGCTGTTCATGGGGGTGAGCGGCTGCGGCAAGAGCATGGCCGCCAAGGCGATCGCCACCGCCTGGGGCTTGCCGCTGGTGCGGCTGGACATGAGCCTGGTGCTGTCCGGCAGTTTCGGTACGCCGGAATACGCCTTTGCCCGGGCCACCCGGATCGCCGAGGAGATCGCGCCGATGGTGCTGTGGGTGGACGAGCTGGAGAATGCCTTCGGTTTCGACAGTCACGCCGCGGGCAGCGCCGGCAATGTAAACATCTTCTCCAGCTTTCTCACCTGGCTGCAGGAGAAGTCGCCCCGGGTGTTCGTGGCGGCGACCGCGAACCGCATCCAGCAGCTCCCGGCCGAGCTGATGCGCAAGGGGCGCTTTGACCAGCTGTTCTTCCTCGACCTGCCGAATGTGGATGAGCGCAAGGAGATCCTGCGCATCCACGTCGAGCGTCACGGCGGCAACCTGGAGGACTTCAACCTGAACTACATGGCGGCCAGCACCGAGGACTGGAGCGGGGCCGAGATCGAGCAGGCGGTGAAGTCGGCGCGGATCGACGCCTACCAGGAGGGGCGGGTGTTCAACCAGCGCGACGTGATCCGCAACGTGATCAACACGGTACCGCTGTCGCGGACCATGGTGGAGCAGATCCGCGAGATCAAGAGCTGGGTCTTCCAGCGCGCGATCAATGCGTCGAAGCCGGAGCCGAAGGGCGCCGCGTCCGGCCCGCCGAAGCCGCCCGGCTGACCGCCGGGCCTGGTTTTCCGGGCGCCGGAGCGTGGGCTCCGGGTGGCCTATACTCCGATCAGGGGGACGCCAGAGCCGGTACGGGTCCCGGTCCCCCACGGGTTCGGATACGGGTCGCCGGTGGAGGAATGCTCATGTGGCGCAATGTTTCTTTCGCGATTGTCCTGGCGGCGGTCCTGGGTCTCGGCGGCTGTGCGACCTATCAAGGGTCGCAGGAACAGGCCGGGATGGTGATCGGCGGCGTGCTGGGGGGCGTGCTTGGCTCGCAGGTCGGCTCCGGGCGTGGCCGGACCGCGGCGATCATCGCCGGCACCCTCGCGGGCGCGGCGATCGGTGGCTCGGTGGGCCAGTCCATGGACGAGGTCGACCGGTTGAAGACGGCCCAGACCCTGGAGAGTGTGCGGACGGGTGTGCCCTCGCGGTGGGTCAATCCCGACAGCGGCAACCAGTACACCGTGATGCCGACGCGGACCTACGAGACCACCGCCGGCCCGTGCCGCGAATACACCATCGACGCGGTGATCGGAGGCCAGACCGAGCAGGTGTACGGGACCGCCTGTCGGCAGCCGGACGGCAGCTGGCGTATCCAGGGCTGAGTGGCGGGCCTGGTCCGAATCTCAGACAGACGGTTCCGGGTTCGGTTGCCCCGGCCCGGGCGAGTCGTCGGCGGTACGGGTGTCCTGGAAGTCGGATTCGGCTCCAGCATCCAGAGTGCGCGAGACGACGCAGTCACGCCCCTCGCTCTTCGCCTGGTAGACGGCCTGGTCGGCGCCCCGGAAGAGGTCGTTCATGTCGATCTCGCGACCGCAGGGACGACTGGTCACGCCGAAGCTGGCGGTAATGGTCAGTCCGGCGGGCTTGAGTTCGCGCAGTTGCTGGCGCAGCTCCTCGGCACGGGTATGGGCATCGAACAGGTCGCACTCGGGCAGGACCAGCAGGAATTCCTCGCCGCCGAAGCGCAGGGCGACATCGGCCTCGCGCCCGGTGGTACGTAGCAACTCGCCCACGCCAACCAGCACCTCGTCGCCTACCAGGTGGCCGTGGCTGTCGTTGATCTGCTTGAAATGGTCGATATCCAGCAGGATCAGGCTGAGGGCCATGTCCTTCTGGTTGGCTTCGGTGAAGAAGCGTACGGCGCATTCGGCCAGGACATTACGATTGCGCAGGCCGGTGAGGGGATCGATCATCGCCATGTCGTAGAGTTTCTGGCGCTGGCTCTGGACTTCCTCGAGCAGGCGCTTGTTCGCCAGGAGGTTGCCGATGCGGGCGCGGACCTCGTCTTCCAGCACCGGCTTGGTCACGAAGTCGTTGACCCCCAGGCGGAAGAGCTCGGCGCGTCGGTTCGGGTCGTCGAGGCCGGACATCGCGACGATCGGCAGGCTGGTCTTGTCGGGGAAGCGGTGGCGCAGGCGGCTGACCAACCCCATGCCGCTGATGTCGCCCTCGACCAGGATATCGCTCAGGACCAGATCCCAGGTGCCCTCGTCGAAGGCATTCAGGGCGGCGGAGGCGCTGCGAAAGTGCGCTACTTCGAGACCCATGCCCTCGAGGATGCGAGTCATCACCCGGGCGACGGTGGGGCTGTCCTCGACATACAGCACATGCCCCTCGTGGGCGTGTTCCACCGGCCGGCCGTAGCGTGCGGCCTGGTGGAACAGGTCACGGATGTTGGTCTTGTCGTGGAGATCGGTGGCGCCGGCCTCGAAGGCCGCGCGGCGTATGTCGTGGTCCTGCTTGGTGGTCAGCAGGATCAGTGGCAGATCATGGCCGGCGGGTTTGGCGCGTGCCTGGCGGCAGAACTCGATCCCGCTCATGTCGGGCAGGGTAATGGAGGCGCAGACCAGCTCGAGGTCGTTTTCCTCGATGCGGGCGAGGCCCTCCGCACCACTTGCGGCCATGATCGGCTTGTGGCCGGCGGCCAGGACCATGCGGCTCCATAGCGCCCGGAACACACGGGAGTGGTCGACGACCAGGATCTTCATGGCGGGCCGTCCATTGGGCGGTCTCGCCGGGGCGCGGTCGTGACCGGCGGTCGGAGCGTGTCTGCCGTCATGCTGGGTCCTGACTCCATTCAGTGATCCGCAGGCAAATCCGGATAATGCGCGTCTTCGCGCCGGGCTTCAAACGGGCCGTCAAGGCGCGCTGGACAGGGCGTGCGGGCACGGGAACAATGCGGTCATCTGGCGTGCGACAAAACACTACGGCCAGGGGAAAGGAGTCCGGCATGAGCTACATGCAGCGAATGGGGAGTCTGCTGCGGTTCGGCAAGGCCGGCGAGCGGCGTACAAAGGCACGCCAGGAGGCCGCTCGCGGGCTGCGGGTGCTGGTGGTGGATGATTCGCGCACGGTGGTCGCGCTGCTCACCAGCATGCTCAAGCAGAACGAGCTGGAGCCGATTGGCGTCGGCGATGCCGAGGAGGCGCTGGCTTTGGCGCGCGAGAATCCACCGGACCTGATCTTCCTGGATATCCTCCTGCCCGGGATGACCGGGTTTGCCATGCTGCGTCAACTGCGCCGGGACCCCGCCACCGCGAAGGTGCCGGTGATCATGATCAGCGGCAACGAGGACGCGGTCGAGCAGTTCTTCCTCGATCGCATCGGCTCCGACGACTTCATGAAGAAACCCTTCGGCCGCGGAGAGGTGTTCACCCGCATCGAGCGCCTGGTGGCGAAGGGGCGTCTTCCGGCCCGCCCGACGCGCTTCTCCGGATAGGAATCCCGGACCCGCACTCGCGGTTCAGGCGGCCTGCCGGGCCCGCCAGTCGCCGATCTCGTCGTGCAGGCGCTGTTTTGCGCTGGCTTCCAGGAACGCGGCGTCGACGGCGTTGCGTGCCAGTTTTTCAAGGTCATCCAGGTCCAGCTGCAGGGCCGCGGCCGTGGCGCGGAAGTTTTCCCCCACGTAGCCGCCGAAATAGGCCGGGTCATCCGAGCTGATGGTGACGCACAGCCCCGCGTCCATCAGGCGCTGCAGATTGTGTTGTTCCAGGCGCTCGAACACGCACAGCTTGATGTTGGACAGCGGGCAGACGGTCAGCGGGATCTGCTCCCGCGCCAGGCGCTGCATCAGGTCGGGGTCCTGCTCGGCCTGGACGCCGTGGTCGATGCGCGCGACCTTGAGCAGGTCCAGTGCCTGCCAGATGTAGTCCGGTGGTCCCTCCTCGCCGGCATGCGCCACGGCGGGGAATCCCTCGGCCCGCGCGCGCTCGAACACGGCCTGGAATTTCTCCGGCGGGTTGCCCAGCTCCGCGGAGTCCAGCCCGACTGCGTGGATGTGCTCGCGCCAGGGCAGGGCGGTCTCCAGGGTCTCCATCGCGGCCTCGGCGCTCAGGTGGCGCAGGAAACAGAGAATCAGGCGGCTGGTGATGCCGAGCTCCCGTTCGCCGTCGGCCAGCGCGCGGTGGATGCCGTCAATGACCGTCGCGAAGGGCACGCCGCGTTCGGTGTGGGTCTGCGGGTCGAAGAAGATCTCGGTGTGGCGGACGTGGTCGTCCCGGCAGCGTTCGAGGTACGCCCAGGTTAGGTCGTAGAAATCCTGCTCGGTTAGCAGGACGCAGGCGCCCGCGTAGTAGATATCCAGGAAGGATTGCAGGTCGTGAAACTGGTAGGCGGCCCGAACCTCCTCGACCGAGGCATACGGGAGCTCGACATTGTTGCGCTCGGCCAGGGCGAACATCAGCTCGGGTTCCAGGGAGCCCTCGATGTGCAGGTGCAGCTCGACCTTGGGGAGCGTGGCGATGGCGTCTTGCATGGCGGGATCCTGCGGTGTCGGGGAGGAAAGTGCGCAGAGGCTAGAACTGCCCGGGGCGCCCGACAAGTAACCGGGGTCACCCGAGGGGCGAGAGCAGTTCCTGGAAGAACCGCGCCAGCAGGCCGGGTTCCAGCCACAGCATGAAGGCGATGCCCCAGGCGCCGCCCCACAGGTGGGCGCTGTGGTTGATGTTGTCGCGGTTCTGGCGCTGGGCATAGAGCGAATAGCCGACATAGAGCGCCGCAAACACGATGGCCGGGACCGGGATAAAGAACACGAACAACAGCGACCACGGCTGCAGCAGGATGTAGGCGAACAGCACCGCGGAGACCGCGCCGGATGCCCCCAGGGAGCGGTAGCCCGGGTCACGCAGATGGCTCAGGTGGCTTGGCAGGCTGGCGAGGACGATGGCGGCCAGATAGAACAGCACGAAGCCGCCCATGCCGATCGCGGGCACCAGCACGCGCTCCATGGCCATGCCGAAGAAAAACAGCGTGATCATGTTGAACGCGAGATGGGTGCCATCGGCATGGATGAAGCCGTGGGTCACCAGGCGCCAGTATTCGCCGCGCTGCACCGAGGGCGGGTGATGGATCATCGCCTGCAACCAGCGCGGGTTCTGCCATGCGAGCAGGGAGACCGCGACGGTGGCGACGATCAGGTACAGCGTCACACTCGGTTCAAAGTTCACCGGCAACCTCCAAGGACCCGTAGCGCCAGGCCTGCAGGCCGTCGGGCCAGCCGCCCGGCGCCAGCCCGGCCTTTTGCAGCAGGGCATCGAGGAAGGTCTCGGGATCGGGCAGTTGTTCCCAGACCGCAGGGAGGAAGGTGGCGCGGCGCGCTCCGGCCTGAACGACCAGGCCGTCCCGGCCCGGTTGTAGCTGATCCAGCAGGCCCTTGCGCTGCGCGGCCTCCATGGGTCGCGAAGCGGTCAGCAACGTGACCGAATAGGCGAGACCGGCCAGTTCCGACGTGCGCAGCGGCGGAAAGCGCGGGTCATTGAGCGCCGCCGCGCGAGCGTTGTGCAGGACGTCCGCGGCCAGGGGCCGGTGGGCCTCCAGCGTGCCGATGCAGCCGCGCAGGGTTTCCCCTTGCTTCAGGGTGACGAAGCTGGCGCCGGGATCGGGTAGCGGGTCGGGCTCCTGTTCCAGTGCAATGGGGCGGGCGGGGGCATGGTGCGCGGCCCGCCGGATGGCATCCGCGGCCAGTTGCAGCAGGCGCTCGCGCGCCGGCGCGGGCAGGTCGATGGCGTGCGTCATTGCAGCATCCAGGCGCCGTAGCCGACCACCTGGTCGCGCGGGCCGGCGGTGTCGCCGGAGTTGCGCTGGTCCAGTGTGGTGATGGTGAGACCGCGCTGTCGCGCGAGCCGCAACAAGCCCGCCAGCGGCCGGCAGCCGCAGGCCTGTTCCGGCCCCAGCGCGTGTTCGTCCAGCTGTTCGATGGCACGGGTGGTGGCCGTGTCCAGGCGGCATGCGGTGGCATAGTCGTGGAAGTGGGAGAGATCCGAACTCACGACGATCAGGGTTTCCGGGCCGCCCCACAGCCGTTCCAGCACGCTCGCGACCTGCTCGGACGAGGCATCCCCGACCACCAGCGGGACGAGTTCGAATTCCCCCAGTGCCACCTGCAGGAACGGCAGGTGGGCCTCCAGGCTGTGTTCCGGTCCGTGGGCGATGTCCAGTAACTGGACGCCGGGCAGGTCCTCGATGGCGTCCAGGGCTTCGTGGTCCACGGGGATGTCTCCCAGCGGGCTGCGGTAGGCCGTTGCCGTAGTGGTCGCGATGCCGCGAAAGGGTACGCGATGCGATGGACCCAAGAGGATGACGCGCCGGATCTTTCCCGCCAGGGGGCGGATGTGCGCATAGACCGAGGCCGCCACCGGGCCGGAGTATGGGTAGCCGGCATGCGGCGCGATCAGGGCCTTGGGCGGCGCCGCGTCCGCTACGAGCGGGACCGCATCGAGCAAGCGGGTGACCGTGGCGCGCAGCTCCTCGGGCTCGGCCGGGTAGAACTGGCCCGCGATGGCGGGCTCGCGGATGCGGGGCTGTGCCGTCATTGAGGGGCTCCATCAAGCATTATGTTGTTGAATATTGGGGTTGTGCCCTCATATTCAAGACCATGAATCACGGTCTGGACTGGATATGAACGACATCCCCGAACACGACGCATTCACCGTCGCCACGCGCTACTGGCATGCCCTGGAGGATGGCCGCGTACAGTGCGATCTGTGCCCGCGCTACTGCAAGCTGAAGCCCGGACAGCGCGGCGCATGCTTTGTGCGCGCCAATCTCGACGATGCCGTGGTGCTGACCAGCTATGGGCGTTCCTCCGGCTACTGCGTGGATCCGATCGAGAAGAAGCCGCTCAATCACTTCCTCCCGGGCAGTCCGGTGTTGTCGTTCGGCACGGCCGGCTGCAACCTGGCCTGCAAGTTCTGCCAGAACTGGGACATCAGCAAGTCGCGCGAGATCGACACGCTGGCCGATCGTGCCGATCCCGAGACCATTGCACGTGCCGCCGAGGCGCTGGACTGTCGCGCGGTGGCCTTTACCTACAACGACCCGGTGATCTTCCACGAGTACGCCATCGACGTGGCGGCGGCCTGCCGCGCGCGGGATATCCGCACAGTGGCCGTGACGGCCGGTTACATCACCGAGCAGGCGCGCGGCGAATTCTTTGCCGCCATGGATGCGGCGAACGTGGACCTGAAGGCATTTACCGAGCGCTTCTATCACAAACTGACCGGGGCCCATCTGCAGCCGGTACTCGACACCCTGGAATGGCTGGTGCACGAGACCGATACCTGGGTCGAGATCACCACGCTGCTGATCCCGGGAGAGAACGACAGCGATGTGGAGATCACCTCCATGGCGCAATGGGTCCGGGAGCATCTGGGGCCGGATGTGCCGCTGCATTTCACCGCCTTCCATCCGGATTTCAAGATGACCGAACACCCGCGCACGCCGATCGATACGCTGCAGCGGGCGCGGCGCATCGCTCGCGAGCAGGGTCTGCATCACGTGTATACCGGCAATGTGCATGACACGGAGGGCCAGAGCACCTGGTGTGCGGGCTGCGGGCAACGCGTGATTGGCCGCGACGGGTACGAACTCTCGGACTGGAGACTGACCGCCGATGGTTGCTGCAACGCCTGCGGGGCATCGGTGCCCGGGGTGTTCGAGGCGCTCCCCGGCAACTGGGGCGCGCGGCGTCAGCCGGTGCGGCTAGCCGATTTTCGGGGGGGTCTGATTCGCAGGGCTTGAAAAGGCCCTCTCCGCGACCTAGTTAACTCGGTAGACAGGATTTGCAACGGAGGTGATCACCATGGACCTGCAAAAGCTCAAGCCGTGGAACTGGTTCAAGCGCGAGGAGACCGCGAGCACGGAGGTCGTGCCGGCTCGGCGCGAGGGTGCCGACCCCTTGATGCGCATGCACCGCGAGATGGACCGGATGTTCGAGGACTTCTTTGGCTCGGCCCTCGGGATGCGCGGGGGTGATGCCGCCGCCTCGCTGCTGCTCAAGCCCAGTGTGGATATCGCCGAGACCCGCAAGGCCTACCGGATCAGCGTCGAGGTGCCGGGGATCGACGAGGACGCGATCGACCTGACGGTGGATGGCGACGACCTGATCATCTCCGGCGAGAAGCGCCAGGAGACCGAGGAAGACGCCGCGGGCTATCATCGCGTCGAGCGGGCCTACGGACAGTTTCGCCGTATCCTCAGCCTGCCCGGGGACGCCGATATCGATGCCATCCAGGCGCGGTTCAAGAACGGTGTTCTGAAGATCGATATCCCCCGGCGCAAGGATGACGCCCGGCCGGGCGTGCGCCGGATCGAGATCGGCTCCTGAGGGGGGCATCACACGGCGGCCTGCCGTGCGCTGAATGATCGCC
This sequence comes from Thioalkalivibrio sp. ALMg13-2, assembly GCF_000381185.1. Classification (NCBI taxonomy): domain Bacteria; kingdom Pseudomonadati; phylum Pseudomonadota; class Gammaproteobacteria; order Chromatiales; family Ectothiorhodospiraceae; genus Thioalkalivibrio; species Thioalkalivibrio sp. ALMg13-2. The sequence goes on along the minus strand of NZ_KB906116.1, from coordinate 10,232 downwards.
GGGACCGCCCGACGACAAGGATGTGAGACCAGCGAATGACACGACGGATCGTGATCTGTGCGGACGGAACCTGGAATCGCCCGGAGGAGGACATCGAGTCGGACGTGCCGACCAATGTCCTGCGCCTGGCGCGGGCCATTGCGCCCGTCGATGCCATGGGCGACCCGCAGCAGGTCTACTACGACTGGGGCGTGGGGGCGTACTACGCAAAGATCTCGGGTGGTGTGACCGGACGTGGCATCCACAAGAACATCCAGGATGCCTATCGCTACATCGTGCAGAACTACGCCCCCGGCAGCGAGATATTCCTGTTCGGTTTCAGCCGCGGGGCGTACACCGTTCGCAGCCTGTGCGGCTTGATCAACAACTGCGGGGTCCTGAAGCGCCCGGATGCACGGTTGATCGAGCAGGCCTTTCGGCACTACAAGAACACCGGCGCCAGCCATGCGCCCGAGGGCGAAGCCTCGCGTACCTTTCGCGCGAAACATGCACATCCCTCGCGGGAGATCCGCTTTGTTGGCGTCTGGGATACGGTCGGCGCGTTGGGAATCCCGTTCTCTCTGCTGGGAATGTTCGATCGTACGGATGAGTTCTACGACACCAAGCTGGGGCCCAACGTGCGCATCGCCCGCCATGCCATGGCGATCGACGAGACACGAGCCGACTTTGAGCCCACCCTGTGGGATCCGCGCCCGGGGCTGGATCTGAAGCAGCTGTGGTTCAGTGGCGTGCATGCCGACGTGGGCGGCGGCTACGCCCCGGATGCCGAGGGGCGTCTCGCGTCAGAGGCCCCGTTGGCGTGGATGATCGAGCAAGCCCGGATGGCCGGGCTGCACGTGGAGGGGTATCTGCCGGATAACCTGCGCCCCGACCCGCTGGCGTCGCTGCACCGCTCGCGGCGGCACATCTATCGCCTGCGACGGCGCTATCGGCGCCCGTTGTACCAGCCGGGTCACCCGACCGAGGTGCATCCGAGTGCCGTGGAACGCTACCGGAAGGATGTCGACTATCAGCCCGGGAACCTGCGCGCGTTTCTGGACGAATGGGGCTGGCCGGACGCCGACTGAATTCCCCCGGATGGAGTAAACGCTCGCGTTGGGAGGCCGGGTCTCCGTTATCCTGTAGGAATAGCAGACGGAGATTCCCTCAATGCAGCCATTTCCCTCGAAGAACGTGTTTGGCGGGGCCCTGGAGCCCTGCAGTCGCGGGCCGGTCACCGGGTTTTATCGCGACGGCCGTTGTGCCACCGGCTACGACGACCAGGGCATGCATACCGTGTGCGCCGAGCTCACCCGCGAGTTTCTCGATTTCTCCCTGGCACGGGGGAATGATCTGATCACGCCAGTTCCGGAATTCGGCTTCCCCGGCCTGGAGGCAGGGGATCGCTGGTGCCTGTGCGCCGCGCGCTGGCTGGAGGCCTACCGGGCGGGGGCGGCGCCCGGGGTCTTCCTGCGCGCGACGCACGAGGAGACCCTGGCGGTGATCCCGCTGGACATCCTCAAGGAACACGCGCGCGACCCAGCTGATTGAGATGGAGGCCCTCCTCGGAGGGTCGGTAGGGGGCCGGGGTGGGCCCCGCTGAAATTACAGGGAGAAGACGGATGGATCCGTACATGGTGGGGCTGACAATCGCTCGGGTCGATAACGTGGACATGGGGAATCGGGGGGTGGCCGATGGTTGACCGCATGGCCGTGCCCGAGATCGAACGCTTCCGGATCACGCGGACGCTGGGTACGAGTGCCCGCGACGGGCTCTATGTCGCGCACGACCCGCTGCTGGATCGGCAGGTCGCGATTCGAACGCTGACCAACGTCGCGGCGGACGCTTCGACCCGCCAGGCATTGCTTGAAGACGCCCGCCGGTTAAGCCGCTTTCGGCACCCGAACATCGCTCCAATCTTCGAGGCGGGGGACTACGCCGACGGCGTCTACCTGGTGTTCGAGTACGTCGAGGGCGAGACCCTGGAGCAGATCCTGGCGCGCGGACCCTTGCCGATCGATCGCGCCCTGGCCCTGATGCGCGAGCTGCTGGATGCGGCAGCGGCGGCGCACGAGCAGGGCATCCTGCACGGGGCCCTGCAGCCGGCGAACGTGACCGTGAACCCCGAGGGACATGCGCGCATCACCGGGCTGGGCATGGCGCTGCCCGACGTGGCCGCGCGTGGCGAGAGCCACCTGCCGGATACACCCTACTACCTGGCGCCGGAACGGCTGGCGAATGAGGCCGCGACCGAAGGGTCCGACGTGTTCTCCCTGGGGGCCTTGTTCTTCGAGATGCTGACAGGCGAGCGCGCGTTTGCCGGTGATAGCCCCGCGGCGATCCGGCAGGCGATGCAGGCGGGGGCGCTGGAGCCACCCTCCGGTCGCACCGGCAATGGCGACGAACGCTTCGACGCCCTGGTACTCCGGGCCACCCGCCCGGATCCCGCCGAACGTTTCGCATCGGCCCGCGAGTTTCGCGAGGCGCTGGTGGTGGCCGTCGAGGGCGAAGGCCAGACGGGCGACGGATCGCAGGACTTCATCCTGCGGCGGATCCGGCGCAAGCCTGATTTCCCCGGTATCTCCAGCCACATCCGCGAGATCACCCAGTGTTCCGACGACACCATGAAGCGCTCGGTGGCCGAGCTGTCGAATGCCGTGCTGAAGGACTACGCCACCACGCAGAAGCTGCTTCGGCTGGCGAACTCCCCCTTTTACAGCAACTTTGGCGGCAATATCCGCACCGTTTCGCGCGCGATCGTGCTGCTGGGCTTCGAGCAGGTGCGCACGGCGGCGCTCGGGCTGGTGCTGTTCGAGAACCTCAAGGGCGGGCGTCATTCCGGACGCCTGATGGAGGCGCTGGTCGGCACCCTGTTCAGCGCCATGCTGGCGCGTGATCTGGCGGAACAGGTCGGCGGGGTGGAGAGCGAGCGGGCGTTCGTCTGCGCGCTGTTCCACGATATCGGTCGCATGCTGGTGTTGTACTACCTGCCGGAGGAGGCGGACGAAATCCGCATTCGTGTGGGGCAGGGTACGGGTGAGGGCAGTGCCGCCCGCCAGGTCCTGGGGATCTCCTACGAGGCCCTGGCGCGCAGCGTGCTGGAGGACTGGAACTTCCCGCGCGAGATCGTTACGTCGGTGGAACGGGCTCCCTCGGGCACGCTGCCGGCCGCGCGGGATGCCGACCAGCGCCTGCATCGTATCGTCACCCTGGCGTCGGAGATGGGGCAATGCATTACCCAGGCGGATCGCGACCAGCAGGGCGCTCTGCTGACCGATCTGCGCAGGCGCTACGAACGTGCCCTGGGCGTGGATGCCCGCGGAATGCAGCGGGCCATCAATTCCGGGCGCGAGCATATGGATCACTTCCTGACGGTGGTCAAGCTGCCGCCGGAGGGCCGCGAGCCGTTGAACCGGCTGAAGGCGAATCTGGGTGTGCAGATCGATGACAGCGACGCGGCGGATATCGAAGCCGCGGACGGGGGCGGCGAAGCGGCGGCAGCCGCAACCGCCGATCCCGCCGCCCAGGCCGCGGCACTGATGGAGACCCTCACCGACATGCTGGACAGCATGGTGGGCGAATTCGAGCTGAACACATTGATGCAGACAACGCTCGAGACCCTGTACCAGACACTCGGTCTGCGGCGGGTAATGCTGATGCTCGCCGATCGCGAGCATCGGGTGCTGGTGGCGCATACCGCCTTCGGAAAGGATGCCGAGACGCTGTCCGGACGGCTGCGACTCGCGCTCGCGGGCAAGGGCGACATCCTGTCGCTGGCCCTGGAACAGAAGAAGGACCTGGTCATCACCGACAGCCACGAGGCCTCGATCAGTCGCTATATCCCCGACGAGTTTCGCCAGGCCCTGGATGCGCGCAGTTTTCTCCTGCTGCCGCTGGCGGTGCGCGATCGTTGTATCGGGCTGCTGTATCTGGAATTGCCGGCCGGCGCAGCCGTGGAACCGACGGTCCTGCGGGCCCTGAAGGCCGTTCGCAATCAGATGGCTCTGGCCATTCGGCAGGCGCGCGATTGACGCCGCCCCCACCCGCGGACGCGCGCGGGTGGGGGCGGTCTGCACAGTGTCGATCGCTCCCCCTCAGTCCGCCGGATGGGACCGGCGGATGCCGGCTTTTGCGAACGACTAACGGATTCTGCACTCAATCGCTGTTGCCCCTCGATAAGTGGCGCTAAGGTGGAGATGATGCAAGGCTGGTCGAACATTATGGCGGCCAGATGCGACAGTTGGACAACAGTGGTATGCCCTGGGGACTGTTACAGCAGGAGATCCCGGTTTCCGATCTGCAGGTTGGTATGTACGTCAGCCGGCTCGATCGTCCGTGGCTGGAGACGCCCTATCTGGTCGAGGGGGTGCGGATTCGCTCGCAGGACGATATCGACGAGCTCGCTCGCCATTGTGTGCATGTGTTCGTTGATCTGGAGAAGAGCGCGCCGGCGTCGCTGAGCCGGCTGCCATCGGCTGCGGCGTCCGCGCGGACTGCCGTGACGGCCTCGAGCCCGGCCGAGGCCGCCCAGTTCCGCGGCATGACGGTGTATCGCGATCACTGCTCGGTGGAGCAGGAGCTCCCGGCGGCCAAGGAGGCTCAGGCGATCGCCGGGCGTGTGCTGGAGCAGATCCGTGCCGGCATGGAGCGCAACCCCGGGGTGCGTCTGGCGGCGGCCCGCGAGGCGTCCGAGGCGTTGCGCGAGAGCGTGGAACGCAACCCGGACGCCCTGCTGCTGCTGGCCAGGCTGAGCCACTCGGACGATGTGCTGTACGCCCACTCGCTCAATGTCGCGATCCATCTTCTGGCGCTGGGCCGGCACATGGGGCTGGATCGAGCCGAGTTGTCGACCCTCGGGCTGGGTGGTCTGCTGATGGACATCGGCAAGATGCAGATGCCGCGGACGCTCCTGGGGCGCCGCACGCGGCTGTCCCCGGATCAGCGGCGCGAGATTCAGCGCCACGTGGAATATGGCGAGGCGATCCTGCAGCGCTCCCACGGGATCCCGGAGGGCGTGCGCGACATTGTCGCCCAGCACCACGAACGCGAGGACGGGCGTGGCTACCCACGGGGTCTGGTAGCCAACCAGATCTGTGCCTATGCGCGCATGGCGGCTATCGTGGATTCCTACGAGGAGATGCTGACGGAGGGCGGCCTGGCCGGGACCCCCTTCGAGGCCCTGAAGGAACTGCGGGAGAACGCGCGCTGGGGGCTGAATTCGGCGCTCGTGGATCAGTTCACCCACTGCGTGGGGCTGTTTCCCGTGGGCAGCCTGGTGGAGCTGGACAACGGCGAGGTCGCGATCGTGCTGAGTCACCGCCGCACGCAGCGCTTCATGCCCCGGGTGATGCGCATCCTCGATCCGTCCCATATGCCGTATCCCGACCCGTGGGAGCTGGATCTGGGCTCGCCTGCGCCGGATTCCGAGGGGGCGCGGCGGCAGATCCTGCGCGACCTTCCGGCGGGTGCCTACGGGGTCGATCCGGCGCGCTATTATCTTTGAGTAGATGCGCTTCCGTATTGGGGATCGCATCTACTGATTTCGCCGCATGGGCGTAGCCGCCGGACTTCTGTCGATGTCGAAGCTGTTTGAATATCACAATTTTCTCCGTGCCCTGGACGGGATTTCCCCGCGCCCGCAGGAGGCCGGGGCGCAAGCAGCCGTGACCGTCATCGAACTGGAGGGGCTAAGGGACGTGGACGCGGCCCTGGGGTACGCCGCGGGAGACGAACTGATCCGGAACGCGGGTCAGGCGCTGGCGAGCGCTCTGAGCGACGGCCTGGTCGGTATCACCGGACGTCATCAGATCACCTGTGCGCAGCCGGCCGTGGCCGGGAGTGGGTTCGCCGAACTGGCGGCCCACAAGATGCTGCGGGTGTTGAGTGAACCGTTTGCCTGTGGTGAGCGGCAGGTGCTGCTTTGGCCGCGTGCCGGGCTGGCGCTGGCGGGCCCCCGGGTGGTGCGCCCGCAGGATTTGCTGGCTCATGCCTATGCCGCAGTTCGGCAGGCGCGACGGGCTCGGGCGCGCCTGCGCCTGTATGCCCCGGAGGCGGCGGCGACCATGCTGGAGGGCGTGGATCTGTGGTCCCAGCTGGGGCAGGCCATCGAGGAGGGAAGCCTGCACCTCGAGTATCAGCCACAGGTCGCGCTGGCATCGGGCTGCGTGCAATCGGTGGAAGCCCTGTTGCGCTGGGATCACCCGCAGTATGGCTCGATCCGTCCGGACACCATGGTGCGGGCGGCGGAGGGAACGGACCTGATGCCCCGGCTGACGCACTGGGTCTTCAACACGGCCCTGCGCCAGTGTGCCGAGTACCGCCAGGCCGGACTGGACGCGGGGATCTCGGTGAACTTTTCCGCCGACGACCTGCAGGAACGGGAGGTGGTGGATCTGGTGGCGCAGTCACTGGAGGTCTGGCAGGTGCCGGCGGAGAGCGTCACGGTGGAGCTGACCGAAACGGCGGTGATGGAGAGCCACGACGCCGAGGCGCGTGCGGCCCTGCACGGGATGAAGGACCTGGGCTTGCGGGTGTCCATGGATGACTTCGGTATTGGCTATTCTTCGATGGAGCGGCTGCTGCGCATGCCGCTGGACGAGCTCAAGATCGACATGACCTTTGTCCACGAACTGGTGTCCAGCCGGCCGCACCAGCGCATCGTGGAATCCATGATCGGGCTCGGCCAGAAGATGGGCCTGAGCGTGGTGGCCGAGGGCGTGGAAGATCAGGAAACCCTCGACCGCCTGCGCGCTCTGGGCTGTGATCTGGTGCAGGGTTTTTATCTCGGCCGGCCGGCGCGCCTGGCGCAATTCATGGAACAGACGCGCGCGGGCCGTGACCCGGGCGCGTGCTGAACCCGCCCAACCCGTCCTCGTTGCGGCGCGCCAGTGCACCGAGCCCGTAGTCTGGAAGCATGACACGTGCTCCCGGGGCAGGCTGTCGGTGACGTCGACCACCCGCCCGTGGATGGTCATCCAGCAGTGGCAAGGCGGGGTTTGGCGGGCCCGTTCCCCCTGGATAACTGCTGGACGATCATGCGCCGCCCCTGCCGGCATCGCGGGAACGCAGGTACCAGTGGATGACGATCCAGTCGTACAGGGCATGGGTGACGATGACCACCAGCAGGTTGCCGGTCAGGTGATAGAGCACCCCGAGGTAGAGCCCGATGACGGTGGCGAACACGAAGTACAGGCGGCTGATCGAATGGGCGAGTCCAAACACGATCGCCGCGGCGACGATCGCCCACTCGGGTGACCAGCGTTCGGTCAGCCAGCCCTGCAGCACGCCGCGCACCAGGAGCTCCTCGCCCACGCCGGCGAGGACGGCGATCAGCAGCACGGCGCCAGGCAGGGCGTGGCGAAAGAGTTGGTGCACGAAATCGCGCACCTGGTCGGCCAGTGCGCGGTAGGGCTCCCAGCCGCTGATCGCAAGCGTGCCGAGCAGCATCAGCATGGGCAACACGGCAAGGGCGCCCAGCGCGGCGGCCTCCAGGCTCCAGTCGATTCGCTCGTCGAGCGGGATGCCGGCCACCCGGGCCAGGATCAGGGCGAGCGGGATCAGCGCGGCCTGAAAGGCCAGGCCGGCCAGCAGCGGGTGTCGCGCGACCGCTTGACGGAAGCTCATGGGGGTTGCGCCGGGACGTGTGGACTCATCCGCGAGAGGATGCCCGATTCCGGGGGTGGTTGTCCCCAACGGAATGGCCCCCGCGGCGCCGAGACCGGCGGGCGCGGGGGCCGGGTGGGGAGGCTGGATGGCCTGTGGTGGCCCTCCAGGCGGCGGCCGGCGTCAGGTCTTGGCTTCCTCGATGCGGATCAGGGCCAGTTCGTGGAACAGTCCCTTCATCAGGCTGACGCACATCAGCAGCAGCACGATGACGAATGGCAGGCCGGTGCTCACCGCCCCCGCCTGCAATGCATTGAGGGCCGCTGCACCGCCAACCGCCAGCAGGACCCCCGCGACCACGCCCTCGGTGGTGGCCCAGAACAGGCGCTGGGATTGCGGGGCGTCGGTCTTGCCGCCCGAGGTGATGGAGTCGATCACCAGGGAGCCCGAGTCCGAGGAGGTGATGAAGAACACCAGCACCAGGGCGATCGCCAGGAACGAGGTGATGGCGGTGAACGGCAGGTGCTCCAGCATCTGGAACAGGGCCAGGGAGGAGTCGGAGATGCCGTCCGCCAGGGCCCCGATGCCGTCCCGCGCCTGAGTCAGGCCGGAGCCGCCGAAGGCGCTCATCCAGACCACGGTGACCAGGGTCGGCACCAGCAGTACGGCGGTGACGAACTGGCGCACGGTGCGGCCGCGGGACACGCGGGCGATGAACATGCCGACGAACGGCGACCAGGAGATCCACCAGGCCCAGAAGAAGATGGTCCAGGCGTGGTAGAAGGTCTCGTCCTCGCGCCCGACCGGGTTGCTGAGCGGGATGAAGTACTGCACATACCCGGTGACCGTGGTGCCGATGCTGGAGAGGAATGCGAGGACGCCCCCGGCGATCATCACGAACAGCAGCAACAGCGCGGCGAACACCAGGTTGATGTTGCTGAGCACCTTCACCCCGCCGTGGATGCCGCGCATGATCGACAGCAGGGCGATGATGGTCACGCCGATGATGATGGCGACCTGGGTGTTCAGGCCGGAATCGATGCCGAACAGGAACTCCATGCCCGAGGCGGCCTGCTGCGCGCCGAGGCCTAGCGACGTGGCCAGACCGAACATGGTGGCGAGCACGGCAAGGGTGTCGATCACGTGGCCGATCGGGCCCCAGATGCGTTCACCGAGGATCGGATAGAACGCGGAACGGATAGTCAGTGGCAGGCCCTTGTTGTAGGCAAAGAACGCGAGCGCCAGGCCGACGACCGCGTAGATCGCCCAGGGATGCAGTCCCCAGTGATACATGGTGGCCCCCAGCGCGGCCTGCCGGGATTCTTCGGTCCCGCCTTCGATCCCCAGCGGTGTGCCGAACCATTCGGTGAAGTAGCCCACCGGTTCGGCGACGCTCCAGAACATCAGGCCGATGCCCATGCCCGCGGCGAACAGCATCGAAAACCAGGAAATGACCGAGAATTCCGGCTTGGCGTCCTGGCCGCCGATGCGGATGCGCCCGATGGGCAGGACGACCAGGGCCAGGCAGAACAGGACAAAGATGTTGCCGGCCGACAGGAACAGCCAGTCGAAGGTGCGGCCGATCCACTGACGCGTGTTGTCGAGGTGCTCGTTCGCCTGTTCCGGAAAGACCAGGGACAGGATGACGAATGCGATAATCAACAGGGCGCTGGTGACGAAGACCGGATTGTGCAGGTCCAGCCCCAGCGGGTTGATGTTCTGCTCGCCGATCTCGTGGTCGGTGTCGTATTCGGCTTCCAGTTCCTTTTTCTGCTCTTCGAGATCGTGCGGATTCTCGTTCACCGTCTCCTCCTCGCTTCTTGTTTTTATCGGGTGCCTGCGTCAGCCTCGGCGCGCGGCGACCTCGTTGAGTAAAGACGGGCAATCGGCAAATTGCAAAGCCCTTTGGCCGATTGGTCGCACGGACGTTATGGGGACACGGATCCGCGTCTCCCGGAGGCGGCAGGTGCACACAGGGCCTGTTCGCAGTGGCCCCGTGGTCCACGCACCGTTACCGTAGTAGCGACGATGAACCCATGTGCAGAGGGGAACCGAATGAAGGCCTTGTTGATTGATCCGGAGCAGCAGACGATCGAAGCCGTGGACGTACAAGGGCGTGACGACATTGCCCGGCTGATCGGGTACGACACGCTCGAGTCCGACGAGATCGGGCCGGAGGGTGATCGCCTGTTCTTCGACGAAGAGTGCTTCCTGCGCGGAACCACCGGGCGCTTTCAGATCGACAGCGTGATCCCGGTTTCCGGCAAGGGGCTGGTGGTTGGCAGTGACGACGATGGCGCGACCCTTAAGGACGTCGCATCCGATCTGGAGTCCATCCGGGGCCGGATGAAGTATCTCTAGTGTCCTTTAACAAAAGTTCGTATTTTTATCGAGGCGATCGGTTAGACGGGCGATCGACGCGATAATTTGATCGGCTGTTTTGCGCCAGATGAACGGTCGAGGCTCATCGTTGTACGTCTTCAGGTATTCGCGGATGGAGTCTTCGAGTTCGCGAGTACTGCGATGCGATTGACGCTTGATCCAGCGCTGCGAGATGAGCGCGAAGAAGCGTTCGACCAGGTTGATCCAGGACGCCGAGGTCGGCGTGAAGTGCACGTGGTAGCGCGGTCGTGCAGCGAACCAGGCCCGA
>NZ_KB906115.1:0-62944 GCF_000381185.1 Thioalkalivibrio sp. ALMg13-2 | reverse complement strand
TGGACAACTACGGCACCCACAAGACCGAAAAGGTTCGGGCCTGGTTCGCTGCACGACCGCGCTACCACGTGCACTTCACGCCGACCTCGGCGTCCTGGATCAACCTGGTCGAACGCTTCTTCGCGCTCATCTCGCAGCGCTGGATCAAGCGTCAATCGCATCGCAGTACTCGCGAACTCGAAGACTCCATCCGCGAATACCTGAAGACGTACAACGATGAGCCTCGACCGTTCATCTGGCGCAAAACAGCCGATCAAATTATCGCGTCGATCGCCCGTCTAACCGATCGTCTCGATAAAAATACGAACTTTTGTTAAAGGACACTAGATTGTCCTCGATCTCGGCATCGACGGTTCGGCAACGGCAACATGAACGAAGTACCATGGTGACGAGCCAGGCCGCCGGGATTACTGCGTTCCTCGGGTCGTCTCTCGTAACAAACGATCCGCTAATCAGCGCAGAGCAATGCAGCACGCTCGGTGGAGCCGCTATGTCAGCATTTCAAGACTGGGTGTTTCGCCAAGCCATCGACCAGGCGTACAACGCCGTCCTCATCACGACTGGCGATCTGGACCCACCCGGCCCCGAAATCGTTTACGTCAACCCGGCCCTCTGCGAGCAAACCGGATACACGGCGGAGGAACTGCTCGGCCAGACACCACGGATCCTCCAAGGTCCGGCGACCGACCGTGCCGTGCTGCAACGATTGCGCGCCAGCATTGCACAGGGCAGCTCTTTCGAAGGGCAGGCGTTCAACTACCGCAAGGACGGCACCCCATATTTGGTGCACTGGCGCATCAGTCCGGTGCTGGATGAGCGGGAACAAATCACGCATTACGTATCGGTTCAGCGTGACATCACCGAACGCGTGTCCTTCGAGCGATTCAACCAGCATGTAACGGCTAGCCTCGGCGAGGGCGTGATCGGTCTCGACCGCGATGGGCGACTGACCTTGATGAACCAGGCCGCACTGGATCTGCTTGGGTACACGGACGAGGAAGATCTTCTCGGTCTCAACGCGCATGAACTGATCCAAGCCCAGTATCCGGATGGCCGAAATTATCCCGAGTCCGAATCCCCGATCAACCATGTGATGCAAACCGACGAGCCGTTGAAAGCCTGGCGGGATACGTTCTTTCGTGCCGATGGCCAACCTCTATCCGTCGAGAGTTTTGCCACACCACTCCACGGTATGTTCGGCGAGATCGAGGGCGTGGTCGTGATTTTCCGGGACATCTCCCGACAACTGACTCTGGAAGCGCAACTCGAACACGCTGCATATCACGATCGCCTGACCGGCGCGTTCAATCGGCACTTCTTTGACAGGCTGGTCGAGAAGGAAATTGCCCGCAGCGGCCGGCGCGGCGAGCCGCTGTCGCTCTTGATCGTGGATATCGATCACTTCAAGAGGGTCAATGACAAGCACGGCCACCTCGTGGGCGACGATGTGCTCAAGGAGCTGGTGAGCCATATCTTGGAACGCGTGCGTGAAAGTGACGTCTTGGCCCGCTGGGGCGGTGAGGAATTCGCCCTTCTCCTGCCGGATACCTCGCTCGACGGTGCGAAAGCATTGGCCGAGTCGCTACGCGCCAGCGTAGAGGCGACCGAGTTCGGTGAGGTGCTAACTGGGTTGACTATCAGCCTGGCGGGAACGCAGATATGGGCCGGCGACAGCCCCAAGGCTGGTTTCAGACGGGCGGACGAGGCCCTGTACAAGGCCAAGGGATCGGGAAGAAACCGGGTCTGCATGGCAAGCCCGCCGGACATGCCAGCGAGCGCGCCTTCTACGGCGCTCGATGCCGCCCGGGCCGTCGACACGGACGTGCGAGCCATCGAGCGGGGCGCTAGGCCGCACCCCGACCCTGACGAGGCTGGCAACCCGAGGCCGGACGACGGCCAAGTCGCGCATGCAACCCGTTGCGGCCACACCAGCCGCTTCGACCATTGCCGCTCGCTCCTCGAAGCCAGCGACGATCTGTTCGCTATCGCCGACGCCGACTATCGGTACCTCTGGGCCAATCAGGCGTACTGCAAAAGCCACGGGGTGTCCCCCGAGGAGATCGAGGGACGCCGCGTGCCCGCGGTGATCGGCGCGGATCACTTCGAGCGGATCGTGAAACCCCACCTGGATCGCTGTTTTACCGGCGAAGCCCAACACTACGAGATCGAACGCAAACAACCTGGGCTGGGATGGCGCAAATTGCTGGTGCGCTGTTTTCCCCTGGACGGGATCGGTAGCGGGGAGCGTTGGGTCGGCGCGGTGATCACCGACGTGACCGAGATTCGCGAGGCCGAGGCCGAACTGACACGCCAGTTCCGCTTGCTCAGCCTCTCTGGCCGGGCCGCCCGATTCGGTGGGTGGTTTGTCGATCTCGGGAGCAACCATGTCGAGTGGTCGAACGTTGTGGCCGAGATTCACTGCATGCCACCTCGTTACTCTCCCACCATCGAGCAGGGTATATCCTTCTACGCCCCAGAATACCGCGATTGCATCCGCAAGCGTTTTTCGGCCTGTGCCGAGCAGGGTGTGCCCTTCGATGAGGAACTCGAGATCATCGATGCCAACGGGCGCCGCGTGTGGGTTCGGACGTTGGGCGAGCCGGTACGCGACGAGCGTGGCCATATCGTGCAAGTGCAGGGCGCCTTGCAGGACGTGACAAGCCAGCGCGAACGCGAACGGGAACTGCGCAAGCTAGCGCACATCACCGACCAGAGCCCGGCCCCGATCGCGGTCACCGACCTTGACGGTCGCATTGAGTACGTCAATCCCGCTTTTGAGCGAATCTCGGGTTACACCTCGAACGAACTGCTTGGGGAAACGCCGGCGCTCGTCCAGGGGGGCAACACGCCGGCCAGCAAGTACCGCGAACTCTGGGAGACGATCAAGTCCGGAAACGTCTGGACGGGCGAGATACAGAACCGTAGCAAGGATGGTTCACCCTACTGGGTCCAAGAGGTCATTTCCCCGCTGAAGGACGAGCAGGGACAGGTCACCAACTATGTCGCAATCAATCAGGACGTCACCGCGCTCAAGGAGGCCGATCGCGAACTCAGCCGGATCGCCTATGAGGATCAGCTGACCGGGCTCTACTCGCGCAACGGTTTTAGCCGACACCTGCAACGATGGATCGACAGTGACGGTTGGCCGACACAGGGTGTGTTAGTGATGGTCGACATCGTCGGCCTGCGGGAAATAAACGACGCCTATGGGTACGAGGGCGGCGATCGGCTGCTGGTCGAGTTCGGCCGACGGCTGGGCGCGCAAGCTGATGAGCACAATCGCGTCGGCCGCATGGGCGGCGACGAATTCACGCTGTTCCTGTTGCCGGTGAAAGGCGAGGCGTTGCAGGAGCGTCTGTCTCGGGCACTGGAGTCGTTGTCTGCCTCGTTCGAACTCAATGGTCTCGACATCGAGATCTCGGTCCGGATGGGCTACACGCCCTTGGGGGAGCAACAACGTCCGGTCCAGACTCTACTCCGGGAAGCAGAGCGTGCCCTGTTCCAGCATCGCAAGGAGCCGTCCGCCCCCTGGGTCGCCTACAACGCCGGGCTCCAGGAGGAGATTCAGCAACGTATTGAGCTGACTCGTGATCTGCGAGAGGCGCTCAGCGAGGACCAGCTCGAACTGCACTTCCAGCCAAAGGTCGATCTCGACAGTGGCACGCTGGTCGCCTGCGAGGCGTTACTGCGCTGGAACCATCCCGAGCGGGGGCTGATGTCGCCTGGCGTTTTCATCCCCATCGCCGAGCAAAGCCAGCTAATCGTGCCGATCGGTGACTGGGCACTGCGACGTGCCTGCCAGCACCTTCGCGACTGGCGTGATGCCGGATTTGAACCGGTACGGGTGGCCGTGAACGTGTCGGTGATACAGTTCCAAACGGGCGATTTCGCGAGTCGAGTCTTAACTGTCCTCAACGAGACCGGGGTCGCGCCGGAGGAGCTGGCGCTGGAGATCACCGAAAGCGTCTTCGAACGAGAATCCGAATTGCTGCTTAACCAGATGCGCAGACTGTGCGACATGGGCGTGTGGCTATCGCTGGACGATTTCGGCACCGGCTATTCATCGCTGTTGTACCTGCATCGGTATCCCTTCAACGAGATCAAGATCGACCAGGGCTTCGTGTTTCACCTCCTCGATGATCGCCTCAGCCGCAATATCGTCGAGACGGTGATAATGCTTGCGAAGACGCTGGAGGCAGAGGTCATCGCGGAAGGCATCGAATCGGCTGCTGTGAGCGACGAGCTGCGGTCAATGGGCTGCTATTTCGGCCAGGGTTTTTACTTCAGCATGCCACTGGAGGCCGAGGACTTTCGCTGGTTGCTCGAGCAGCGCAGCACCCTTCCGCTGAACCGGCCGCATTCTCACAAAACCGTCTGCTCACGCACCGGAGGCGAAGTCCACGAGCCGAGGAATCCAAAATGAACGAGATCGACACGAAATTGCACAAGCGCGAGACGGGAATATCGGGGCTGGACGAGGTGACCCGGGGCGGCCTGCCGGCGGGCCAGGCGACACTGGTGCTCGGCCAAGCCGCAGCGGGTAAAACTGTGCTGGGCCTGCAGGTGCTGGCCCGTGCCATCGAACGCGGCGAGGGCGGCGTGTTCGTGACCTTCGAGGAATCGCCGGCGCAGGTAAAGCGAGACGCCGCCTCCTTCCGCTGGGGGGCACACCTGCTCGAGTCGGACCGGTGGCGAGTGATCGACGGACGCCCGCCCCTTGGGGTTCAGGTAGCCGGCGAATTCGATATCGAGGGCTTGCTAAGCGTCGTCGCGGCCGCCATTACGCAGGCCCGCGGGGCCTGGGTCGTGTTCGACGGCATCGACCAGCTCTTGCAGTACCAGCCGGACCCCCGAGTCGCGATTGACCAAGTGCGCCGGATCGACGAGTACTGTGAAAAGCGCGGCTGGACCCTTTTGCTGACGGGCAAGGCCACCGGAGAGAGCATGGCGCCGGCCCATCTCGAGGGCATAGAGTTCCTGCTCTCGGCGACTCTTGTGCTTGCCGCGCGGGTGGTCGACCAGCAACTGAACCGGTCGCTGCGCATCGCCAAGTTCCGGGGATCCGGGCACGTGGCGGACGAACTTCCGATGATCATGGACGACGACGGAATCCAGTTGCCCTACCATGAAAAGCCGCCAACCGGCGCGGTGGTGGCGAGCCAAGAGCGCCTCAGCACCGGGATTGATCGGCTGGACAAACTGCTCGACGGCGGCATTTACCGGGGTTCGAGCCTGCTGGTTTCCGGTCGGCCCGGCACCGCCAAGAGCACCCTAGCCGGTAGTTTTGCACAGGCCGCCGCCCGGCGCGGCGAACGTACGTTGTACGTGAGTTTCGACGAGGTGGAAGCGCCGTACGTGCGCAACCTTGCCTCGGTCGGGGTCGATCTGCGCGGCCCGATCGAGGATGGACTCGTGCGCTTTGAGGGCCTGTCCGCGTTTGGCTTGCGAGTTACCGAGCACTTCCTGCTCCTGCGCCGCCTGCTTGACTCATTCGACCCTCACTGCTTGGTGATTGACCCGGTTTCCGCGCTGCTCAAGTCCAGTGGCACCGAGGGAGCGGAGATGGCGACCGAACACCTGATCGACCTGGTACGGCGCCGCGGGATAACCACCGTGCTCACTTCATTGAGCGGCGTGCTTGACCCGGAGGGCGAGGCCACGCAGGGCCAAGTCTCGACTCTCGCCGATAGCTGGATCGTACTCGACTACAACGTCCGAGGTGGCGAGCGAAACCGCTCGCTGTCGATCGTGAAATCGCGCGGTTCGGGCCATTCGAACCAAGAGCGCGAACTGCTGCTCTCGGATGCAGGTATCGATCTGGCCGATGTCTACGAGCACGGCTCCGAGGTGCTGATGGGCACGGCGCGTGCGACCCGAGAACGCGAGGATGCCGCGGCCGAGCGCCGCCAGCAACGAGAGCGAGAGCGACGGCGGCTCGATCTTGAGCGGCGCATCGAACAGAGCGAGCTCGAGCATCGTCGCCTCGCGGCCGAACTGGAACTGGAGAAAGACGAGTTGGCCGAAACGGAACGTTTGGAACGGGTCTACCGCGAGCACATCAAGCAGCGACGCGATCCCGAGAGCGAACACCCGCCTGCGCATGTGGGCAGCGATGAGGGGGAACAACCATGAACGCCAGCCAACCATCAGGCGAGTCGTCGATGCCGGTTCTGACCCTGTTCTTGACTGGCACTGCGCCGCGCTCGCAACGGGCGCGTGCCAACCTGGCCCACATGCTCGAACAGATCGGCCGCAGCGACCTTCGGCCCTACGAGATCGATCTGCTGGAACAACCCGAGGAGAGCATCACGCACTCCGTGTTCGCCACCCCCTCTCTGCTGAAGACAAGCGACACCGGAGGGGTCCTCATGCTCTACGGCGATCTCTCCGACGAGGACACCCTGCATCGCTTCCTTTCCGACCTGAAAGCCGGTTAGTAGAGTCGCCGGTCGGCACATTTGGAGAGCGCTGGGCCTGCGTGCTGGTGATCTTCAAGCATCGTGCCGTGTCTGAGGCCATTTCTGCTGCTAGTGTTTCCGACGTAACCTGCTGAACCACAGCGTGACTTTTCGAGGTTGAGTGCGACAGCATGTGTCGCCTTCCAGTAAATTCGGTCCATTGAAAACTGGAGGTCTCCGGGCACACTAGAGCCAAAGGAGGCCGAGATGCGCAAGAGTCGGTTTACGGAAAGCCAGATTGTTCAGACGCTGAAGCAAGTCGAAGGCGGCCGGAAGGTGAAGGACTAAAGTGGACCGGGATGCCCGAGGCGATGTTGACGTTCAGGGTCTCGACGTCGATTCTCTTTGCGCAGGCCTGTCAGGCCCGAGCATCTTCGATGCTGGTAACGGTGGCCCCGTCTGGCGTCCCTTCGCGGAGAAACCGCGCCCAATCCGCCATTAGTCGCGCCCGCTGAGGTAACAACTCGTCGCGGGCATAGGCCGCTCGGGTGGCATCGCTGTTGACGTGTGCCAGCGCTAATTCGCTCACCTCATCGGCGTAGGTGGTGCAGGAGCGGGCCCAGTCCTTGAACGTCGATCGAAATCCGTGCGGTACCGCGTCCACCTGCATGCGTTTGCAGACGGCGCTGATACTCATATCGGACAGCGCACCGCCTCGGGGTGCGGTGAATAGCAAATCGGAGTTCGCGAAGCGGGGCAGGGCTTCCAGCAGGGCCACGGCTTCATCGGACAACGGAACCATGTGCTGTTTGCCCGCTTTGATCCGTTCAGCAGGCACTGTCCATGTTCGGGCGTCCAGATCGATTTCATCCCACGTTGCGCCGCGCACTTCACCCGATCGGGCGGTCGTCAGGATGGCGAATTCCAGCGCCCGTGCGCCCATGCCGGGCCGTTGGCGCAGCGCCCCCATGAATGCTGGGACATCGTTCCAGGGCAGGGCTCGGTAATGGTCGCGCTTGCGGATCTTGCGCGGGGCAGGCAACGCAACCTCCAGGTTCCCTTTCCAGCGGGCCGGGTTGTCGCCTTCGCGATAACCGCTCACGGTGGCCCAGCTGAGCACCGATTCAATGCGCTGGCGTATCCGGCTGGCCGTCTCGGTCTTTTCTTTCCAGATCGGGTCCAATACGGCTTTGACGTGCCCCAACTCGATAGCGGAGACCGGAAGTTTGCCCATCGTTGGGAAGGCGTAGTGCTCCAGCGAGCGAATCCAATCCTTGCGGTGCTTCAGGTTGCGGAACTCGTCTTGCTTCGCGGCATGGCATTGGTGGGCGGCCTCGGCGAAGGTGAGCCGCTTGGCTTCCTCGGCGCGCCTGGCGTCCTCTGCGGCCCTGCGTTCGACTACTGGATCGATCCCTCGCCACAGCTGATCCTTGAGCTCCCGAGCCCGCTCACGCGCTTGTGCGAGCATGACATCGGGGAATCCTCCAAGACCGAAGTTGCGACGTTTTCCGGCCACGCGCGCGCGTAACACCCATTGCCGCGATCCGGTGTCCGTCACCCGCAGCGTCAGGCCGGACACGCCGCCCACCGCATGGAAGCCTGGACGGTCGATCCGTTTGACCTCAATGGCGGTTAGCTCCTTCGCCTTCTTCGGCACGGTGTCCCTCACAGAGTTATGTGGAGGCTTTTTGTGTAGTGCCTCCTGTATACCCAAAAAAGATGTTCTTGGATGCTACAGATTGAGACGAAGTTCAACAAGGAGAGAACGGGGAGTCCGGAAAAGGGCCGAAGAACCAGAGAGATAGAGAGGCTCTGTGAGACCTATTGAAACACCGGGGCGGTGGTCCTCCGCTCCACCAAACACCAAGGAAAAGGCCTGCTTTCGCAGGCCTTTTCCTTTTTCAGGGTTAGCTGAGCAGGTGGCCCCGTGGGGCCATGGCGGCTTTTACCGGGGCCCGGCGCGCGAACGGCTCGGGTTCGTGGTCGTTCACGAGTCGGGCCAGGGATGCGGCGGGAAGCGGGCGGCTGCACAAGTAACCCTGCCAGGCATCACAGCCCTGCGCGGCCAGAAACGCGCGCTGCGCCTGAGTTTCAACCCCCTCGGCGAGCACATCCAGCCCCAGGTTGTGGGCCATGTCGATGATGGTCATGGCCAGCTCGGCATCGTTGCGGTCCTCCGGCAGGTCGCGCACAAAGGTCTGGTCGATCTTCAGGATGTCGATCGCGAATTCCTTCAGGTAGGCCAGCGACGAATACCCGGTGCCGAAGTCGTCGATGGCCAATGCCACGCCCAGATGCTTGAGCTGTTGCAGGGTGCCGCGGGTCGTGTCGGCCTGTTCCATCAGGGTGCTTTCGGTGAGCTCCAGGGTCAGGCGTTGCGCGGGGAGTCCGGATTCGTTCAGCACCTGGCGGAGCTGATGGAGCAGGCCCGGTGCGGCGACCTGGCGGGCCGACAGGTTGACCGAGACCTCCAGCGGCGGCAGGCCCTGACGATCCCATTCCACGACCTGGCGGCAGGCCTCGCGCAGGACAAAATCCCCGATGGCGGTGATCAGGCCCGTTTCCTCGGCCAGCGGTATGAACACGTCCGGCGCGATCAGGCCGCGTTCGGGGTCCCGCCAGCGCACCAGGGCCTCGATCCCGGTGATCTTCCCGGACGTCATGT
This sequence comes from Thioalkalivibrio sp. ALMg13-2, assembly GCF_000381185.1. Lineage (NCBI taxonomy): Bacteria > Pseudomonadati > Pseudomonadota > Gammaproteobacteria > Chromatiales > Ectothiorhodospiraceae > Thioalkalivibrio > Thioalkalivibrio sp. ALMg13-2. The sequence goes on along the minus strand of NZ_KB906115.1, from coordinate 53,881 downwards.
GTATCTGAGGCTGGTAGAACACCGCCAGTTCGTTCTGGACCAGGGCGTGCCGCAGCCGGTTCTCGATCTCCAGGCGCTGGTTGGCGGCATCGGTGAGGGCGGTCCGGTAAAAGCGGAAGGTGTTGCGCCCGGCGTCCTTGGCCTCGTACATCGCCGCATCCGCCTGGGTGAGAAGCTCACCAGCTTCGGTGGCGTCCTCCGGGAACAATGCAATACCGATGCTGGCGCCTACCTGCAAGTTGGTCCAGCCGCCGACGGCAAACGGTTCGGCTATGAGCTCCAGCAGCTGCCGGGCGCGAGCCTCCAGCTCTTGATGTTCTGCGGCGTCGTCGATTACCGCGATGAATTCGTCGCCCCCAATCCGGGCCACGGTGCGAGCCTTGAAGCGCGTCTTCAGGCGCTCGCCCAGGATTTGCAGGAGGTCATCGCCGACGCGGTGGCCGAGGCTGTCGTTGATGTTCTTGAAGCGGTCCAGATCCACGAACAGGATGGCCACCAGGCCTTCCCGCTGGCTAGCCTGTTGCATGGCCTCGTCAAGGTGCTCCTGCAGCAGCGTGCGGTTGGGCAGTCCGGTCAGCGGGTCATGCCCCGCCTGGTACGCCAGGCGAGCTTCGTGTGCGCGCAGGCGGCCCTGCGCCGCGCGGCGTTGCTCGACCTCCAGTGAAAGCCGCCGGGTCAGACGGCGGTAGTAGAGCGCAGCCAACCCGCTCAGCAGCAATAGTCCCGCCATGAAGCCGAGCAGGACCTCCGGCCGAGCCTCCCAGTAGGCGCGCAGACTGATGGCCACGGTGCGGTCGTAGGGCGGGCGGCCGAGTTCTTCCAGGAGTTCATGTACCGCCGCGTAGGACAATGGGGCCGACCAGCCGTGGTAGCCGCCTTCGCGCGCCGCGGGGTGATCCGCGGGCAGGCTCAGCAGGGCGATCGTGACGGCTTCGGCCAGTTGGTCAGGGGTGTGCCCAAGGCGCGAGAACGGCCATTCGGGGTAAAGCCGGGTGGAGTGGGCAAACGGGAAGCCCGCCGTTTTGCGGGGCGCCAGTACACGCAGGGTGTCGGCGGGCAGGTCGCCCGATTGCAGCCGTTCCTCCAGCACGCCGGTGCGCACCATGCCGGCGTCGGCCTCGCCGGTTAGCACGCCCTCGATCACCCGGTAGTGAGGCATGCCCGTGTAGTGAACGGACGCCAGGTCCTCGAATGGATCCACGCCAGCGTTGCGCAGGGCCCCGTAACCGGCCAGCCAACCGCCCAGAGAGTCTTCTTCCACCGCCAGCAACCGTTGCCCGCGAAGGTCGTCCAGTGACTGGAGGTCATTGCGTTCGTCGAGGACCAGGATCGTCCCGCCGAACTGACGAATGGGCTGGCCTTGCTCCTCGGCGATGAGGGTGGCTAGGCGGGTGATGCCTTGTTGCGCCTCCAGGCGCACGTAATGGCCGGTGTTGGTGAGGACGAAATCGACGTCCCCGGTGGCGACGGCCTGCTCCAGGTCCGGATAGTTAAGTGCCTGAATGCGAAATTCGGCCGCGTCGACCTGCGTGCTCAGGTAGCCGGCTGTGGGTTGCCACTGGGCCGTGGTCTCTTCGGCATCGCGAAAGGCCAGCACGCCGATGGTGTATACGCTGGCGCCGTCACTATTTGCCGCCATTGCGGGCGCGGCAACAGACAGGCTGATCAGCAGGATCAGCAGACGGGGCAGGGTGGATGGATGGCGCATCGGCAAGAGCCTACTATGCGAAGGGACTTGCCGTACACGTTGGGGCGCGAACGGGCGCTGGGCTACCGGCTCGCGGGAAGGGGCGGTCACGCGGCGCGTCTGGCCGCCGCGTGACCGATGGGGCACGCTACCAGCTCTTGTAGGGCAGGAATTTACCGTTCCAGGTGATCTTCACACGGTCGCCCTTCGGGTCCTCGACCTTGTCGATGTCCATGGTGAAGTCGATGGCGCTCATGATGCCGTCACCGAACTTCTCGTGGATCAGCGCCTTCATGGTGTCGCCGTAGACGTTGATCGCCTCGTAGAAGCGATAGATCACCGGGTCGGTGGGGATGGTCTTGTCCCAGGTCTTGTGCGGGAAGGCCTGCAGCGCCTGCGAGACCTCGGGGCCGAGACCGAGGAAGGTCGCCAGCTTGTCGGCCTGGTCGCCCCCCAGGTGGTTCATGCCGTAGCAGGCGGAGGTCACGTAGACCTCGTGCAGCCCGGTGGCCTCGGCGATCGCGGCCCAGGTGGTTCCGCGGTTCTCCTTGGCCTCGAGGATGGTGGTGGTCATGGCGCTCTTGCTGAGACTCATCATGTGCTCCTTAGAATGCGATGGATGGACTGGGGGTCAGACCGCGCGAACCATGCGCGGACCGGGTTCCGGGTTGGCCTCGGGCTTGGCCGGGTTGACGATGCGCGGGCTGTGGCGCGGGTTGTCACCGCGGGCGGCGCCCGCCTGGGCCTTGGCCGACATCTCCTTGGCTCCGTTCACGAGGAAGTCGACCAGGTGGTTGCGGATCGGGTAGTAGGCCTCCTGCTGATGCAGACTGGCGCGCTCCCGCGGCCGGGGGATGTCGATCTTGACCGACTCGGCGACCTGGGCATGCGGCCCGTTGGTCATCAGCAGCACGCGGTCGGCAAGCAGGATCGCCTCGTCCACGTCGTGGGTGATCATGAACACGGTCTGGTGGGTCTCCGACCAGATCTTCAGCAGCTCCTCCTGGATGACCCCGCGGGTCAGGGCGTCTAGGGCTCCGAACGGCTCGTCCATCAGCAGCAGCTTGGGTTCGATGGCGAAGGCCCGGGCGATGCCGACGCGCTGGCGCATGCCGCCGGAGAGTTGCGAGGGCTTGCGGTCCATGGCGTGGTCCAGGCCCACCATGTGCAGGTAGCGCTCGGCGTGTTCCAGGCGTTTCGCCTTGCTCCAGTTCGGCCAGCGGGCGCGCACCGCGAACATCACGTTGTCGCGCGCCGACAGCCACGGCAGCAGGCTGTGGTTCTGGAAGATCACGCCCTGGTCGAGGCTGGGGCCGTTGATCTCCTTGTTGTCCATGATCACGTTGCCGTCGGTCGGTGTGGCCAGACCGGCGAGCACGTTCAGGATGGTGGACTTGCCGCAGCCGGAGTGACCGATCAGGCAGACGAACTCGCCCTTGTTGATGGTCACGTCGACGCCCTCGAACACGGTCATCAGTTCGCTGGAGTCGGGCTGCGGGAAGCGCTGGCTCAGGTTCTCGATTTCGAGGAATCCCTTGCTCATGATAGGTCTCCTGGTTGGGCTGCGCCGACTTAGTCGGCGTAGCGCACGAATTTGGTGGCCTGGGCGAGGGAGGCATCCAGCAGGAAGCCGACGATGCCGATCATGATGATCGCGAAGATCACGCTGGCGAGATCGAGGTTGTTCCACTCGTTCCAGATGTAGTAGCCGATGCCGGTGCCGCCCACGAGCATCTCCGCGGCGACGATGACCAGCCAGGCGATGCCGATGGAGATGCGCATGCCGGTGAGGATGGTCGGGGCCGCGGCGGGCAGGATGACCGTGAACGCGGTGCGCAGGTTCGACAGCTGGTGGGTCTTGGCTACGTTCAGCCAGTCATTGCGCACCGAGGCCACGCCGTAGGCGGTGTTCACGAGCATCGGCCAGATCGAGCAGATGAAGATCACGAAGATCGCCGACATGTTCGAGTCGCGGATCACGAACAGGGCGAGCGGCATCCAGGCCAGGGGCGAGATCGGCTTGAGGATCTGGATGTACGGATCGAACGCCTTGTTCAGCAGCGGCGACATGCCGATCACGAAGCCGAGCGGGATGGCGATCAGCGCGGCCAGGGCAAAGCCCAGCAGGACCCGATAGATCGAGTAGGCCAGCTGGATGCCGATGCCCTTGTCGTTCGGGCCCGCGTCGTAGAACGGGTTGCTCAGTTCGCTGAAGGCGTGGCTGAACACCTGGGTGGGGGCCGGGATGCCGCTGCTGGAACTGCGATCGGTCCCGCCCCCCATCAGTTGTTCGTATTCGCTCAGCTCGCCCTGCTGCGGCGCGAGGACCTCCGGGGCGGTGGCCAGCTGCCACACGCCCAGGAAGACCACGAGCATCACCAGCGAGAGAACGGTCGCCCGGAAGTTGAGATTGCTCAACATGGCTTAGCTCCTGCGGATTGCGAAGCTGTCGAGATAACCTTCCGGGTCGGTGTAGTCGAACACCTTGCCCATGATCTCGAAGTTCTTGTAGGTGTCGCTCGGCGCTTCGTAGCCCAGCTCGGTCATGACCTCGGCGCACTCGCTGGCGAGGAAGACGTCTTCCGCAAGGCGGTTGTAGTCGAAGTCGCGATCCACATAGCCCCAGCGCTTCATCTGGGTGAGGATCCAGGTGGCCATCGAGTGCCAGGGGAAAGGGTCGAAGTCGATCCGGTGCGGATCGTTCTGCACGTTGCCCAGGCCGTCGGCGTAGCGACCGGTGAGCACCTGCTCCACCACGGACTGTGGCTGATTGAGATAGGCACGCGGGGAGATGGCCTCGGCAATCTCGGCCCGGTTGTTGATGTCCGAGCTGTACTGCGTGGCCTCGATCAGCGCGCGGAACAGGGCACCGAAGGTGTTCGGATGCTCGTCGGCCCACGCCGCGGAGCAGGCGAAGGCGCAGCACGGGTGGCCGTCCCAGATCTCCTTGGTCAGCATGTGAATGAAGCCGATGCCGTCCCAGACCGCGCGCTGGTTGAAGGGGTCGGGGGCCAGGTAGCCGTCGACGTTCTCGGCACGCAGGTTGGCGACCATCTCCGGCGGCGGCACGACGCGGATGCTGATGTCGCGATCGGGATCCAGCCCGTGTTCCGCGACGTAGTAACGCAGCAGGAAGTTGTGCATCGAGTACTCGAAGGGCACGGCGAAGGTGAAGCCCTTCCAGTCCTTGGGATCGCGCTTGTCCTTGTGCTTGTTGTGCAGGGTGATGGCCTGGCCGTTGATGTTCTCCACCGCCGGCATGATGTAGTGCTCGCGCGAGGAGCCGGAGCCCAGGGTCATCGACAGCGGCATCGGCGAGAGCATGTGCGAGGCGTCGTACTCACCGGACAGCGACATGTCGCGGGCCACCGCCCAGCCGGCGGTCTTGATCACGTCGACATCCAGGCCGTGGCGCTCGTAGAAGCCCATGGGGTGGGCCATGATGATCGGCGTGGCGCAGGTGATCGGGACGAAGCCGACGCGCAGCTTGGTCTTTTCCAGCGGCCCGCCGTCCTTGATTGCGGCCTTGACCTTGTCCAGCGGCAGGATGGAGCCCAGGGCCGCGGCCACCGTGCCGCCCCCGATCATCTGCAGGAAGCGGCGGCGGTTGATCTCGTTGTGGCCGAACATGCCGCGCACGATCGCGCTCTCTACCGCGCGATCGACCATGGCCTCGTCGCTCAGGTCCTCGCCGGTGGCGTGGGCATCGGCCTGTACGGGCTCATGGGTGGCGCGTCGTTCCAGTTTCTCTTCCAGGTCCGGGGACGCGGTGTCGAAGCAGCTGCAGCTGCCGGGACCGGTGTGCCCGTGGCGGCAGCTGGAGCCGTGGCGCAGATCGGCATTGGCGTCAAAGGGATCGTGAAGACTCTTGGTCGGCATGGTCGGCTCTCCTCGTGGGTCGAATCGATGCGGGCATCGTTGCCGCGCATGTCGAGGGTCATTGCAGGTGCCATGCCAAGCGTGGGGAATGGGCCGCCAGGGCGGCGCGCGAGCGCCGGGAGATCGGACCATTGGTCGACATTGTCGACGAAGGGGACAAAAGGTCCGCTGGTGTCTGAGCGGTGGGCCTAAGTGGTTTCTATGCCGAGCTTTTTCAGGCGATAGCGCAATTGCCGCGGGGTCAGGCCCAGGTCCATCGCGGCGCGGGTCTTGTTGCCCCCGGTCTGCTCGATCGCGCGCTTCAGGCGCTCCGCCTCGGTGGCGTGCACGCGCTGATACGGGCGCACCGCGCTGGTGCAGGACGCGCCGGAAGAGGGCAGGGTTCGGGGCTCGTTGTGCCGCGATGGTGCCGGTGCATGCTCGTCGCGGAGGCCGTGCCGCTCACCCTCGAACGGGCTGATGCGGGATTCCTCGTGCAGGATCTCGTCGATCAGCGGCGTGCCGATGCGGCCGTCGGTGGACAGCAGTACCGCGCGCTCCAGGACGTTCTCCAGCTGGCGGATGTTGCCGGGCCAGTCGAAGGCCTCCAGGCGTTCCAGCACGCCCTCGTCGACGACCACGTTCCAGCCGTGCAGGTGGGTGTAGCGGTCAAGGAAGTGGCGGGTGAGCAGGCGGATGTCGCTGGCGCGGTCGCGCAGGGCCGGCATGTGCAGCGGGATCACGTTCAGGCGGTAGAACAGGTCGAGCCGGAAGTTCCCGGCGTTCACCGCGGCCTGCAGGTTCTGGTGGGTTGCGGCGATGATGCGTACGTCCACCGGGAGATCGCGGTTGCCGCCAATGGGCTGGACCACCCGTTCCTGCAGCACACGCAGGATTTTGGACTGGAGAGCCTCCGGCATGTCGCCGATCTCGTCCAGAAACAGCGTGCCGCCGTCGGCCAGGGCGATCTTGCCGGTCTTGGCGCTGAACGCGCCGGTGAAGGCCCCCTTTTCGTGGCCAAACAGTTCGGATTCCAGCAGGTCGGCCGGGATGGCGGCGCAGTTGATGGAGATGAACGGCTTTGCATTGCGCTGGCTGATCCGGTGGACCATGCGCGCGATCTTCTCCTTGCCAGTCCCGGAGGCCCCGGTGATCAGGACGGTGGCCTGGGTATCCGCAATGCGGTGGACCTGCTTGAGGACATGGCGCAGGGCCGGACTCTCGCCGAGGATGCCGTACTGCCCGCCCTGGGTATCCAGGGCGCTCTTGAGGTAGCGGTTCTCCGAGACCAGCTCGGCGGTGCGCTCGGCGATCAGCTGGTGGATGCGCAGCACCTGGCCGATCATGCTCGCGATCACCCGCAGCAGGTTCAGGTCGTCCTGGAACTGGCGCGAGCGGCGTCGCAGCCGGTGCACGCCCAGCACGCCGATGGCGTGTTCGTCCTGGACGATGGGCACGGCGATGTAGGCGACGGTCTCCTGCGGCAGGGTGGAACGGTCAATGGCGCGCGCGAGGTATTCGGGCTCGTTGTCGATGTCCTGGATCAGGGCGATCTGGCCGGTCTTCATGACGCGCCCGGTGACACCCTCGCCGAGGCTGTAGCTGCCGCGGTCGCGCTCGGCATCGGTCAGGCCGTAGGCGTGGCGGATGCGCAGTTGGCCGCTGTTCGGATCCGGCAACAGGACGCGGCCGCGGTTGAGTCCCAGTAGCTGGGACATCATCCCGAGGATGCGGTAGATCGCGGCATCCGGGTCGCCGGAGCGGCCCATGAGCTTGGCAACCTCCAGCAGCAGGGTGATCTCCTGCTCCCGGGTGGCCAGGTCCGGTGGGGTCGAATCGGATATGCGGTGGAGTGCCATGCCGTGGGTTATGCAGAAAGCCTGCCAGTGCGGAAACGACGTGTTGGTGGGCGTTCGGGGGCGTCTGGCCGGGTCGGGATGACGCGGTTGCCTCGAGGCGGGGCAGGGCCTTGCACTGTTGGGTTGCGCTTGCCCGCTTTGCGGGCGCACAAAAAGGCCCGGCCATGAATGGCCGGGCCCGGGTATTGCCCGAGGGGATCAGCCCTCCGCGTGATAGCTGCTGCGCTTGATCAGGCGTACGCAGATGGCGTCGAGCATGTAGCCGATAATGCCGATGACCAGGACAAATGCGGCCAATTTGTCGTACTCCAGGGTGTCGCGGGCATCGTTGATGGCGTAGCCCAGCCCCGAGGTGACGCCCAGGTACTCGGCCGGCACCAGTACGATCCAGGCCACACCCACCGCCAGGCGGATCCCGGCGAACACATCCTGGGCGATCGCGGGCATCACGATGTAGCGCAGGGTGTGGTACGGATTGGCGCCCAGGTTGTTGCCCACCTTGAGCCACATCGGATCGATGCGTTGCACCCCGTGCGCGGTGGCGTAGGTAATGGGCCAGACGGCCGCGATGGCGATCAGGAAGATGATGGCCGCATCCCAGGTGGCGAAGGCCAGGACCGCGACCGGCATCCAGGCCAGCGGCGAGATCATCCGCAGGAACTGGAACGGGACGTGGGTGACCTGCTTCAGCGTCAGGAAGTAGCCGATCATGACGCCCAGTGGCACGCCGATGGCAATGGCGTAGGCCAGGCCCCAGCCCACGCGGTACAGGCTGGACTCGATCGGTGACCACACGGCCCCGGAGCTGACGATGTCCCAGAAGGCCGCCAGCGTGGGCCCGGGGGCGAAGCTGGCGAAGGCCATCGTGTCCTCGTTGTTACCGATGGCCCAGCCGCCCCAGTACCACAGGGCGAACAGGCCGGCGATACCCAGCGCCGGGTACTGCAGCGCCCGGCGTGCGCGGTCCGCGAGCCGCAGCAGCGGCATCAGCCGCTCCACGGTCGCGGTGTCGACGGAGAGAGTGGCTTCGCGGTTCATAGCACCACCACCTCCTCGCGGGCATAGGGCGAATCCATGTCCACGCCCGGGGCGCCCTGCCAGGCGGTGTGTTTTTCCATCGCCTTGCGCACGAAGTCGTAGTTCACCAGGTCGTCGGTGACGAAGTCCGGGTCCAGGCCTTCGAGGAAGGTGGTGTCGCCGCCGACCAGGGTCTCGTTCATAGCGCCGACCAGCATCTTGGTCGCGGACGGGTAGGGCCAGGGCGAGAAGTCGATGCGGCCGTTCTCCCATTCGGGGTGACGGATCGCGCCGCTGTCGGCGTAGGTGCTGTCGTCGTGATAGTTCGTCATCGCGCGTTCCACCACGTTGGCGGGCATCGGGAGATACCCCTTGCCGTCGCGCGAGAGCATGGTGGCGACACTCTTCTTGTCTTCCTGGATCGTGCCCTGGGCGCGGACCACGGCGTTCATCACCTTCTGGGTCCACTCCGGCTCGCGGTCGGTCAGGCGCTCGTTCATGCAGACCACGCAGCAGGGGTGGTTCTTCCAGATATCGCCGGTGAAGCGCAGCACGTTGCCGCGCGCCAGCAGTTCGCCGGCGGCGTTGAACGGCTCGGCGACGATGTAGGCATCAATGGAGCGCGCGGCCAGGGCCGGCGGCATGTCCGGCGGCGGCATGAGCATCAGGTTGACCTCGTGCGCCTCCAGGGCGTCTCCCTGATCGCGGATCACCGGCGTCAGGCCGGCATCGCGCAGGGCCATCTGCATGACCACGTTGTGCATGGAGTACCAATAGGGCACGGCCACGCTCTTGCCGCCGAGATCGGCGAAGCTCTGTACATCCACATGGCGGCCGGTCACCACGGCCGAGCCGTTGGTGTGGGCCCAGGACATGATCTTCACCGGGAAGTCATTCTGGTAGCGCATCCACAGCGGGATCGGCTTCAGCAGGTGCACCAGGTTGAATCGGTTGGCGGCAAAGGACTCGATCAGCGGCGACCAGCCGCGGATCAGCTGGGGATCGGCGACCTCCAGTCCTTCGTCCTCGAAATAGCCCTCGGAGTGGGCGACCAGCAGGGCGGCCGCGTCGGTGATCGGGATGTAGCCGATGCGCACGACGCCGTCGAAGTCGCTGACGACGCCTTCGGGTTCTTCGAGGCTCCCGGGTTCGGCCCCGAACAGGGAACCGGGCAGGGCAAGCCCGCTCCCGGCCAGGCCGCCGACGGCGGCGGTACGCAGGAAGTTGCGACGGGAGAAGCTGCGATCCAGCAGCCGGTCCAGTTCGCTGTCGATGTCGTGGTGGTTGTCGCAGTTGCACATGGTGGCGGTTCCTCGCTCGGGTTCGGGGCAGTGGGGTGGTGGATCAGGCGGCGCGTACGCGCGCTCGGGATTCGGATGAAGAAGACTCGTCTTGTTCGCTTTCGGTATCCGGCGTCGGGGCTTCGGCCTCCGCTGAACCCTTGTCAGCGGCCGGGGTGCGGGTGGCGCCGAAGTAGCCCATCAGTTCGGCCTTGCGGTCGACGAAGGCCTGGCTGTTGCGATCGCGCGGGTGGGCAATGTCGATCGGCAGTTCGGCGGTGATGGTCCCCGGGTTTGAGCCCATGACCAGCACGCGGTCGGCCATGGCGACGGCCTCTTCGATGTCGTGGGTGACGAACACCACCGAGATCCCGCGTTCCCGGGCCAGGCGGGTGACTTCGTCCTGCAGGGCGACGCGGGTAAAGGCGTCCAGGGCCGAGAACGGTTCGTCGAGCAGGAGCAGCTCGGGGTCGGTGGCCAGGCTGCGGGCCAGGGCGACGCGCTGTTGCTGGCCGCCGGAGAGCGACTGCACGTTGACCTCGGCCTTCTCGCTCAGACCCACGGTCTCCAGCAGCTGGTCGATGCGTTCGCGCATGTCGGTCTTGCGGCCCTGGAAGATCAGGCCCAGCGAGGCGTTCTTGCGCACCGTCATCCAGGGGTAGAGCGAGGGCTTCTGGAACATCATGTTCCAGCGCGGGCTCGGCTTGATGACCTGGTGGCCGTTGATGCGTACACAGCCTTCGCTCGGCAGCAGGAGCCCCGCGAGCATGTGCAGCAGGGTGGACTTGCCGCAGCCACTCTGGCCGATCAGGGCGACGGTCTCGCCCGGTGCGACGGTGACCTGGATGTCCTTGAGCGTGGGGGCTTCCTGCCCGGGATAGTGGTGGGTGATGTAGTCGATGGAGATGGCGGCGCCCATGGCGTTTCCCTCTTGACCTTCGTTCATGAGCCGCCGGATGGATCGGATCGGCGGCGCGTTCAAGGGGGTTCCTTACAAGGGGCGTGCCAAACCCGTCGTGTTGCCCGGGAATTTCGTCCGGACCGGGGGCGAAACGGCGCGCTGGTGCGCAATACAGTGAGCGGCGAACGAGGCATCGCAGAAGCGGGGGGATCCGGCGTGGGGGGGCGAGAAGTGGACAATCCGGACAATGCGGACCAGTTCGATTGGACAAAGCGGACGGATTGTCCGACGGGGGGATGGGTTGGATTCGGGTGGCCCGGCTGGAAATGGCTTTGTGGTGCGGTCCGCACGGTTTTGGCACGGCTTCTGCACCGGGATGGACGACCCGGTCGAATGCCGGGGATCCACGAATCCCAACTATCAGGAGCACCACCATGTCTGCAGCCGAAGCCACTACCTCCCTGTCCATCAACGCCCTGGAGCCGATCGACCAGGATGGCCTCAATAACCTCGCCGCCAAGGGCAAGGCCAACCCCGAGAACATCGTGACGCTGAAGGCCACCACGGTCTGCGAAGGCAAGTTCCGCAACCTGACCTTCGTGCGCGACCTCGAGGCCCACGTGATCGACGAGCCGCCGCACCTGCTGGGCGACGACACCGCGCCGAACCCCTCCGAGGCCGCGCTGGCCAGCTTGGGTGCCTGCCTGTCCGTGGGGATGCACGCCAACGCCATCGATCGCGGTATCACCCTGACCAAGCTCGAGTTGACCCTGGAGGGCGACATCAACGTGACCGCCGTATGGGGCGTCGGGGATACCGATGTGAACAAGCACCTCGGCTTCTCCGATATCCGCGTCAAGGCGAACCTGGAAGGGGATGCCAGCGAGGAACAGCTGAAGGAGCTGGTCGCCCATGCCGACTTCTGGTCGCCGGTGGCCAACACCATGCGCAACCCGGTCAAGCTCAGCGTCGAACTGGCCTGATTCCGGTCCTGCTGCCCAACGGGAGTAAACCCCAATGCTTGAAACCCGCACTCACGACGTGACGGGGGTGTCGCCGGCCGCAGGGCCGGCGGATGCCGATGCCGCGCTGCAGGCGCTGGTGGAGCGCGATCTGGCTCCGCTGACCGCCCGTATCGACCGCGAAGGCCTGTACCCCGAAGACTTCCTGCGCGAGGCCGGTCGCCTCGGCGCCTTCAACCGCCACCTGGCCAGCCAGAACGCCAGCGGCACCACGGATATTGCCAGTGCCATCCGCGCGACCGAGGTGATCTCGGCCGAGTGCATGACCACCGGCTTTGTTGCCTGGTGCCAGAACGCCTGTGCCTGGTACGTGGAGAACAGTGCCTCGGACACCCTGAAGCGCGAGGCCCTGCCGAGGCTGGCGAATGCCGAGGCACTGGGTGCCACCGCGCTGTCCAACCCGATGAAGTGGTTTGCCAATATCGAGGACCTCAAGCTCTCCGCCGAACGTGTGGACGGGGGCTATGTGGTCTCCGGTGCGCTCCCCTGGGTATCCAACCTGGGCGAGGACCACTACTTCGGCGCGATCTTCCGCACCTCCGGCGCGAACCCGCGGCCGGTGATGGCGCTGATCAACTGCTCCGACCCCGGGTTCAGCCTGACGGCCTGCCCCGAGTTCACCGCGCTGGAGGGTTCGCGCACTTTCGGCTGCCATTTCGATCGCGTGTTCGTGCCCGATGAGCACGTGCTTGCCGACGCCCTGCCCGAGTACATCCGCCGGATCCGACCGGGGTTCGTGCTGCTGCAGATGGGGATGGGGCTGGGGCTGATCGATGGCTGCATCCAGACCATGCGCGAGGCCAACGAGACGCTGTCCCACGTGAATGGCTATCTGGATGACCAGGTGGGCGAACTGGAAGAGGCGCTGGAGGATGGCCGTGCAGCCTGCTATGCGCTTTCGGAAACGCCCTTCGACGAGTCCGAAGGCTTCTTTGCCGATGTGTTGCAGATGCGCCTGACCGGTTCCGAGTTGTCGCTGCGTGCGTCGCAGTCGGCATTGCTGCATGCCGGGGCCCGGGGGTATCTGGCGAATGCTGCCGCCCAGCGCAAGCTGCGCGAGTCGTACTTCGTGGCCATCGTCACCCCGGCGATCAAGCACCTGCGCAAGGAGCTGGCGCGGATCCACGCGCACTAGTCCACCACCCACGGTCGGGGCCTACCGGGGCCCCGCACCGAACGAAGGAATCGTCATGCTGGAAACCACTACCCGACTGGACCCCGAGACCGCGGTCGCGACCCTGAAGGAGGCGATTGACGCCCAGGGGCTGAAGCTGGTCTCGCACATCAATGGCCAGGCCAATGCCGCGAAGATCGGGGTCGAGGTCCCGACCGACCAGATCCTGGAGATCTTTCACCCGAGCTACGCCGTGCGTGTCTGGGAGGCCTGCAAGCCGGCCGGCATCGACATCCCGTTGCGCATCCATGTCTCCGGAGATGGCGAGATGCTGCGCGTCAGCGCGCGCTCCGCACGGGACGTGTTCGCGCCGTGGGCCAACCCCGATCTGGACGCCATCGGGTCCGAACTGGACCCCAAGCTGAAGGCCATTCTCGATGCCGTGGAGGCCGCGTGATGAGCACCGAAACCGACGAGTTCAAGCGCTATATCTGCAAAGTCTGCGGATATATCTACGACGAGGCCAAGGGCGACCCGGATTCCGGTCTGGCCCCTGGGACCCGCTTCGAGGATATCCCCGACGACTGGTACTGCCCCGACTGTAATGTGACCAAGGCGGATTTCACCGCCCTGGAGCCGCGCGCCGAGACCGCGGACGCCGGTGCCGCCGCGATGGCCTGGAGTGCCGGGGCCGGCGCGGCCGATCCGGATGCGGTGGTGATCGTCGGCGGCGGCATGGCGGGCTGGGCCCTGGCCGAGGCCCTGCGCGAGCGGGATCCGCGGCGCACGATCCGCCTGCTGACCGCCGATTCCGGTGATTACTACACCAAGCCGCGGATCTCCAATGCCTTTGCCCGGGGCGTCGCGGTCGCGGATCTGGTGGAGGAGACTGGCGTGGCGCGGGCTGCCCGGCTCGGCATTGACCTGATGCCGTTTGTCCGTGTGCTGGATGTCCAGCGGGCGCAGCAAAAAATCATCACCGCCCGTGGCGGCGTGCCGTACGGCCAGCTGGTGCTGGCCACCGGGGCGCGTCCGCGGCAAATGGCGTTGCCGGGTGGGGCCGGGGCGCCGCTGTCGGTGAACACGCTGGAGGACTACCGCGCGCTGCGTGCGGCCCTCGAGGCGCAAGCCGGGTCACCGGCCCATACCCGTGTGGCCATCATCGGCGCCGGCCTGGTGGGCTGCGAGCTGGCGGACGACCTGGCGGCCGGTGGTTATCCGGTGTCTTTGATCGAGTGTGCGTCACGGCCGCTGCCGAATCTGCTGCCCGAGCCGCTGAGCGTCGATCTGGAGAAGGCGCTGGCCGACCGCGGCGTGCAGTGGCACACCGAGGCGACCGTCGAGCGCATCGAACCGGTGGCGGAGGGAACGACCCGTCTCGTCCTTGCCAGCGGCGAATCCGTAGAGGCCGAGGTGGTCATCAGCGCGCTCGGGCTGGTGCCCAACCGCGAGCTGGCCGAGCGGATCGGTCTGGCCTGCCACGCGGGGATCGAGGTGGACGCACTCTTGCGCACCACCGACCCGGCGGTCTTCGCCCTGGGCGATGGTTGCGAGTTCGACGGCCAGTTACGCCCCTACGTGGAGACCCTGCGCGGGCAAGCAGCTGCACTGGCGCGAACGCTGTCCGGCGAGCCGACGGTGTACCGGCCGGATGCCGGGATCGTGCAGGTCAAGACCGGGAGCCTGCCGTTGAACGTCTGCCCGCCGCAGACGGACGGGGGCGAGTGGGTGGAGATCTCGGGCGATGGCGAAGGGCGTCACCTGGAGTATCACGCCGATGCACGGCTCGAGGGGTTTGCCTTGTCGGGTTGCCATGCACGCCAGGCGCGGGACCTGGAGACGCGCCTGGGCGAGCCAGTGGCGGATACCCGGACCCGGCTGGCGTCCTGAGCCGCGTGGCCCGGCCGGTGCCGGGCCCGCGGGGGGCGGCGATGCGGATCAGAGGATTCGGGTCATATGACCCCGTCGAGGCGCAAATAGCCGATCAGGAACAGCACTGCCAATACACCGGCCAGGGCGTAGAGCCAGTTGGATAGCGTGGGGTTGTCGGGGCGGCTGAAGAAGGCCGCCCACAGTGCCAGCAGGATCAGGACGAAAAAGAAGAACAAAAAGCGCATGCGTCAGGCTCCTTCGGGGACTGCGTAGGGCAGTTCGACGACCTCGGCCTTGGCGCCGTCGGGTGCGTCCCAGCGCAGTTCGCCCTTCGCGGCCGCGACCTGCAGTACGGCCAGAGCGGAGTACAGCCCGTCCGGGTGCAATTCGGCTGCGACGATCTCGCCGTCCGACTGGTCCGGGTTGCCGCCGGCCTTGAACACAGGCGAGCCGGGTTGGGGTGGAGTCTGAGTATGGATCGCCAGGCGGAACATGCGCCGCTTGAGCTTGCCCAGGTAGTGCATGCGTGCCACGACCTCCTGGCCCGGATAGCAGCCCTTTTCGAAGCTGACCGCGCCCAGGGCATGCAGGTTGAGCATCTGCGGCACGAACTTCTCGCTGGTTTCCTCCACCACGGTGGGGACCCCGGCCAGGATGTCCAGCAGTGCCCAGTCGCGCGGGCCCACCGGGGCCGCGTGGACGTTCAGGCCGTCCCACGCCTTGCGCATGGCTTCGATCTCGCCGAACAGCTCGAAGCGCGGGTGCACCCCGGGTACCCGGACCACGGTGACGCCGTTTTTCTCGACGACCTCCTCGACCTCGGCGGGACAGACACCCAGCGCGCTTTGCAGCTCCTTCTCGGCATCCGGCCCGGAGCAGCCGAAGTGGATGCGGGAGTCGCCGGCCTGTTCGATGATGACGTTCGCGCGCAGCACGAACATCTGCAGGCGCTTTGCCACCGGCTCGATCCGGTCTGCGGGCATCTCCAGCAGGTAGCCGTCGCGGGTACGCAGCACGCGGAACACCGCGTAGGCGCGGCCCTTGGGACTGGAGTAGCTGGACAGCTGACTGTGTTGCGCATCCACCGCGCGGATGTCGTTGCCGAACTGTCCCTGCAGGAAGTCGGTGGCGTCGTCGCCGCGAACCTCCAGCAGGCCGCGATGGGAGAGGTCGCAGATCACCTCGCCGTTGATGGCCATGCGGCGTTCGCGTTCCGGGTTGCCGTAGTGCAGGAGGTCGTCCTCCTCGAACTCGGCGCCGGCATCGATCAAGTGGTTTTTCCAGTCTTCGCGCATCGGAAATCTCCCGTGGAAGCGCTCGCTGTCGTCCGCCGTCGGGCTCGATTGGCTATCGGTATCCGGGGCGCACGGCCAGGGTTTGAGGTGGTAAGCTGAACCAAGCGGCTCGATAGTAGACGAACCATTTGCAGGGTGTCAGCCCTGGTTTCTTTTCTTCCCGTTCAAGGGGGTGGCATGACTCGGCAGGGACGTCCCGTCTTTCTGGATTTGCGCAAGATCCGACTGCCGCTGAATGCCGTGGTCTCCATTCTGCACCGGATCACCGGTGTCTTCCTGATTCTGTCGATTCCCGTGCTGCTTTGGCTGCTGGACCGCTCGCTGGCCAGCCCCGAGGGCTTCGCCCAGGTCGTGGCGATCATTCATCATCCGATCGGCCTGGTGGCGCTGGCACTGGGGCTTTGGTGGCTGCTGCATCACCTGTTTGCCGGGATTCGCTACCTGCTGATGGAATTCGGCATTGGCGAGGATCGCGCGGGCTCGCTGCGCACGGCGCGCGATGCCCTGTACGCAGGCATCCTCGGCACCGTTCTGGTGTGGCTGGGGCTGGTGCTGTGAGGCTCCTGAGCGGACAGCGCGCCTGGCTGCTGCAACGCATCACGGCGGTGTACGTGGGCGTGTACGTGATCCTGGCCCTCGGATTCTTCGTGCTGGCCGCGCCGGCGGATCATGCCGCATGGCTGGGCGTGGTCGGGCACCCGGTGGTGGGGTTGCTGACGGCGGTGTTCGTGCTGCTGATGCTCCTGCATGCGTGGATCGGGCTGCGCGACGTGGTGATGGACTACGTGCATGCGCCCGGCACGCGGCTCCTGGTGTTCGTGCTGGCCGCCGGCGGGTTGCTCCTGACGGGGCTGTGGGCATTTTTCATTCTGATTCGGGCGGGACTGGCATGAAGGGACTGGCATGAACGTGGCGCGACGCAAGTTCGACGCCCTGATCATCGGGGCCGGCGGGGCCGGCCTGCGCGCGGCGCTGCAGCTGTCGAATGGCGATGCCAAGGTCGCGGTGGTCTCCAAGGTGTTTCCCACGCGCTCGCACACGGTGGCGGCGCAGGGCGGGGTGAACGCCGCCCTGGCCAATGTGCTGCCGGACTCCTGGCACTGGCACATGTTCGACACGGTGAAGGGCTCGGACTATCTGGGCGACCAGGACGCGATCGAATACATGTGTCGCGCCGCGCCCAAGGTGGTCTACGAGCTGGACCACTTCGGCGTGCCGTTCTCGCGCCTGGACAACGGCACCATCTACCAGCGCGCCTTTGGCGGGCAGAGCCAGAACTTCGGTCAGGACCAGGCGGCGCGCACCTGCGCCGCGGCGGACCGCACCGGGCACGCGATCCTGCACTCCCTGTACCAGCAGAACCTGCGCGCGCGCACGCACTTCTTCGACGAGTACTTCGCGGTGGACCTGCTGCGCGACGCGCAGGGCTACGTGCTGGGCGTGCTGGCGTTCGAGATCCTGACCGGCGAGCCGATCGTGATCGAGGCCAAGACCACGTTGATCGCGACCGGCGGGGCGGGACAGCTGTTCCGCACCACGACCAACGCGCTGATCAACACCGGTGACGGCATGGCGATGGCCCTGCGCGCCGGGGTGCCGCTGGAGGACATGGAGTTCGTGCAGTTCCACCCGACCGGCATCGCCGGGCGCGGGATGCTGATTACCGAGGGTGCCCGCGGCGAGGGCGGGTTCCTGATCAACTCCGAGGGCGAGCGCTTCATGGAGCGCTACGCCCCGCGGGCGAAGGACCTGGCCTCGCGCGACGTGGTGAGCCGCTCCATTGCCACCGAGGTGCGCGAGGGACGCGGCTGCGGGCGCAATGCGGATCACGTATTGCTGGACCTGCGCCATCTGGGCGCCGATACGATCATGCAGCGCCTGCCGGGGATTCGCGAGACGAGCATGACCTTTCTCGGGGTGGATCCGATCGAGGCGCCGATCCCGATCTTCCCGACCTGTCACTACAGCATGGGCGGCATCCCGACCAATCGCTTCGGGCAGGTAGTGGCGCCGGAGAAGGACACGCCGGAGGACCCGGTCCCCGGGCTGTACGCGGCCGGCGAGACGGCCTGTGTCTCGGTGCACGGGGCCAACCGCCTGGGCGGCAATTCACTGCTCGACATCCTGGTGTTCGGCCGCGCGGCGGCCAATCACATCCTCGAGTACCTGGCCGAGAACCGTTACCACCGGGCGCTGGACGAGTCGGCCGTGGAACAGGCGATGGCGCGGCTCTCGCGCTGGGATCGCAAGGACCCGGGCGATGGCACCGCCGAGCAGGTCGAGCCGCTCAAGCGCGAACTGCGCAAGGTGATGGAAGACCACTGCTCGGTATTCCGTACCGACGAGGTGATGCGCGAGGGGGTGGAGAAGGTCCGTGCGTTGCGCGAGCGCTTGAACCATGCGGTGATCGCGGATCACTCCAGCACGTTCAATACCGCGCGGGTGGAGGCGATGGAGTTGGAGAACCTGATGGACTGCGCGATCGCGACCATCCGCTCCGCGCTGGGGCGCGAGGAGAGCCGCGGCGCCCACTCGCGGATCGATTTCCCCGAGCGCGACGATCAGCACTGGCTCAAGCACAGCCTGTACTCGCTGGCGGATGACAGCCTGGACTACAAGCCGGTGCGCACCCAGCCGAATACCGTGGCCTCGTTCCCGCCGAAGGAACGCGTCTATTGATGGGTCGACTCGACCGTAGGATGCGGATGAGCGCAGCGAATCGCATCATGTGGCGGATATTCCCACCGGCATCGGTGCGTTTCGCGATGCTCAACGCACCCTACGACACCGGTGCATCAATACAGGCCGTAGGATGCGGATGAGCGCAGCGAATCGCATCAGGGGGCATGGCAGCCCGCGCGTTCAACCACGTGCAACGCGGTCGATGGGAGACGAACCATGAGTAACCGCACCGAACCGGTACCCGAGGCGTGGCTGCACGAGCAGCTCGAGGTGCTGCTGACGGAGCTGGATGCCGCGCTCGCGGGCGCCGCCGACAGCGGCGCGACCGTGGAGCTGGACCAGCAGCGCACCGGACGGCTCTCGCGGATGGACGCGCTGCAGGGCCAGGCCATGGCCAAGGCGAGCCAGCAGCGGCGCGAGGCCCAGCGTGTTCGCGCCCGCCGGGCGCTGAAGCGGCTGGAGGAGGGCGAGGGCGGACTGTGCATCGACTGCCTGGAGCCGATTGCCCGCTCGCGGATGGAGATCGACCCGTCGGCCGAGCGATGCATTGCCTGTGCCGAGGCGCAGGAACAGGATTGATTGGGGCTTACCGCAGCGTGTGACAACGGTGGCCGCGGTCACCGACAGGAGATACCGATGGAGTTCTCGATCTACCGCTTCAACCCGGAGACGGACACGCTGCCGAAGATGCAGCGCTTCAGCCTGCCCGATGACCAGGTCGAGCCCGGGATGATGCTGCTGGATGCGCTACTGCTGTTGAAGGAACAGGACGACTCCCTGGGCTTTCGCCGCTCCTGTCAGCACGGGGTGTGTGGCTCCGACGGCATGAACATCAACGGCACCAATGGCCTGGCGTGCATCACGCCGCTGGCGGATCTGGACTCACCCGTGACCCTGCGCCCGTTCCCGGGCATGCCGGTGATCCGCGACCTGATCGTGGACATGGACAACTTCTGGGAGCAATACCGCAAGGCCGAGCCCTGGCTGGTCAACGACAGCCCGGAGCCCGAGGTGGAGCGCAAGCAAAGCCCCGAAGACCGCGAACAACTGGACGGGCTCTACGAGTGCATCCTGTGCGGCTGCTGCTCCGCTGCCTGCCCTTCCTACTGGTGGAACCCGGACAAGTTCCTGGGGCCGGCGGCGCTTTTGCAGGCCGCGCGGTTCATCCACGACAGCCGCGACGAGGCCACCGAGCACCGGCTGGAACAGCTGGATGATGCCTGGAAGCTTTACCGCTGCCACACCATCATGAACTGCACCCAGGTGTGTCCAAAGGGCCTGAACCCGAGCCGCGCGATCAGCGACATCCGCCGCACCATGCTGAAGAAATCGCTGTGATCGGCGCGACCCCCAACGGTTGTTCCACCCCGGTAGGAGCCTGCTTGCAGGCGAAACCCCTGCCCGCGTCCTGCTTTGGCAGGGGCATTCGCCTGCAAGCAGGCTCCCACAGGGGGCCTGGACGGGTGTTTGGGTGATGGAACCCGATAACCGGACACGCTGGCGCTGTCGCCGCGGCATGCTGGAGAACGACTGGCTGCTCGGCCACTTTCTCGCGCAGGGATATGCGCAACTGGACCAGGAGGGTCGCGATGCCTTCGAGCGCCTGCTCGATTACCCCGACAACGTGCTGCTGGACGTGGTCATGGGTCGCCAGACCACGGTGGACGAGGGGATAGCCCGTCTTGTCCCGGCGATCCGCGCCGCCACTCAGGCTTCGGCTCCGGCCTGATCCGGTTCTTCCCCGGCTCGCGCTCGCGGGCCAGATCCTCCTGCTCCTGGCTGTGGCCGCCTATGTGCTGGTGTACAGCCCGTTGTGGACGCTGGCCCCGGTCTTCGGGCTGGCCATCGCCGGGTGGTGGTGGCAAGGGCGCTCGCAACCGCCGGCCTGGGACTGGCTGGGGCAGACGCCCGAGGGTGCAACCTGGCTGGCCACCGCCGAGGGCCTGCGCCAGGAGCAGGTGGACTGGGTCGAGGTGCTGCCCGATACACGGGTGTTGCGCCGGATCGTCATCCTCGTCGTTCGGGTGCCCGCGACCGGCCGGGTATGGCGCCTGTGGCTGCACGCCGGGCGCATGCATCCGGAGGACCTGCGCCGTCTGCGCGTGCGGTTGCGCTGGTCGCCCGCGCGCGAGGTGGTGGATCCCGGCTGGCGGGTGCGGCTTCGCGCGGGGGTGGAGCGGGGCGTTGCTATACTGGCGAAAAGCCGAGTACCCGGAGGCCCGAACATGGCTGGACCCGACAATGCGCAGGTGATGGTGGACGTGTCGCATCTGCTGAGCGACGAGCCCGATCACGTGTACAGCGAGGATGAACTGGACGCGATCGAGGAACTCGATCCGGAGCTCGCGCTGCGCCTGGACCGCGCCCAGACCTTCGCCGAGCGCGAGGCGGCCGACGTGCCGGCCGATGGCCCGATCGACGTCGACGCGGTGCGCGCCGCGATCGAGGAGGCGCGGCGGATCATGATGCAGGACGGTGGCGATATCGAATTCGTGGAGCTCGATGGCCGCACCGTACGGGTCCGGCTCAAGGGGGCCTGTGTGGGCTGTCCGCGCTCCACGCTGGATCTCAAGAATGTGGTCGAGCGCCTGGTCCGGTCGCGTGCGCCGGGCGTGGCCAGCGTCGCCAACACCTTCTGAATAGGCTTTTTGGTAGTCAAGCCTGGCCGGCACCGAGCCGGCGCAGTAGCTGCCGGATGCGCCCCGGCCCGAATCCGTGCACCCGCTTGAAGGCCTTGCGAAAGGCCGCCTCCGAGGTATAGCCCACCGCGTCCATCACGCCCGCGACCGACTCCCGCCCGTCACGTAGCAGGCGTTCCGCCAGGACCATCCGCCACTGGGTCAGGTAGTCGATGGGCGTTTGGCCGACCAGCGCGTGGAAACGTTCGGCAAAGCTGCTGCGCGACATGGCCGCCTCGCTGGCCAGCCCCTCCAGGGTCCAGGCCGCCTCCGGGTGGGCGTGCAGGGCATCCAGTGCCCGGCGGATGCGGTCGTCGGCCAGGGCGGCGAGCAGCGATCCCTCCGAGTGTTCGCGTTGCGAGCAGATGTGATGGCGCACGGCCATCACGAACAGGGTGTCCGCCAGGCGGTCCAGCACCGGCCGGTAGCCCGAGGAACGCTCCGCGAGTTCGATGTTCATCAGGTCCGCCAGGTGTGACAGCCGGTCGCCGGATTCGCGGCGGCGGATGATGATGTGGTCGGGGAGTGCGGCCAGGATCGGGTTGCGGCGGCCTGAATCGAACTCGAAGTGGCCGCACAGGAGCTGGGTGACCGGTATATCCGGCGGATCCTCGCCTTCCACCAGCGTCAGATGGTTGTCGCGGTCGGGTACGGTGTCGCGGCTGGACATCAGGTGCCAGTCATCGTGCGGCAGCAGGAGAAGATCGCCGGCCTCCATCCAGACGGGGGCCATCGCCTCCATGTGCAGATAGCATCCGCCTTCCCCCACCAGGTGAAAGCTGGCATTCCCCGAGCCCGACGTGCTGAGCTGCCACTCCCCGCACAGGCGCGGGTTGGTGTCGATGCGGGCACGCAGGTTGTAGGCGGCCAGAACCGTCGACAGCACGTCTTCGTGGGGGCTGATGTCCATCAAACCTTCCCTTTGCCTGTTCCTGTTGGTTCTTCACCTTAGACCTTTGGGCGCCCGGTTGCCGGGCGCCACGGGCCTCTCCCCGTGGTCCCGGACGATCGGACATAAAAGCCGGCGGATCACCCCGCGTACAGCGTGAGCCCGAGGTCTAGGCTTTATACCCAGTAGGAGGGGAAAAGGAGATCAGGACGATGGCTGCGACTGGAACCTTGGCAGTGCGCTTGCAGGGTTGGCTGGACTGGACGCGAGGCGCGGACTTCCTGGCGCCCCTGCTGTTGCGGCTCTACCTCGCGCCGGTGTTCTGGATGGCGGGAACCAACAAGCTGGACGGGATCCTGCCGAAAGAGAACGTGGTGATGTGGTACGGCAACGCGGACTGGGGGCTGGGCATGCCCTTCCCCTATCTGATGGTGATGTTGTCGGCGTATGCCGAGGTGCTGGGTGCGATCGCGTTGCTGCTCGGTCTGGCGACGCGCTGGTTCTCGATCCCGCTGATGATCACGATGGTGGTGGCGGCCGTGACCGTGCATCTGGAACACGGGTGGCAGCGGATCTCCGACCCGATGATGTGCCTGTTCAACTGTTCCGGGATCGAGGAGGCACAGATGCGCCTGGATCGCGCCAAGTCCATTTTGCAGGAGCACGGCAACTACAATTGGCTGACCGAGACCGGACACTTCGCGATCGTGAACAACGGGATCGAGATGGCCGCGACCTTCTTCGTGATGCTGCTGGTCCTGTTCTTCTGGGGTGCGGGGCGCTACGTCAGCATCGACTATTACATCCGTTGGAGGATGATGGGCAGGGGATGACACCAAGAGCTGCGCGAGCAGCCACTACTGAACGGGCCCAAGGGTCCATAATCGCAAGACGAGGAGTAACACCATGAAGAACGATCTGTTTTCCACCAAGACCCTGGCCGGCGCTGTCGGCAGCGCGGCAATCGGCATGGCCATGGCGACCAGCCCGGTGTTCGCATCGGCCGACCTGAATCACGGGTACCAGCAATCCGGGCAGTCGGCGCTCATGCTGGCCGAGGGTGCCTGTGGGGAAGGCACTTGTGGCGGGGCGGCCGAAACCAAGGACAACGAAGGCAGCTGCGGCGAAGGGACCTGCGGCGGCGCGAGTGACACCAAGGACAGCGAAGGTAGCTGTGGCGAGGGTACTTGCGGCGGCTCCGGCAACGACGACAAGGATTCCGAGGGCGCCTGCGGCGAGGGGACCTGTGGCGGCTAGGAGCGTCAGGCCCGTCAACCCGGCCCGCGTCAGCGGTGCCGGGCTCGGTTTGCGGCGGGCCCTGCTGGGTCCGCTGGCCGAGGCCCCGGAGGCGACGGAGCGCCTGGGGTTCTTCGAGGCCGCGCCGGAAAACTGGATGCACCTGGGCGGACGCCTGGGGCGTATCTTTCGCGAATACACCGAGGCCCAGCCCTTTGTCTGCCATGGGCTGTCTCTCGACATCGGCGGGCCGCGGCCGCTGGACAAGACCTTCCTGCAGGACCTGCGTGCCTTCCTGGATACCCACGGGATCGAGGACTACAGCGAGCATCTCTCCGCCTGTGGCGACGCCCAGGGGCATCTCTACGATCTGATGCCGATCCCGTTTACCGAGGAGGCGGTGCACTACGTGGCCGATCGCGTGCGCCAGGTGCAGGACATCCTCGGACGCCGGATGGCGCTGGAGAATGTCTCCTATTACACCCCGGTGGGGGCGGAGCTGGACGAGATCAGCTTCGTGCGCGCGGTGCTGGAAGAGGCCGACTGTGACCTCCTGCTCGACGTGAACAACATCGTCGTCAACAGCATCAATCACGGCTACGAGCCGACCGAATTCCTGGATGCAATGCCGCTGGAGCGAGTGCGCTACCTGCACATCGCCGGGCACGAGCAGGAGGCCCCTGATCTGCGGGTCGACACCCATGGCCAGCCGATCTGTTCCGATGTCTGGGCGCTGCTGGAGGCCACCTATGCCCGCATCGGGCCGGTTCCGACCCTGCTCGAGCGCGACTTCAACTTTCCGCCGCTGGAGGAACTGCTGGCGGAGACCGACCGGATTCGGGATCTGCAGTTGCGGGCGCGCGCCGGCCAGGAAGAGCGGCTCCTGCATGCCTGAGGCGGATTTCCAGCAGGTACAGGAGGCATTCGCGCGGCACTTGCGTGACCCGGAGCGCTATCCGGCCCCGGAAGGGATCGAGAGCCGGCGCCTGGCGATCTACCGGCGTCTTTTCTTCAACAACGTGGCGAACCTGCTGGCCAAGGGGTTCCCGGTCCTGCGGGGACTGCTGGAAGCGGCCGCCTGGGGACAGCTGGTGCGCGACTTCTATCGCGATCATGGCAGCGAGACGCCGTATTTTCCGCAGCTGGCGGCGGAGTTCGTGCGCTACCTGGCGGAGGAACGCTCGGCGCAGCCCGGCGATCTGCCTTTCCTGGCCGAGCTGGCCCACTACGAGCGCGTGGAGACCGAACTGGTCTATGCGGATGCCACGCCGCCTCCGGATGTCGAGCCGGATGGTGACCTTATGGTTCAGGTTCCGGTGTTTTCGGCTGCCGCGCGGCTGCTGGCGTACGAGTACCCGGTGCACCGGATCGGGGCCGACTTCCAGCCCGATCAACCGGGAGAGGTGCCCACCTACCTGCTGGCGTACCGCACCGGGGAGGAGCGGGTGCGGTTTGCCGAGCTGAACCCGCTCGGCGCCCGGCTGTTGTGGCGGGTGATCGAGACACCGGCGACCGGCGACGAACAGATCCGCGGGGTGGCCGGCGATTTCGGGTTGGAACTCTCGGACGAGCTAGTAACCAGTGGGCGCCAGTTGCTGCAGCACTACCGCGGGCTGGGCGCCATCGTGGGGACCCGGACTGACCGCGCATCCGCCTGAGGCGGAGGGGCCGGACGCGCACGTCGCAGACCCGGACGCCCGGACATGGGCAACGAACGTCCAGGGCAGCCGCAAGGGAAGCAGGAAGTCGCTGTCCCCCAGGGGCCATCGGATGCGCCCGCAGTTGCGTTGGCGCAGCGTCGCCATTGTCTCTTCGCAGATGGCACTCTCCTCCCTCGATTACACACGCGACTCGGTGCTGGAGCGGATTCGGAACCTGCGGTGAGACGGGGCCTCAGTAACCCAGGTCGAGGGCGGGTTCGTCGAGGGCGGCGGCCTGCTCGCGCAGGGTGAGGATGTGATCCTCCCAGAAGCGCGGCGTGTAGAAGATCGGAAAGCCGTCGACAAAGGCCGGGTCGTCGGCGCGCCGGGCCAGCCAGGCGGCGTGGCGCAGGATGCGCAGGGTGCGTAGCGGGGCGATCAGCCCGAGCTGGCGGCGATCCAGCGGTACGAAGGTCTCGTAGCCTTCCAGGAGAGCCTGCATCTGCCAGGCCATCTCGGGCGGTTCGCCGGACAGGAACATCCACAGGTCCTGCATGGCGGGGCCGGTACAGGCGTCGT
The DNA here is from genome assembly GCF_000381185.1 of Thioalkalivibrio sp. ALMg13-2. Lineage (NCBI taxonomy): Bacteria > Pseudomonadati > Pseudomonadota > Gammaproteobacteria > Chromatiales > Ectothiorhodospiraceae > Thioalkalivibrio > Thioalkalivibrio sp. ALMg13-2. The sequence continues at coordinate 28,272 of NZ_KB906115.1, read as the reverse complement.
CCAGGTCGACAAAGTGCGGGCCGTCGTCGGTCCACAGGATGTTGCCGGGGTGGGTGTCGCCGTGCAGGCGCAGCTGTGGGACCGGGCCGATCGTGTCGAGGTCCCGCTGGATCCGCCCCAGGAGGTCGGCGCTGAGATCGCGGTATACGGATTCCAGCTCCAGGGGCAGATAGCCGGAGTCGAGCACGGCCTGGCGTGCCTCCTCGCCACGCGGGACGGGATCGAGCACGGGCCGCTCGTGAAAGCGGGCGGCGCGTCCGACCTCGTGGATGCGGGCGATGAAGCGGCCGATGCGGACCAGGGTTTCGCGCTGCTCCAGATCCGGTGCGCGACCACCGCAGCGCGGGTAGACGGCGAACATGAACCCGGCGTGATCGTGCAGGGTTTCGCCTTCAGGATCGGCCAGAGGGGCGACTACCGGGATCTCGCGGCTTGCAAGTTCCTGGCTGAAGCCGTGTTCCTCGCGGATGGCGGCGGGTGTCCAGCGTTGCGGACGATAGAACTTGGCGATGACCGGTGTGGTGTCCTCGATGCCGACCTGGTAGACGCGGTTCTCGTAGCTGTTGAGGGCCAGCAGGCGCCCGTCGCAGCGCAGACCGGTCGTTTCCACCGCGTCGAGGATGACACCGGGTTTCAGTTCGTCGTACGGATGTGCATGCATGCTTGCAGTGTACGGGTTTGCCGCGCATCGTTCCGGCAAAGTGACCGCGAGGAGTCGCGCTTGAATCGCTATTACTGGGGGTTGGTTGTCGCCCTGGTGGGTCTCGTCGCCGTTTGGCTGGTGGTTGCGATGGGGCCGGGCCTGGATCTGGAGACCCTGCAGGTCGCGCGCCTGCAGGTGGAGGACTGGCGGGTCGCGCACCCGTTCGTCACGGCCTGGGTGTTCTTCCTGTTGTACATGGTGGTGGCCGCCTTTTCGGTGCCGGGGATCGTGGTGATGACCCTGGCCGGCGGTGCCCTGTTTGGCGTGGTCTGGGGCACCGTGCTGTCGTCGCTGGCTTCGACGTTGGGGGCGACCCTGACCTTTGTGGTGGCGCGGGCGCTGGCGCGCGATGCCGTTCAGCGTCGTTATGGACATCAACTCGGGCGCATCAATACAGGCTTTGAGCGCGAGGGCGCGTTCTACCTGTTCGCGCTGCGGATGATTCCGGTGTTCCCGTTCCTGTTGATCAACGCCGGGATGGGCCTGTTGCCGATCCGGCTCTGGACGTATTTCTGGGTATCACTCGTGGGGATGCTGCCGGCCACGGCGGTGTTCGCGAATGCCGGGACGCAGTTGGGGCGGCTTGATGGCATCGAGGGCATTCTCTCGCCGGTGCTGGTCCTGTCCCTGGTTGCCACGGGGCTTTTTCCGCTCCTGGCGCGGTGGCTGGTGAATGCCGTGCGCCGCAGGCGGGCTCGATTGGAGAACCCGGGCGCGGACTAACCCGCACGCAGTATCTGCCATCGCGTATATAATAGGGTTTACCGTTGGGAGGTGGCCGTGGAGCGCGCGCCGCCGGACACAATCTCGAAGTTCAACGAACGATCCCGTCACATATTGCGTGCGCTGTCCGACTCGGGGCGCGAACGACACAAGGAGTTTTCCATGACATTGAATGTTTTGTTGCGCCAGGGTCAGGTGGCCTTCCTCGCGCTGGGCCTGATCGGCTTCGGCATGGCCGCCGTGCAGGCGGAGGAAGAGTCGCTGGATCGTCCGATCGAGAAGGTGCTGGAGCCGATTCAGCTGACCGACCGGGTTCATTACTTTTACGGCTCGCTCGAGAACCGCACGCCGACCAATCTCGGTTTCACCAATAACACCGGCTTCGTGGTGACCGACGAAGGCGTGGTGTTGATCGATTCGGGGCCGAGCTACCAGGTCGCCCAGCGCATGGAGAAGGCGATTGCCGGGATCACCGACAAGCCGATCACGCACGTGATCTCGGTGGGCAGCCAGGACCACCGCTGGCTGGGCAACGGCTACTTCCGCGAGCAGGGGGCGGAGCTGGTTGCGCTGCAGCGGACCGCGAGCACCCAGGCCGATCGCGGGGAGGGGCAGATCGCCTCGCTGGCCAATTCCGTGGGCGAAGAGGCGATGGAGGGCACCCAGCCGGTTCCGGCACCGAACCCCATCGATGCCGATGAATACACGCTGACCGTCGGCGGTGTGGACTTCGAGCTGATCTTCGCCGGGGATGCCCACTTCCCGGGCGACATCATGGTCCACCTTCCGGGCGAGGACGTCGTCTTTACTGGTGACATCGTCTACACCGAGCGCATGCTGGGCATCCATCCCTTCAGCAATCCAGTGGAGAAGCTCGAGGCCTTCCGGCACCTGGAATCCATCGATCCGGAGATCGTCGTGCCGGGGCACGGCCGCGCGACCGACATGGCCGAGGCACGCCAGGATACGGGTGATTACCTGGAACTCCTGGTGCGCGAGGTGACGGCAGGCATCGAGGACTGGGAATCGCTTAACGAGGTGGTCGACCGCCTGGCGGATCTGGAACAGTTCAAGCACCTGCGCCACTACGATGACTGGCACCGCCCGAACGTGAACCGGACCTACCTGTTCATCGAAGGCAACATGTAACAACCGCACGGTAATCCCGGCCACAGCCCGGGAGATCTGCCGACGGCGCGGGGCACATGGTATGCTTCGCGCCGTTGTCGTTTCCGGCAACTCCAAATTTCTGATACGCGACGTTCGACCCCGCGTATGGGTCGGCGAAGGAGCCTCGCAATGCCCGCAATAACCCTCCCCGACGGCAGCCGCCGCGAATTCGATCACCCGGTCACCGTGCTGGACGTGGCGAAGGACATCGGTCCCGGCCTGGCCAAGGCCACCCTGGCCGGCAAGGTCGATGGCGAACTGGTCGATGCCCGCCACGAGATCGACACGGACGCCGCGCTGGCGATCGTGACCGACCGCGACCCGGAAGGGGTGGAGATCATCCGGCATTCGACCGCGCACCTGATGGCGCAGGCGGTCAAGCAGCTGTTTCCCGACGCGCAGGTGACCATCGGCCCGACCATCGAGAACGGCTTCTACTACGACTTCGCCTATGACCGCGGCTTTACGCCGGAGGATCTGGAGAAGATCGAGAAGCGCATGAAGGAACTGGCCAAGCAGGATCTGCCGGTGGAGCGCTCGCTGATGGATCGCGACGAGGCGGTGAAGTACTTCCGCGACATGGGCGAGGCGTACAAGGCCGAGATCATCGCGAGCATCCCGCAGGGCGAGAACATCTCGCTGTACAAGCAGGGCGACTTTGTCGATCTCTGCCGGGGCCCGCATATCCCGTCCACCGGCAAACTGAAGGCCTTCAAGCTGACCAAGGTGGCCGGCGCCTACTGGCGCGGCGACTCCGACAACGAGATGCTGACGCGCATCTACGGTACCGCCTGGCCGAACAAGGATCAGTTGAAGGAGCATCTGGATCGGCTGAAGGAGGCCGAGCGCCGCGATCATCGCAAGATCGGTCAGGAACTGGATCTGTTCTCGATCCAGGACGAGGCCGGTGGTGGCCTGGTGTTCTGGCACCCGAAGGGCGCGCGCATCCGCCGCGAGATCGAGAAGTACTGGTACGACATGCACGAGAAGGCCGGCTACGACTTCGTGGTCTCGCCGCATATCGCGAACCTGGAGCTGTGGAAGACCTCCGGCCACGCGGATTTCTACGCCGAGTCCATGTACGAGCCGATGGAGGACGAACACCAGTCCTTCCAGCTCAAGCCGATGAACTGCCCGTTCCACGTGCTGATGTACAAGGACCGGCTGCATTCCTACCGCGACCTGCCGCTGCGCTGGGCGGAGATGGGCACGGTGTACCGCCGCGAGATGTCCGGTGCGCTGCACGGGCTGATGCGCGTGCGCGGCTTCACCCAGGACGATGCCCACATCTTCTGCCGCGAGGACCAGATCGAGGCCGAGGTCATGGGCGTGATCGATCTGACCCTCGAGGTTCTGCAGACCTTCGGCTTCGAGAAGTTCGACGTGAACCTGTCGACCAAGCCCGAGGATGCGGTCGGCTCGGATGAAATCTGGGAACACGCGACCGCTTCGCTGCGCTCGGCGATCGAGAAGAAGGGCCTGGATTATTCGGTGGACGAGGGCGGCGGTGCCTTCTACGGTCCGAAGATCGATATCAAGATCCATGACGCGATCGGCCGCGAATGGCAGTGCTCCACGGTGCAGCTGGACTTCAATCTGCCCGAGCGTTTCGACATGGAATACGTCGCCGAGGACAACGAGCGACGCCGTCCGATCATGATCCACCGCGCGCTGCTAGGCTCGGTGGAACGCTTCTTCGGCGTGCTGATCGAACACTATGCCGGACACTTCCCGGCGTGGCTGGCCCCGGTGCAGGCCGAGGTGCTGACCATTACCGAAAGGCAGGATGAGTACGCCCGCGAGGTCACGAAGACGCTGCGCGCGATGGGGTTCCGGGTCGAGGCCGACTTGAGAAACGAGAAGATCGGCTTTAAGATTCGCGAGCACACGCTCAAGCGCGTGCCGTACCTGCTGGTCCTTGGAGACAAGGAGATGGAAAATGGGCAGGTGGCGGTGCGTACGCGGAGCGGGGAAGACCTCGGCGTGATGCGCCTCGAGGACTTCGGCGAACGCCTCCGGGAGGAGGTCGGCAGTCGCCAACACTGAACCCTGAACTGGAGAGAAGGCTATTAGCGCAGCGAAAACGGTCCGCCTGAACGATCAGATCACGAGTCCGCAGATCCGACTGATCGACGCCGAAGGCGAGAATCGCGGTGTCTGCAGCACTGCAGAGGCCCTGGAAATGGCCCAGGAAGGTGGTCTGGACCTGGTCGAGATCTCGCCGAATGCCGAGCCGCCCGTGGCCCGGATCATGGATTACGGGAAGTTCAAGTTCGAGCAGGCGAAGAAGGCGCAGGAAGCCAAGAAGAAGCAGAAGCAGATCCAGATCAAGGAAGTGAAGTTTCGTCCGGGTACGGACGAGGGCGACTACAACGTCAAGCTTCGCAACCTGCGCCGCTTCATCGAGGCCGGTGACAAGGGCAAGGTGACCATCCGCTTCCGCGGGCGCGAGATGCGCCACCAGGAACTGGGTGGCGAGCTGCTCGACAAGGTCGAGAAAGACATGGCCGACATCGCGATCGTGGAACAGCGGCCGAAGATGGAAGGACGCCAGATGATCATGGTGCTGACGGGCAAGAAGAAGTAAGTCCGTCAGACGACAAGGGCGATCGGGTTTCCGCATACCCGCATCGCTTTTTCATAAACGGTCGGCCCGCAGTGGGTACGGCCCAAAATGCCGGAGAGAGTAATGCCGAAGATCAAGACCAATCGGGGTGCGGCCAAGCGCTTCACCCGTACCGGGTCGGGGAAGTTCAAGCGGTTCCAGTCGCACCGCAGCCACATCCTGACCAAGAAGCCTACCAAGCGTAAGCGTCACCTGCGCAGTCCGGCGATGGTGCACGAGTCGGATGCCCCGGCCGTGCGCAAGCTGCTGCCGTACCGTTGAACTGACCGAGGAATCGAGATATGCCACGAGTCAAGCGCGGTGTAACCGCTCACGCCCGTCACAAGAAAGTCCTGAAGCAAGCCAAGGGCTACTACGGCGCCCGGAAGAACGTCTTCCGCGTTGCCAACCAGGCCGTCATCAAGGCCGGTCAGTATGCCTACCGTGACCGTCGCCAGAAGAAGCGTCAGTTCCGGTCGCTGTGGATCGTCCGCATCAATGCGGCGGCCCGTCAGTTCGATCTCTCCTACAGCCGTTTGATGAACGGTTTGAACAAGGCCGAGATCGATATCGACCGCAAGACCCTGGCCGATCTGGCCGTGCACGACCTGACCGCGTTCGGCAAGATCGCGGAGAAGGCCAAGGCTGCACTGCCGGCCTGAGCCGCAGGGCCTGAAGGACTGCCCGCCGGCGGTGTGCCGGCGGGTCCCGAGAAGGGAGGGTCGATGCCCTCCCTTTTTTGTTTCGGGAACAGGAAACGAGGCGCCTGCAAGGCAGCGGCCCGCACTCGGGGGCCGCTGCCTTGCAGGCGAATAGGGGGCCGGGGAGGCCCGTACCAGTCGGGGGAAGTCGTGGAACAACTGCAACAGCTGGTCGCCGAGGCGCGCGAGCGCGTCGAAGGGGCCACGGACCTGAAGGCGCTGGACGAGGTCCGGGTGCACTATCTCGGCAAGAAGGGCGCACTCACGGCACAGCTCAAGGAGCTGGGCAAGCTACCGGCGGAGGAACGGCCGGCGGCGGGGCAGAAAGTGAACGAGGCCAAGACCGAGGTCGCCGGCCTGATCGAGTCGCGCAAGGAGGCCCTGGCGCAGAGCGCACTGGCGGAACAGCTGGCGGGCGAACAGGTCGACGTGACCCTGCCGGGGCGGCGTCAGGCCGATGGCGCGCTGCACCCCATTACACAAACCCTGGAACGCATCGAGACCTTCTTTGCTGGATTGGGCTTTCGCGTGGCCGAGGGCCCTGAGGTGGAAGATGACTTCCACAACTTCGAGGCCCTGAACATCCCCGAGCATCACCCGGCGCGGGCGATGCACGACACCTTCTACTTTGATGCGCACCGCGTGCTGCGCACGCATACCTCGCCGGTGCAGATCCGCACCATGGAACAGGAGCGCCCGCCGCTTCGCGTGATCGCGCCAGGGCGCGTGTATCGCTGCGATTCGGATCTGACGCATAGCCCGATGTTCCACCAGGTGGAAGGGCTTTGCGTGGATACGGATATCACGTTCGCGGATCTGCGAGGCGTGTTGAGTGCATTTCTTCAGGCCTTCTTTGATCGGGACGATCTGGCCACGCGCTTTCGGCCGTCGTACTTCCCGTTCACCGAGCCGTCGGCCGAGGTCGACATCCAGTGCGTGCACTGCGGCGGTGACGGCTGCCGCGTATGCAGCCACACCGGCTGGCTGGAGGTGATGGGCTGCGGGATGGTGCACCCCAACGTGCTGGGTCACGTGGGGATCGACGCCGAGCAGTACACCGGCTTTGCCTTTGGCCTGGGCGTCGAACGCATGGCGATGCTGCGCCATGGCGTGAACGACCTCCGGCTGTTCTTCGACAACGATATCCGCTTCATCGGGCAATTCGGGCAGACAGGCTAATGCGTATCAGTGTGCAGTGGCTGCAGGAATGGCTGCAGATCGACGAGACCCCGGAACAACTGGGCCATCGCCTGACCATGGCGGGTCTGGAACTGGATGCGATGGAAGCGGCGGCACCCGCCTTCAGTGGGGTGCGGGTGGGCCACGTGGTGGCAGTCGATCCGCACCCGGACGCGGACCGCCTGCGGGTGTGCCGGGTCGAAGCGGGCGAGGCGGAGCCGCTGACCATCGTCTGTGGCGCGCCCAATGTCCATGAAGGCATGCGGGCGCCGGTGGCGGTGATCGGTGCGGTATTGCCCGGCGATTTCCGTATCAAGCGCTCCAAGCTGCGCGGCGTGGCTTCCGAGGGCATGCTCTGCTCCGCTCGCGAGCTTGGCCTGGCGGATGATGCCGAAGGCTTGATGTCGCTTCCGACGACGCTGGAGGCGGGTCAGGACCTGCGCGAGGCGCTGGGGCTGGACGACACTGTCCTGGAAGTTGACCTGACGCCGAACCGGGCCGATTGCCTGGGGATGCGCGGGATTGCGCGGGAGTGCTCGGCATTGCTGGACCGGCCGCTGCATGCCCCGGTCATGCCGGCCGTGGACGTCGCCAGCGATGCCCGGGTGAGCGTGATCATCGAGAATCCGGAGGCCTGCCCCTTGTATGCCGCACGGGTGCTGGAGGGTCTGGACGCCAAGGCCGCGACGCCGCTGTGGATGACCGAACGCCTGCGCCGCGCCGGGGTGCGCCCGCTGAGCGCGATCGTGGATGTGACCAATTACGTGATGCTGGAACTGGGCCAGCCACTGCATGCCTTTGATGCCGATCGCACGGGCGCCCCGATCCAGGTGCGCCAGGGCAAACAGGGGGAAACCCTGACGCTGCTTGGAGGCGACCAGACGGTGAAATTGTCGCCGCAGGATCTGGTCATTGCGGGTGATGACGGCCCCCTGGCGCTGGCCGGAGTGATGGGCGGCGGAGCCAGCGCGGTCGATGCCAGCACCACCCGCGTGATCCTCGAATGTGCGCATTTCGCACCGCGCGCCCTGGCCGGTCGGGCGCGGGCCCACGGCCTGCATACCGATGCCTCCCACCGTTTCGAGCGGGGTGTCGACCCGACCCTGGTCCCGCAGGCCATGGAACGCGCGACCCAGCTGCTGCTGGAACTCTGCGGCGGGCAGTGTGGCCCGGTCGAGCAAGTGGGCGCGACGCCGGCCTCCCATGCGGAACAGGCGATCGTCCTGCGCCCGGATCGTGTCCAGCGCTTGCTCGGGGTGACCCTAGAGGCTTCCGAGGTCGAGCGGATCCTGGAGGCACTGGACTGCCGCATCGAAACGAGCGCGAGCGGCTGGTCGGTACGCGCCCCGCGGGCCCGATTCGACCTCGAACGCGAGGAGGATCTGATCGAAGAGCTGGCCCGGGTGCACGGTTATGACGCCCTGCCGCAGACACTCCCGAAGCCGGTTGCGCCGGTGACGCCGGAGTCGGGTCTGCCGTCACTGCGCAACGGGCTTGCCCGCCAGGGCTTCCATGAGGTGATCAGCTTCAGCTTTATCGCTCGCGAGGCCGCCAGTGCGTTCTACCCGGACGTGGAACCCCTGGCGCTGGCGAATCCCATTTCGTCCGATCTGGCGGTGATGCGCCCGGGGTTGTGGCCCGGGCTGGTGACCACTGCCGCCTACAACCAGGCGCGCCAGCAATCGGACCTGCGCCTGTTCGAGCATGGCCTGCGCTTTGTTCCGGATGCGTCCGGTCTGCGGCAGGAGCCCCGACTGGCCGGCCTGCTTGGTGGGAGGGTGGCTCCGGAAGCTTGGGAAGGCGAGGCGAAGACGGTCGATTTCTTTGACGCCAAGGGCACCGTGGAAGGCCTGTGCGCACGCGTCGCCGGTCCGCTCGGCTTTCGCGCGGAACGTCATCCGGCGCTGCATGACGGGCAATCCGCACGGGTACTGGTGGACGGGCAGCCGATCGGCTGGGTCGGGCGCCTGCACCCGGCGCTGTGCGAGCGCTTCGACGTGGAGCCGGTCTACCTGTTCGATCTGGACGCGACCGCCGTGGTGCACGCCCCGGTGGCGCAGTTCTCGCCGTTGTCGCCGTACCCGTCCATCCGTCGGGATCTGGCGCTGGTGGTGGCCGAGTCGGTGGCGGCGGGCGATGTGCTGGCGGCTATCGACGAGCTTGGCCTGGAGATCCTTCAGGATGTTCGCCTGTTCGATGTGTACCAGGGCAAAGGCTTGAATCCGGACGAAAAAAGCCTGGCTTTGGGCTTGATTTTACGGGCTTTTGATCGCACCCTAGGCGAACAGGACGTGGCTGGCGTCACCGACGCGGTGGTGCAGCATCTCCAGGCCCGGTTCAACGCAACCTTGAGACAATAGCCGATGGCAGCTGTAACCAAGGCGGATCTCGCCGCCGCGCTAAACGAGGAACTGGGTCTCAACAAGCGCGAGGCCAAGGAATTCGTCGAGATGTTCTTCGAGGAGATGCGGCAGTCGCTGGAGACCGGCGAGGGCGTGAAGCTTTCCGGGTTCGGGAATTTCATCCTGCGCGACAAGAACCAGCGGCCAGGGCGTAATCCCAAGACGGGCGAAGAGATTCCGGTCTCCGCGCGTCGTGTGGTGACCTTCCGGCCCGGACAGAAACTGCGCGAGCGGGTAGAGAGCTATGCTGGAGGCGAGTAACCACCAGGAACTGCCCGCCATCCCGGGCAAGCGCTACTTCACCATCGGCGAAGTCGCGGAGTTGTGCCAGGTCAAGCCGCATGTGCTGCGGTACTGGGAGCAGGAATTCCCGATGCTGGAGCCGGTCAAGCGGCGCGGCAACCGTCGCTACTACCAGCGTCAGGACGTGATCCTGATCCGTCAGATTCGCGCATTGCTGTACGAAGAGGGCTACACCATCAATGGTGCCCGTCAGAAGCTCTCGGGCGACGAAGCCAAGGGTGATCGCCAGCAGGCCCAGCAGATTATCCAGGACACCATCTCCGAGCTCGAGTCGGTTCTGCGCGTTCTGCGCGCCTGAGGCTCCGACCCTAGGGGGGGCGCCCGGACGTTGTGTTGATGCGATTCGCTACGCTCGTCGCATCCTACGGTGTCCGTCTGAACCCAACTCCAATTCGAAATTTCCGCTCTGTAGGATGCGACGAGCGCAGCGAGTCGCATCAATGGGCCATTCTCGGTGTACGTGACACGAATGGTCCGCACGGATCTCGCTGCAATGGGGTGGCCGACGCTTTCGTGAAGGCGGGGAATCGGATATAGTTCGCGGCTTCGGGGCGTGGCGCAGTCTGGTAGCGCATCTGCATGGGGTGCAGAGGGTCGCAGGTTCAAATCCTGCCGTCCCGACCAAACAGGAACGATCGAAAAAGGCCGCTTCAAGCGGCCTTTTTTGTGTTCGGAGTTGCAGGTGGCGGCGTCGCCTGGGCTCAGGCTCAATCCATCGAGCGGCGGCGCGCCTCGCGCTGGTAATGGAGCAGGGCGATGTTGGTCTGGCGTTCCATCCACTGGGTCATTCCGACGATCTCGAAGCCTGCAAACTCAAAGCCATCACGCGTGCTGCGGCGACGGTTGGCCAGCCGCAGGTCCCCGGAAAGGCGTTCACTGACATCGGGGAGCAAGAGGTTCTCGAAGGCCAGGTTTGCCTGGTCCTCAAGCGCATCCAGAAGGGTGGTGGACAACTCGATGCACATGCCCTGGGCAGAGAGGTCGGCTACCTCGCCGATCACGGGATCCTTCCAGGCCTTCGCATGGAGTTCGATCTGAGGCCGCTGGGCCATCGGGATGTGCACGCGGAACGTTTCGCGGCGTTGCAGGTAGTACAGAGTTTCCGGATAGGTGCACACGTAGAGCGCGCCTTTTTGCTCCTGCTCGATGCGTGTTACATGCGTGCCGAATCGCACTGCAACCCCGCGCAGCGCGGCGAATACGCGCAAGTCCATGCCGGCCTGAACCTGCTGGTGCGCCCGAGGCGGGGTCAGCTCGTCGAGAAAGAGTTCCTTGGCGGCTGGGTCCAGACGGACCAGGGCCGAGGTGTACAGGGGGCCGTCGGTATCCACGCGAACGCTCACGACGGTGAGCTTGTGGTCGAGGTCCTTGAGGATGCCGGCAATCCGGTCCGGCTTATCGACGGTATAGTCCGTGTCGTCCATGCGTCCGAAGTGTTAGGAAGGTGTGAGGACGCAAGGTACTGGTGGATGCCGCGAAAAGCCAGCCTCCACCAGGACCGGCCTCTCAGGCCTGGGTGATCTGGCGTCCGCCGCGGTTTCCGGGCCGGGCGCGGCCATACGGGTCGTAGGTGGCCGCGGGGCCGGTTTCCTCGCCGCGGAGGATCTGCATGGAGAGTTCCACGCGCTGGCGGTCACGGTCGATCAGGCGCGCATTGCCTTGATTCAGAGTGTCGCAGCGTTCGATGGACTGGCGCAGGGCTTGCCACAGGTCGTTCAGTACGACGCCATCCTCCATCTTCGAGAACAGGCGCGCGACGCCCTCGGGACTGAAGGCCTCGCCGGCGGCCTCGATCAGGCCTTGCTGGTTTTGGGTCTCGGTTTCCAGTTCATGCAGCAGGGTCTGCTTGCCGGTCACCACGTCCTGCAGCGTATCGGGTTGGCGCGCTTCGACCGCGCGCGTCTCCTTTAACAGACTCTCTTCCAGCTGATGAGCCAGCCGGATTGAGGTCTCGAGCGAGCGTTGCAGTTTATGGTGCGCGTCGGCATTCATGGGCGATAGACCGGGTTAGCGCAGCAGGCTTTCGAGGTCGATCATGCGATCGGCCAGCTGCTGGTTGTCCACTGGATAGTTGCCGCTGGAGATCGCCTCGCGCAGTTCGGCAACGCGGGCGGCGTCGAAGGGGGCGGTGTCGCCCGCGCCGGCCGCGGCATTCATTGCCTGGGCGGCCCCGGTGAGCGTGACCGAATCATTGTTTGCCGTCGATGCGTTACCGGAGGCCGGGGCTCGGCTTGCCGTGTTGCCGGACTCGTCGCGACCCTTTACCCCGGGGTTCTGGCTGTCGGGGCGCAGGCTGTTCGTATTGAGGCCCTTGATATCCATGATGCCTTCCTGTCGTTGTAACTGTGCTGCAATTGTTTACGGCCAGCGTTGCTGAAACTGTAGGCCTCGGGGGCGGAAAAGTGTAACGGGCTTCACAGTCCGCCTCGAAGATCGTTGGCGTGCCTGGTGGGGCGAGGCCTCAAAGCGCTACCCGGATGTGGCCGGAGGCCTGGATTTCGCCTTCGACGACGCGCCCGGAGGATGCGTTCTTGACGCGGATTCGTTCGCCCAGCGTCCCGTTCTCCAGCGCTTCGCCCTGCATGCGGATGGCGATCGAGCCGTTCTCTGCCAGGATGGTAACCCGCTGGCCGCGACTGATGATCTCGCGCGGGCTCACGTGCTGGGTTCCGATGATCTGACCCGGGCGGATGCTGCGCCGGGTCTGTTGGCCGATCAGGGCATTCTTTTCTTCATGATAACTGCCGGCATGGCGCGAGGTCTCGATTCGCTGGAAACGCAGGTCGCCCGCCGAGAGGGTGTGCTGGCGCGGCAGGGTACGGTTCGCAACCAGCACTTCGGCGTACCGTTCGACCGTCGCCGGCACGTATAACTGCCAGGTCACCGGGCCGGCACACTGGATATGGACAGCGGTGTTGCCGTCACGCCGCCCGCCGGGTGGGAAACGCGCTTCCAGGCCGTCCGTACAGGGGACGAGGCGCAGACGCTTGTCGAGCTGGCCAATCTCGATGGAAACATCCTTCTCGGTATCGGTAACGCCCAGTTCCTGAATCAGGAACTGCTCGGCGGCGTGGCGGATGTCGTCAACCGGGTGGACTTCGGCCCGGACGCTGGTAGACAGCAGTACCAGGGTGAACAAGAGGGCGACTCCGGCAAGGAGACGCGGAATGGCTCGCACGTTTTCGCTCGAGTCGGTCACGCTCGCTGGCGAGGCACCGGAGGGCCCGCCTTTTCCTGGAACGAATGAGGCCCCAACGCGAACGAGCGAACGGATCAGCGTCTTCCTGGCAGCGGAAGAAAATTCTGAAATGGGTCGGCGCTGGTTCATGTTGCGGTCCTGTTTGGTCCTGTCCTGCGCAGCCAGTTCGGTGCGGGCGTCGGACTGTGCGCGAATGGCTCGGGTTTGGCGGATCTTGCGTCGATGTCGAGCGAGTCGCGTGCGGTTTCAGTACGCAAAAACATGCAGATGTCGTGCCAATGAATGGGCATCCCGCGCCGCGCGCGCATTCAAGGCCCGTCGCGGGCGGCCGTTATGGCCATGAGGCGGCGTCAGAAGGCGCATGCACGCAAATGCAAATGACAGGCCGGGGTTGCGCGGTGCACACTTGGCCTTTGAGGCCTGTCCGGTGCTAAGAGCAATCGGGGCAAGGAGAGCGGCACGATGAGTCAATTCATTGACGATGTGAATCAGCGAACCCAGTTGGTGGGGCAGAACCGCATGGAGCTGCTGCTGTTCCATCTGGGCGGGTCGCAGACCTTCGGGATCAATGTCTTCAAGGTCCGCGAGGTGATTCCGTCGCCGCCGCTGCGTCAGATTCCCGGCTCCATGAGCGTGGTACGCGGAGTGGCGACGTTGCGTGGCGGTACCGTGCCGATCATTGACCTGGCGCGAGCGATGGGCCTGCGTGGCGCCGTCGGGGCGGTCGACAACGGGGAGCAGAAGGTGGTGGTCACCGAGTTCAATCGTTCGGTGCAGGGCTTCTGGGTGTCGGCCGTGGACCGTATCGTCAACGTGAACTGGCAGGACGTGAAGTCGCCCCCGCGCGGAACCGGGCGCGAATCCTTCCTGGTGGCCGTCACGGAGATCGACAACAAGCTGGTCGAGATTATCGATGTCGAACGGGTGCTCTCCATCGTGAACCCGCTGCCCAGCGAGATATCGCCATACATCCGCGAGAACGCCCGCGAGGCCAGCGGGCGCAAGGTTGTGATCGTCGATGACTCGGTGGTGGCGCGCAAGCAGATCGAGGGGGCGATCAAGGGACTCGGTTTCGAATACGATGTCTTCAAGGATGGCCAGGAAGCACTGGACTTCCTTGAGCAGAAGGCCGCGGAAGGGCCGGTAGGCGACCAGGTCGAACTGGTGATCTCGGATATCGAGATGCCACGCATGGATGGCTACACCCTGACCGCGCGCATCCGGGACAATCCCGCGCTGCAGAATTTGCGGGTGCTGCTGCACTCCTCACTGAGTGGGGAATTCAACACGGATATGGTCAAGCGCGCCGGGGCCGATGCCTTTTTGTCCAAGTTCAATCCCGACGAGCTGGCGAATGCGGTGCTGGACCAGACCGGGCGCCCGGATCAACAGGCCGAATGACCGGTCGGGCGGAACCGCGTTGCCGCTCGGCAAGCCCGGAGCGGCGACGGGTGGCCGCCACTCGGGCTGTATGGTGCCATGCGCGCGACGCCGTATACTCGATCCGATCTTCGGGATCACCCCGGTTTTCCGGCCAAGAGGCCCCGGTCAAGGATTCGTCATCAGGATGCCTAATCACGATGGACAGCGCTCAGGGATGACTCGGTGATCGATTCCCGCGACTACGAGGAGTTCTCCCGCTTTCTGCAGGACTGCTGCGGTCTGGTGCTGGGCGACAGCCGCCAGTACCTGGTTTCCAGTCGTCTGTCGCGCCTGCTCGACGAGTTTGACTTCAAGAGCGTCCCGGAACTGCTGCATGCCATGCGGCAGGCCCCGAATCCGCGCCTGCGCACCCGCGTGATCGATGCGATGACGACCAACGAGACGTCCTGGTTCCGCGATGGCTTTCCGTTCGAGATCCTGCGTCACGTGTTGTTGCCGGAACTGGCCGCGAAGGGAGGCAGCATCAAGGTCTGGTCCGCGGGCTGCTCCAGTGGGCAGGAGGCCTATACGATCTCGATGGTAGTCTCGGAATGGGAGGAGTCGCGGCCGGCCCGGAAGGTTCCGGTCTCCATTCTGGGCACGGACCTGTCAGAGAAGATCCTGGACGATGCGCGGCGGGCCGTGTACGACGGCCTGAGCATCGTGCGCGGGCTCAGCGAGAGCCGGCGCGCGCGCTTCTTCGAGACCGTCGCGGATGGCCACAAGGTGATCCCGGATGTGCAGCGTCGCTGTCGCTTTCAGAAGCTCAACCTGATCGACAGCTATGCGGCGCTGGGCAAGTTTGACCTGGTGTTCTGCCGCAACGTGCTGATCTATTTCTCGGGCGACACCAAGCGACAGGTTCTTGACGCTATCGCCCGGCAGATGAATCCGGGCGGGTATCTGTTTCTTGGCGCTTCCGAGACCGCAGGGCCCTATACCCAGGCTTTCGAGACCGTACGAACCGAGTACGGCTCGGTACTTCGTCTGAAGTCCTGATGTAATCCAGCCCCGGGGCTGATTCCCGGGAACGCCCGTGCAATGCGGGCGGCGAGTCGTTCCATCCCTTCCCCTGGCTGCCCGCTGTGCCTGCGCCCCTGCGGCACGCCGCTTGAGAATGGCATAACGATTGCTTCAGTCCCCCTGCAAAGGGTCGCAATCGGTGCGCCCCGTTCTCCAAGCGAGGGTCCGCCACGGGCGGACAGGACGGAAGCGATGAGTCTCTCTCTCGACAAGGCGATGGGTATTTCTCCGCAGGCCGTGAACGTGCGGGCGCAGCGCATGGAGCTGTTGGCCTCCAACATCGCCAACGCGGATACCCCGAACTACAAGGCGCGGGATATCGATTTTCGTGCGGTGCTCGAATCCGCGGCCGGCGGCGGCAATAGCTTGCCCATGGCGCGCAGCCAGGCGGCGCATCTCGACCCCAACGCCGGCGCGATGAACGGGCAGGTCGAGGCGCTTTACCGTGTCCCCTCGCAGGCGTCGCTGGATGGCAACACGGTGGACCCGCAGATGGAGCGGGCCGCCTTTGCCGAGAACGCCGTTCAATACCAGAGCAGCCTGGAATTCCTCAATCGCCGGGTCTCCGGCATCCGCGAAGCCCTGCGGGGCGACCGCTAACGCGGACCTGATCGGGAGATCGATGTCGTGAGCAACCTCTTCAGTCTGTTCAATACCTCCGCCTCGGCGCTGTCGGCGCAGTCGGTGCGCCTGAACACCGTGGCCTCGAACCTGGCCAACGCGAACACCGCCGCGACCAACCCCGATGAGGCCTATCGCGCCAAGCAGGTGCTGTTCCAGAGCGTGATGGACCAGGCCAACCCGAACGGTTCGTCGACGGCCGTTCGGGTGGCCGGCGTGACCGAGTCGCAGGCGGCGCCGCATGCGCATTACGAACCCCATCACCCGCAGGCCAACGAGGAGGGCTACATCTTCCGTCCGGCCATCAGCGTGGTGGAGGAGATGGCCAACATGATGTCCGCCTCGCGCAACTACGAAGCCAACGTGGAGGTGATGGAGACCTCGCGTCAGCTGCTCCAGCGCACATTGCAGATCGGTCAAGGCTAGGGAGCCATCGATGACACAGATATCCCCCGAATTGCTGGATCGCCTGGGCCTCTCGCGCCCCGAGCAGAAACAGGACAAGGACATGGACCGCCTGGGCCAGTCCGACTTCCTCAAGCTGATGACGACTCAGCTGGAGAATCAGGACCCGATGGAGCCGATGGACAACGGCGACTTCCTGGGCCAGATGGCGCAGTTCTCGACCGTGACCGGCATCGAGGAGCTGTCCAAATCCTTCCAGCAGCTGGCCCAGTCGCTGGGCCAGAACCAGACGCTGCAGGCCGCCTCACTGGTAGGCAAGGACGTGCTGGTTCCCGTCGAATTCGGCGAGCTGGGTCCGGACGGCATGGTCAAGGGTGCGGTGGACCTGGATCGCTCTACGGAGGAGCTGCAGATCGACGTGTACAGCCCGAACGGCGAGCGCATCCGCCGCATGAACCTGGGGGCCGCCGGCAGCGGCCTGCAGGAGTTCAGCTGGAACGGCATGCGCGACGACGGGACCTTCGCACCCCCGGGCGTCTACGAGTTCAAGGCCACGGCCCGCTCCGGTACCCAGTCCGAGGCCGTGGATACCTTCCTGGATGCCCGCGTGGAGAGCGTCGCGGTGGGTAACGATTCCGGGCTGGCACTGACCGTGCAAGGCCTGGGCGAGATCAGCTTTTCGGATGTACGGCGGATTGGCGGCTGACGCCCAAACCGCGACGAACGAACCCTAACGGAGGAAACACCCCATGCCCTTCAATATCGGATTGAGCGGACTGAACGCGGCCCAGGCCGACCTGCAGACCACCGGCAATAACGTCTCGAACTCGGGGACCACCGGTTTCAAGCGCTCGCGGGCGGAATTCGGTGACGTGTTTGCCCAGAGCTTCGGTGGCATCAGTCAGACGGCGATCGGCTCCGGCACGCGCCTGCAGGCGGTGACCCAGCAGTTCTCGCAGGGCCGGACCGAGTTCACCGAGAACGGCCTGGACCTGGCCATCAACGGCGAGGGCTTCTTCGTCCTGAACGACCAGGGCAGCACGGCCTATACCCGGGCCGGGGAATTCCAGGTCAATCGCGACGGCTTTTTGGTGAACAACCAGGGCCAGCAATTGCAGGGCTATCCGCCACAGGATGCCAACACCGCCGACCCGAATTTCAATACCGGGCAGCTAGAGGATATCCGCTTGCAGACCGGCGCGGCACCACCCAACGCGACCACCGATATCGAAACATTGGTGAACCTGCGTTCGGATGCCGAAAATTTGGTGGCTGATAATTTCAGCTTTGATGATCCGGAAAGCTATAACTTCTCTACCTCTCTGACGGTCTACGACTCTCTCGGCACGGCCCGAGATGCCTCGATCTATTTTGTTAAGACCGACGACCTCGAGTGGGAAACCCATGTCCGTGTGAGTGATGGGTTGGACGGTGCGGGGGGGCCGCAGTTTTTCGAAAGCGATTCGCATACTCTGCAGTTCAATTCGAATGGTCAATTGGTCGGCGGTGAAGAATTCGACTTCGCGACCGATGGACAATTCGAAAACGGTGCGGACGCACTCAACACGACCATTGATTTTTCCGGAACCACGCAGTTCGGTGGGGACTTTGCGGTCAATGACCTGAACCAGAACGGTTTCGCCTCCGGGCGCCTGACGGGCGTGGATATCGATGACTCCGGGGTGGTTTTTGCCCGCTTCACCAATGGTCAGTCGACGGTACTGGGGCAGGTGGCGATGGCCAGCTTCACCAATCCGCAGGGCCTGGAGCAGTTGGGCAACAACAACTGGGCCGAGACCTTCGCGGCCGGCGAGCCGGTTTTTGCGGCACCCGGGACCGGCAACCTGGGAACCATCCAGTCCGGGGCACTGGAGGCCTCCAACGTGGATATCGCGCAGGAGCTGGTGAACCTGATCACTGCGCAGCGCAACTTCCAGGCGAACGCGCAGACGATCTCCACGGCCGATCAGGTCACCCAGACGATCATCAACATCCGTTAAGTCGCGGATGAGACGCTGAAGAGGGCTTGAGCATGGATCGATTTCTGTACATCGCGATGTCCGGTGCGAAGGAGACGATGCACGCACAGGCCATCAACAACCACAACCTGGCCAATGCCAACACCGACGGTTTTCGCCAGGCGCTGGCCACGGCGGACACCTTGCCGGTGCGTGGGCCGGGCCATGCCTCGCGTGATTACACCCAGATCGGCAACGATGCGGTGGACTTCAGCAAGGGCAAGATGCAGAGCACCGGGCGCGATATGGACATCGCCATCGAGGGCGAGGGCTTTATCGCGGTCCAGGGCCCGGACGGGGAGGAAGGCTACACCCGCGCCGGCTCGCTGCATGTGGATGCCTTTGGCCTGCTTCGCACTGCGCAGGGCCACCAGGTACTGGGGGATGGCGGCCCGATTGCTATCCCGCCCGCGGAGCAGATCGAGATCGGCACTGACGGGACCATCAGCGTGCGCCCCCTGGGCGTGGGCCCGGAGGCCCTGGCGGCGGTGGAACGCATCCGCCTGGTCAACCCGGGCACCGACGAGCTCCAGCGCGGGGATGACGGCCTGTTCCGCCTGGCGGAAGGGGGCGAGGCCCCGGCGGATGCCGAGGTGCGTGTGGTCTCCGGGATGCTGGAGGGCAGCAACGTGAACACCGTCGAGGCGCTCACGCGGATGATCGAGCTGTCCCGCCACTTCGAGATGCAAGTGAAGATGATGGACAGCGCCAACACGCTGGAACAAAGCAGCAACCGCCTGCTGGGCCTCGGGTAATTTCCCGGGACTCGCGCGGCACTTGAGAGAAAACAGGAGAACACCATGAACCAGGCACTGTGGATCGCCAAGACCGGCCTCGACGCGCAGCACACGCGCATGTCGACGGTCTCGAACAACCTGGCCAACGTGAACACCACCGGCTTCAAGAAGGACCGGGCGGTGTTCGAGGATCTGATCTATCAGACCGTGCGCCAGCCAGGCGCCCAGGCCACCCAGGATCAGCAGCTGCCCTCGGGCCTGCAGATCGGTACCGGGGTGCGCGCCGTCTCCACCGAGAAGATGTTCCAGCAGGGCAACCTGCAGCAGACGGACAATTCGCTGGACATGGCCATCGAGGGCCGCGGGTTCTTCCAGATCCTGCTGCCGGACGGAAATGTGGGCTACACCCGGGACGGCAGCTTCCAGTTGAACTCGGATGGCCAGGTCGTGATGTCCAATGGCTACCCGCTGCAGCCGGGTCTATTCGTGCCGGAGGACACCCAGTCCCTCTCGATCGGCAAGGACGGCACGGTGACCGCGCAGATCCCGGGGCAGGCCGCCCCGGTGGAGCTGGGCAATATCCAGCTGGCGGACTTCGTGAACCCGGCCGGTCTGCAGGCGGTGGGTGAGAACCTGTTCCGCGAGTCTGCGGCCTCGGGCGTGGCGCAGCAGTCCCTGCCGGGCCTGAACGGCACCGGCACGGTGGTGCAGGGTTCGCTGGAGACCTCGAACGTGAACATTGCCGAGGAGCTGGTGAACATGATCGAGACCCAGCGCGCCTACGAGGTCAACTCCAAGGCGATCTCCGCGGCCGACCAGTCGCTGCAGTTCGTCAACCAGACGATCGGGTGATCTAATGACGCGCCTCGGAACCGTTCTCCGCCTGGCCCTGGCCGTGACCGCCGCATTGTTGCTGTCCGCCTGCGCCGCCACCCAGACGACCAAGCCGGACGACGACCCGGAGTACCAGCCGGTGATGCCGGCGCAGCCGGTCCCGCAGTCACAGAACAATGGCGGCATCTACCAGGCCGCCCACTCCCAGGGGCTGTTCGAGGACTACAAGGCGCGCAATGTTGGCGACATCCTGACGGTCATCCTGGCGGAGAGCACCAACGCGCAGAAGTCTGCGTCGACTTCCACCGGCAAGGATTCCAACCTGGAGCTGGGCAATCTCTCGGCCTTCGGCCGCGATGCCACGTTCAACGGTCGCCCGTTGTTTGGGGCGAGCAACTCGAGTTCGCGGGACTTCGACGGGTCCGGGGACTCCTCGCAGAGCAACCAGCTCGACGGCGAGATCACCGTGACCGTGGCCGAGGTACTGGCGAACGGCAACCTGGTCGTGCAGGGCGAGAAATGGCTGGGCATCAACCAGGGCGAGGAGTACGTGCGCTTTCGCGGCATCGTGCGCCCAGTGGACGTAACCACCAACAACACCGTGCTCTCCACCCAGGTGGCCAACGCCCGCGTGTACTACGGCGGTTCCGGCGTACTGGCGGACAGCAACACACCCGGGTGGATCACGCGCTTCTTCAACAGCCCGATCTGGCCCTTCTGACCCGGCATGACCGTGGCGAGGTACGACATGGATTCCACACGCACGACACAACGCGCCTCAGGCTTACCGGCTGCGCCGTTCGGCGACTGGCGCCGGCTGGGGCTACTGCTCCTGGCGGCGCTGCTGGTGGCAGGGCTGGGGAGTGCCGCGGTCTCGGCGCAGACCGCGATGCAGCAGCAGGTGGCCATGCAGGAGCGCAGCTACATGGAGCGGGTCAAGGATGTGGCCAGTGTCTCCGGCGTGCGGGATAACCAGCTGATCGGTTATGGCCTGGTGGTCGGCCTCGATGGTACCGGGGACCAGACCACCCAGACCCCGTTCACCGTGCAGAGCCTGAACAACATGCTGGGCCAGCTGGGGCTGACGCCGGATGCGGGCAACCCGCAGTTGCGCAACGTGGCCGCGGTGATGGTCACGGCTGAACTGCCACCGTTCGCCAAGGCGGGTCAGCGGATCGATATCACCGTGTCGTCCATGGGCAACGCGACCAGCCTGCGCGGCGGCACGCTGCTGATGACGCCGCTGAAGGGGGCGGATGGTCAGACCTACAGCATCGCCCAGGGCAATCTGATCGTGGGCGGTTTCGGTGCCGAGGGCAGCGATGGCTCGCGCATCACCGTGAACGTGCCCAGCGTCGGACGCATCCCCAACGGCGCAACCGTGGAGCGCGAGGTCCCGACGGCGTTTGCCCAGGGCGATCACGTCACCTTGAACCTCAACCGACCGGATTTCACCACCGCCAATCGCCTGGTGCAGACGGTGAACGATACCTTCGGCCATGGCGTGGCCCATGCCCTCGACGGCTCGTCCGTGCGGGTGCGGGCGCCGGCGAACCCGGATCACCGGGTCGGTTTCGTGGCCGAGCTGGAGAACCTGCCGATCGAACGCGGCACGCCGCCGGCGCGCGTGATCGTCAACTCGCGTACCGGGACCGTGGTGATCGGCTCCAGTGTGCAGGTGACCCCGGCCGCCGTCTCCCACGGCAGCCTGACCGTCACCATCAGCGAGGCCCCTCAGGTCGTGCAGCCTGCGCCCTTTGGCGAGGGCGAGACCGCCATCCAGCCGGATACCGACATCGCGATCGAGGAGGGCGACAACACCATGTTCCTGTTCGACCCGGGCACCTCGCTGGACGAGATTGTCCGCGCCGTGAACAACGTGGGCGCGGCCCCGGGCGATCTGGTCGCGATCCTGGAGGCCCTGCGCGAGGCCGGTGCCCTGCGCGCGGAGCTGGTGGTGATCTGATGATTGGCTCGGGCGTCGATACCCAGATGCAGGCCCGCGCGGCCATGGCCTCGGACCCCAGTGGTCTGCAGGACCTGGCCCGGGGCGCGCGTTCGGGCGATCAGAAGGGTCTGGAGGCCGTGGCCCGCGAGTTCGAGGCCATGCTGATCGGCCAGATGCTCAAGCAGATGCGTGAGGCCTCTCTGGGCGACGGCCTGTTCGACAACGACCAGAGCGAGATGTACCTGGAGATGCAGGATCAGGAGTTCGCCAAGGCCATGAGCCAGGGCGACGGCATCGGCCTGCGTGATGCCCTGATGCGCCAGCTCTCCGCCCAGCAGCCTGTCGATCCCGAGACACTGAATGATCCGGATCGCCAGGCGGCCCTGGAAATACCGCGTCGACGGTCGGAGCTGGATACCCTGCGGGCGTTGCAGGGCGAGGCGGAATTCGAGTTGCGCCCGGTGGGCCCGCAACGCCCGGAAGCTGTGTCGCCGGAGGCGGCTCGCAAGGCGGCGCCGCAACCGGCCCCCATCGCCTGGCCGCCGCGGGATGCCGCGGACTTTGTGCAGACCCTGGAACCCCTGGCGCGGGATGCCGCGGCGGAGCTGGGCGTCGAGCCCGGCATCCTGCTGGCGCAGAGCGCGCTGGAGACCGGCTGGGGGCAGCACGTGCCGTCGCGGGCCGATGGCCAGCCGAGTTTCAACCTGTTCGGGATCAAGGCCGACAGCCGCTGGGATGGCGATCGCGTCTCCGTGGGCACGCTGGAGTTCCGCGAGGGCGTGGCCCAGCGCGAACAGGCACGCTTCCGGGCCTATGCCGATCCGTCCGAGTCGTTCTCCGATTACGTCGATTTCATTCGCAACAATCCGCGTTACCACCGGGCCCTGCAGGCCGGCGATGACGCGCAGTACATCCGCGAGCTGCAGGACGCCGGCTATGCCACCGACCCGGCTTATGCGGACAAGGTCCTGCGGGTGCGCGACCAGATGGCCGCGCATCGTGACAGTGGATCGACTCAAGTCGCGGCGGATGCCGCCGTTACCCGTACCAAGGGGTAGAGCATGAAGAAGAAATGGCCCAGTCCGATGATTAAACAGGCGTTGTCGCGGGAGGCACGGGCGTGAGCGCGTCCGGCATCGGTACCTCCGCGCTGCTGGCGTTCCAGCGCGCGATCGGCACCACCAGCAACAACATCGCGAACTCGGCGACCGAGGGCTACAGCCGTCAGCGCACCGAGCTGTCCAACCTGACGCCGCAGTTCCTGGGGGGCAGCTTCCAGGGCCAGGGCGTGCAGGTGGACACGATCCGCCGTATCTCCGACGATTTCGTGAACACCCAGCTGCGCAATTCGATCTCCGATCAGTCGAACGCCGAGCTGAAGGCCTCGCTGGCCGGGCGCATCGATGACCTGCTGGGCAGTTCCAGTTCCGGGCTGACACCGGTGCTGCAGGACTTCTTCGACGCCGGCCAGGATCTGGCCAACGACCCCACCTCCAGCGCCGCGCGCACGGTCTTCCTGACCGAGGCGGAATCGTTGGCCGAGCGATTCGGCTCGATCGACCGTCGCATCGAGGAGCAGCGCGACATCATCAACGGCCAGATCCGCACCAACGTCGACGAGATCAACTCGCTGACCGAGGCGGTCGCGGGGCTCAACCGCGAGATCGTGTCCAAGTCCACCCAAGGCACCCCGAACGATCTGCTGGACCAGCGCGATCGCGTGCTGAACAAGCTGGCGGAGAAGGTGAACGTCCGCATCACCGAGCAGGACGACGGTGCGGTCAATGTGTTCGTCGGCAATGGCCAGGCGCTGGTGCTGGGCGGCAACAATCGCGAACTGGTCGCCGAGTCGTTGACGGGGGACCCGCGTTCGCCGGATATCGGACTGGCCACCAGCGGGGATCCGGTCAACATCTCCCGCTTTATCCAAGGCGGAGAGCTGGGTGCGCTGCTGGAGACGCGCGGCGGGATCATCGACGAAGCGCAGAACACCCTGGGCCGCCTCGCGATCAGTATCGGTGAGGAATTCAACCAGCAGAACAACCTCGGGCTGGACCTGGAGGGCAATCTGGGCGCGGATATCTTCGCGATCAGTGATCCGACCGTGCGTGGGTTTCCGGGAAATGGGTCCGGTGGTGTCCCGGCGGTGGAAGTCACGGATGTCCGTGCCATCACCACGTCCGACTACCGCCTGCGCTACGTCGGGGGCGAATACGAGTTGACCCGGTTGTCTGATGGCAAAAACATCGCTCTCGACCAGGAGGACGACATGTTGGCCGCAACCGAGGACGGGCTGGAGATCGACGTGGACGGCCTGGACGCGGAGGAGGGTGACCAATGGCTGATCCAGCCGACGCGCAACGGCGCGCGGGATTTGTCCGTTGAAATGACCGATCCGGTTGGGATTGCAGCCGCCGCCGCCGTGCGGGCCGACCTCGGCGAGGATAACAAAGGGGATGCCACGATCGCCTCGGTTCGCGCCGTGGACGCTGACACCCTCGACTTGGAATCGATTAGCGTTGAGTTTCTTAATGGCGAGTTCAGCGTCAACGGTGGTACCGGCACACCAGTTGAGCCTGGCCCTGACGGCGTGACAACCATTGCGTTCAATGGCTGGGAGATGGAGATCCGGGGCACGCCGGAGGCGGGGGACACCTTCGATGTGAGTAGCAACGTGGGCTATCCGGGTGACAACCGCAACATGCTGGCGATGAACGATCTGTCGGATGAACGGCTGGTGGGTGGTGACCGTACTTTCGGGGATGGCTACAACAGCCTGCTGGCTAATGTCGGCACGCGCACGCGCCAGGCCCAGGTCGCGCAGGAATCCGCCGATGCGCAGTTGGCCCAGGCGCGTGCCCAGCGCGAGGCGGTCTCCGGCGTCAATCTGGACGAAGAGGCGGCGGACCTGATCCGTTATCAGCAGGCCTATCAGGCGGCGGCTCAGGTCATCTCGGTCAGCAATTCGCTGTTCGATACATTGCTCGGCGCAGTTCGCCGCTAGCGCCCACCGGGAGACACGGACATGCGCATTTCGACCACCCAGATCTTCCAGACCGGAATCGACCAGATCCAGCGCGGCCAGACGGAGCTCAACCGGACATCACTGCAGATGGGACGGGGCGAGCGCATCCTGTCGCCCTCCGACGACCCGAGCGGTGCGACCCAGGTCAATCAGTTCGAGCGCATCATCCAGGCTACCAAGCAGTACCAGCGAAACATCGACAACACCCAGCCGCGCCTGCAACAGGAAGAGTCCGCCCTGCAAAGCAGCACGGACCTGCTGCAGCGGGCGCGCGAGCTGGTTGTGGCCGGCAATAACGACAGCCAGACCAACGAGACCCGTAGCTATCTCGCGGGCGAGCTGCGCCAGCTGCGCGATGGGATGTTCGACATCGCCAATACCAAGGATCCGAACGGCGAATATCTCTTCGCCGGTACGAAGTCTCTGGATCAGCCCTTCCGCCAGAATGGCGACGGGGAAGTCATCTACGATGGGGCCAAGGGAACGGGCAGCGTTCGTGAGGTCGCAATCTCCCCGAACCGGAAGATCTCGGTGGGCGACACCGGCGAACGAGTATTCATGGCCATCCCCGAGAACGACGGACGGGTTGGGGCCGCCGCGCATCCCGAAAACACCGGTCGGCTGGTTGTGGAGCAGACTGGGGTAAGTGACCAGTCCACCCTGAACACCGATGACAATTTTCTGATTCGATTTGAAGAAGATCCTGATGGAAGTTTCGAGTACGGCATTTACGAGGCGGACGAATACGGCAACCTGATTTTTAACGGAGACGACCCTGTCGCCCTTGAGGATGGTTTGGGAAATCCAGTTCGGGGTGAGTACGTATCGGGTGCGGCGATCGAATTCGAAGGTCGTTCTGTCACGATCAGTGGTACACCGGATGAAGATGACAAGGTTCTGTCCAGGCCTGCGCAGAACAAAAGTGTCTTCGATACCCTAGATGCCATCATTGATGCCCTGGAACAGGGCGGAGCCGATGGTGCCAGCCGGGCGAATCTGGCCACAGCCAGCAACACCGCGCTGGCCGACCTGGATGCTGTACTGGGAAATTTCAGCGATATCCGCGCCGAGGTGGGGTCTCGCCTGAAGACCTTTGACCAGCAAAAGGACCTGAACGAAGACCGCCTGGTGGACCTGAACAGCGCCGTCTCCGAGATTCGCGATTTGGACTACGCCGAGGCCATCAGTCGCTTCAACCAGCAGCAGGTCGCCCTGCAGGCCGCGCAGCAGACCTATACCCAGGTGAACCGCCTGTCGCTGTTTGACTTCCTCTGATCAATCCCCCGTCGGGCGGATCATGGTCGTGCCTTTGTGCGACCATGACGCCGTCCTGATCTGCGAGAGTCCGGCATGGCCAAGAACAACGAACCCTCCGCGCCCATCCAGTACCGTTCCACGGGGCGTCCCCCGCGCTACCTGATTGTCCTCCTGATCCTGGCTGCGTTGTGGGCGGGCTTCTGGGGCGTCATCCATCTGCAGTCGGGCGAGCCCGAGGCGGTGACGCTGGACGTCGAGGAGCAGGCCGAGCTGGAGGCCAAGCTACAGGCGCTGGCGCCCCGTGATGCCGAGTCCCGTCCGGATCAGGCACCCGCCGACCCCATTATCGATCTCGATGCCGAGGCCGAGCCGCTGGTCCCGGAACTCTACGAGGAACGCGCCGAGGCGCGCAGCGTGCGCTTCAGCGAGCGGGAACTGAATGCCCTGATCGCCCAGGACCCGGACCTGGCCGGACGCGTGGCCATGCGCCTTACGCCGGGGCAGGTGAGCACTCGGGTGCGCATCGACGTTCCGGCGGATATCCCACTTCTGGGAGGTCGTGTCCTGAATGTACGCTCGGGGGTGCGCTTCGAGACCGAGGATGGGCGGGTGCATGCGCGCCTGGTCGGCGTGAGCGTCGCCGGAATCCCGCTGCCGGATGCCTGGCTGGGCGGGCTGAAGGACGAAGACCTGCTTGCGCTGGAGCCCTTCCAGCAACTGCGCGCGGGCATCGAGTCCATCGAGGTCCGCGACGGCGAACTGGTGCTGGAACTCGCCCCCTAAAGCCGCTCGAGTCCGTCCGCGAATCACACCGTTTCCCGCACGCGTTCATCTTTCTGTCAATGCCTCTACTAGGCGCGGAGGAGCGCGGGGCGGTTGCGGTGCCCCTGATGCGTTTCGATCCTGAGGGAGACGCAACGCATAAACGGCGATGGCATGGAGTCCCAAGCCCACCGGCCGCCCGGATCCTCACCGTGAGCCCGTCATCCCGGAAACCGCGCAGCGGTTATCCGGGGTCTGCATCGTTGGAAGGCGTAGAGACGTCGGGGTGTTTGTGCGCGGGGAGATCCCCGGCTCTTCGCTGCGCTACGGCAGGGATGACGAGAACGGGAGCGTTACGGCCGGGATGACGAGAAGGGGGGCGCTGTGGCCGGGATGATGGGAAAGGAGGGTCCTACCGGGATAACGGCCGGGGGATTGGGGCTGGATGGATGCACCCACGTTCGGAATGACCGTCTAACCTTCGGAATGACCACCCAACCCCCGTCATCCCGGAAACCGCGCAGCGGTTATCCGGGATCTCCATCGTCGGGGATGGCACGGGCATTGGGGTGTCCCCGCGTACGGAGATCCCGGCTCTTCGCTTCGCTACTGAGCTGGTCTAATTTCCATGGACACCTCGTTAGGTGGGACGATACCCCCTGGACGAGGAGAACAACCATGGCACGCAAGCGCCGAAGTTTTTCAAGCGAATATAAGGAGCGCGTGGCCCGGATGGTGGTCGATGACGGCCTGGAGGTCTCGGTCGTATGCCGGGATCAGGATCTAGGCGAGACGGCCGTTCGCCGCTGGGTCGATCAACTCAAGGCGGAGCGCACGGGACAACCGGGCGAGGGTCGGCCGCTGACGGCGGAACAGCAACGGATCCGCCAGCTCGAGGAGGAGAACCGGCGGTTGAAGGAGGACAAGGAGCTTCTAAAAAAAGCGTCGGCCTTCTTCGCCCGGGAACTGAAGTGATGCATCGCTGCATCACGCGGTTGAGCGGAGAAGGCCCTGTCCATCGTCTTTGTCGGCTGCTGGGAGTGAGCCGGGCCGGCTATTATGCGGCGCGGGCGCGGGCCGAACATCCAAGCGTGCCCTGCGCCGCTGGCGCTCACCTCGAGCGCGTGTTCGCGGCTTCCGGGCGAACCTACGGCAGCCGGCGTCTGGCAAAAGCCTTACAGGCGGATGGCACCGTCGTGGGCCGTTACCGGGTGCGGACGCTGATGCGCGAGCGC
>NZ_KB906114.1:0-64689 GCF_000381185.1 Thioalkalivibrio sp. ALMg13-2 | reverse complement strand
GACTACTACCAGCGCTGCCTGGACCGTGGCCTGGCGACGACCCAGGCACTGAACGCCTTGGCTCGAAAGCTGGCCCGCGTCGCCTTCGCCTTGATGAAAAATCAGACCGATTACCAACCTAAGATCCCTTGTGGAGAGACATAGAATCTCCTACGAGGGCAAGACCCGGTAGGAGCCTGCTTGCAGGCGAACCAACGGCGGTTCGGAAGCGCTCAGGGGGCCCTCTGGCCCGCGAAGGATGGGGCTAGTCAGAAGTCCGGTCGCGCGTTACACGCGGGCCGTGCCCGAAAGAAAGGCGTCCACGCGGTCCAGGTCCTCGGGGGTATCCACGCCAGGCGGGTGCGCCTCGGCGCGGCGGCCGACCTGGATCCAGGCACCCATGTCCAGCGCGCGTAGCTGTTCCAGCTGCTCCAACTGCTCCAGCGGCGCGGGCGGCTCGGCACTCATGCGCCGCAGGAAGCCGGCGCGGTACGCGTAGAGCCCCAGGTGCCGGATGGCATGGTCGACCGAGGGCGGCTGCCCCGCCCGGCGCGCCTCGCGGTCCCAGGGGATCGGGGCGCGCGAGAAATACAGGGCCCGGCCGTTGCGGTCGGTCACCAGCTTCACCTGGTTGGGGTCGGCCAGATCCTCCGCACAGCGGATCGGCACGCCCAGGGTGGCCATATCCGCTTGCGGGGTCTGTTCGAGCAGGGCCGCCAGGTCATTCAGCAGCGCCCCCGGGGTGAGCGGTTCGTCGCCCTGCAGGTTGACCACGATGGACTCGTCGCCCCAGCCCTCGGCGGCGGCCACAGCCGCGATGCGGTCGGTGCCGGAAGGGAGCGCGGGATCGGTCAGGAAGGCCTCGACCCCGCACTGGCGCGCCACCGCCAGGATGCGTTCGTCATCCGCGGCGACGATCACGCGAGTGGCGGCGCTCTCCTGCGCACGGCTGATCACATGCGCAATCAGCGGGCGCCCGGCCACCGCAGCCAGCGGTTTGTCCGGCAGACGGCTGGAGGCCATGCGTGCCGGGATCACCACAACGAAGCCCGTCATGCGGATGCTCAGGCCTCGCGCCAGCGTTCCTTCTCGTCCTCGGAGAGACTGCGCGCCTCGTCCTCCAGCATCACCGGGATGTCGTCCCGGATCGGATAGGCGAGACCGGCGGAGACGGAGATCAGCTCCTGATTCTCGCGATCGTACTTGAGCGGACCCTTGGTAACCGGGCAGACCAGAATATCGAGCAGACGCTTGTCCATGCATTACCCCAGGTGTTTGAGCCGACTGACCGTCTCCAGACGCGCGAGTAGCGCCGGCTCGAAAGTGGTTGGCAACCGGGCCGCGATCGGCCAGTACCAGTGATTATCCTGCGCAAACGACCGGCATTTTACGGCATCCTTCTCCGTCATCAGAACCGGCAACTCGTCATCGAAGCGGATCTGATGCGGCAGGAAACGATGGTGATCCGGAAACGGATGCCGAATGATACCGATCTTCGCCGCTTCCAGGGTGCGGAAGAAGCGCTCCGGATCCGCGATCCCGGCGATGGCGTGGGCATCGCGCCGGGCAAAGCGGTGGGGCTTGCGCGCCTCCTCCGCCCCGTCCACCCGCTGCAACCGACTGGACGGGACCAGTTCCATCGGGATCTCGCCGGGATCCGGCTCGCCGCCGGTCACGATCACGAAATCGGCCCGTTCCCGGGCCCTCTTCGGCTCCCGCAACGGCCCCGCCGGGAGACAAAGCCCATTGCCGAAG
Organism: Thioalkalivibrio sp. ALMg13-2; assembly: GCF_000381185.1. Classification (NCBI taxonomy): domain Bacteria; kingdom Pseudomonadati; phylum Pseudomonadota; class Gammaproteobacteria; order Chromatiales; family Ectothiorhodospiraceae; genus Thioalkalivibrio; species Thioalkalivibrio sp. ALMg13-2. The sequence continues at coordinate 62,955 of NZ_KB906114.1, read as the reverse complement.
CGGCGTCGCCCATCGACCATCAGGATAGTGATATCGCGTGGCAGGCGGTGATGCTGCATGCCGTCGTCGGCGATCACCACATCCACGCCCTGATCGGTCAGCGCCCGCGCCCCGCGCACCCGGTCGCGGTCCACCTGTACCGGGACGCCCGTGCGCCGGGCGATCAGCAACGGCTCGTCGCCCACCACCACCGGATCGGAATCGGCCGTCACCGCGATCCCGGCCACATCCCCACGCCCGCCATAGCCGCGACTGACAATGCCGGGGTGATAGCCAGCGGCGCGCAGGCGCTTGGCCAGCCACACCGTCATCGGTGTCTTCCCGCTGCCGCCCAGGGTCAGATTGCCCACCACGATCACCGCGCGCGCCGGGATGGATATATCGCGCCGCGCCTGCTCCTGGCGCTGGCGATTCCACTCGGCAAGCCCGGCGTAGGCCAACGACAACGGGAACATCGCGGCGGCGAACGGCCCGCGCTGGCTCCACTGATCCCACAACCGGGCGCTCAGCCACGCCTGAAACGACCCCATGACTACCAATCCCAGACCTGCTGCAGCACAGCATCGAAATTGGCATCCACCTGGCGCCGCTCGTCCCAGAAGCGCCGCCGCGCCGCATCCCCCTGCTGACGCCGCGCGGCCGGGTCGGCGCTCAACCGCTGCCAGGCCTCCAGTACCGCGGTGGGTTCGCCCAACACCGGGCAGGGCAACGCCGCCGCCGAGGCCTCGCCCAGGCTCACCGCCGCCCCGCCGGCCAGGCCCTGCCACAAGGCCTGGCGATCCGAGGCCGCGAGATGCACCGCATGGGCGGCACTGGCCGCAGCGGCAAACCAGCGTCGGTCATCCAGATGCAGGATAGTCCCTGGCGCCAACGTCGAACGATCCCAGGCCGAGACCGCCAGATCCGCGCCGGGCAGCCCGGCCTCGGTCGCATCCCCGCGCAGGCTCGCCAGCAGGATATCGCTCTGGCCCCGGCCAGAGGCCTGCCAGGCCGTGCGCCAGGCGGGCCACTGCTCCGACGTGCCGTGCCACCACCACAGGCGCTCCACGTTCCCCCCGACCAATGCGCGCAGGACCACGTCGGCCTGGGCCTCGACAAATCGCGCCTGCGGGTCGGCGGGCGCCAGTGCGGCTTCGAACGCGGCCTCCGGCCACGCCTGCGCCCCGGCCGGATCGACCGGCCAGTGGCGCACGACCGGAGGCACGGCCCGGGCGGGCGGACCCGTATTGACCGCGATCACCGGGACCTCGGCCGCCTGCAGGAGGTTCACCGGGGCCTGACCGCCGGCCAGCAGGATGCCGTGGGGCTGAAAACGCTCCAGCACCCGGCGCACCACCCGCGGACGGTCACAGGGGCCATAGCCCACCCCCACCTTGCGAAACGGCTGCATGTGTCGTTCAAAGAGCTCCGGGTAGTCCTGCTCGAAGGTCAGGACGATGCGTACATCCTGGCGCTTGTCGCGCACCGCGCCGAGCAGTTCGATCCCCAGGCGCACCTCCTCGGGCGTGCCGCCGGCCTTGATCCAGACCAGCCGCCCCCGCTCGTCGGGTGGCGTCAGGAAGCCCCGACGGGCCCGCGCACGGTTCCCCTCACCGCGACGATAATCGCGCCAGGTCGCGCCCCAGACCGCAAACCGCCGAGCACCGTAACCTCCTGCATCACCCCGCATCCCCCACCTCCTCGCGGAACTGGAGGCGGTGCAGGAGCGTGTAAACCCCGCCGAGGGCAATCAACTCGTCGTGCCGTCCGGTCTCGACCACACGGCCGTTATCCATCACCAGAATACGGTCGGCGCCCTCGACAGTGGACAGACGGTGGGCAATCACCAGCGTGGTACGGGTGCTCACCAGTGCGTCCAGAGCGGCTTGCACCTGACGTTCGGATTCGTTGTCCAACGCCGAGGTCGCCTCGTCCAGGATCAGTATCGGCGCATCCCGAAGCAGCGCCCGGGCGATGGCCAGACGCTGGCGCTGGCCGCCGGACAGCCGTGTGCCATTCTCGCCGACCAGGGTCTGCATCCCATCCGGCAGGCGATCGATGAACTCCAGCGCATGCGCCGCCCGGGCAGCCTCGCGGATCTCCGCCTCGCTCGCCTCGGGCCGCCCGTACGCGATATTGGCTGCGACTGTATCCGCAAAGAGGGTCACGTTCTGACCGACATAGGCGATCTGACGGCGCAGGTCGCGCAGACGGATCGTCTCGAGGTCGTGACCATCCAGCACAATGCGGCCCTCGGTCGGGTGATAGAAACGTGGCAGCAGGTTGACCAGGGTGGTCTTGCCACTGCCCGAGCGGCCGACCAGCGCGACGTTCTCGCCCGGCTTCACCTCGAAGGAGACCGCCTTCAACACGTCCGGGCCTTCCGGACCGTAGCGAAAAGCGACGTCGTCGAACACCAGGTGCCCCTCGGCACGATCCAGCGGTACGTGCCCCGTGTCACGTTCCGGCGTCTCGTCCAGCACGGCGAAGATGTTCTGCCCGGCCGCGATCCCGCGCTGCAGGGTCGCGTTGATCATCGAAAGCCTGCGAATCGGGCTCAACAACAACAGCATCGCGGTCAGGAATGACACGAAGGTGCCGGCAGTGACGGTGTCATCGCCGAAATCGGAGGTCGCCACCCAGATCACGAAAGCCAGTACTGCCGCCACCAGGAACTGGATGGTCGGGGTATAAGCGGCCTTGATACCCTCCATACGCATGTGCAGGCGGCGATTGCGCTCATTGATGTCCTCGAAGCGCTCGCGCTCGTAGGTCTCGCCACCGAAGATGCGCACCACCCGGTGGCCCTCGATTACCTCCTGCGTCACGTGCGTCACGTCGCCCATGTTGTACTGCAGGCGATGCGAAATACGCCGGAAGTGCTTGGTCACCACCCGCACCAGAATGGCCATCACCGGCGCAATAACCAGGATCGTGAGGGTCAGGCTCGGGGTCAGCCAAAACATCCATGCCAGCAGCGCGATAATCGTCAGGGTGTCCCGCACCAGCGTACTGAACCCGTCCGTGGCGGCCGTCGCCACCTGCTCCACGTTGTAGGTCACGCGTGAAATCAGCTCGCCGCTGCTCTGCTCCTGAAAGCGCTGCACAGGCATGTGCAACAGACGCTCGAACAGCTCCTCGCGCAGGCGCTTGACGACTTGCCGCCCGACGTAGCGCATCGCGTAGACCGAACCGAACTCGGCCACGCCCCGGATCAGAAACAAGCCGATCAGCACCACCGGAATCCACGGAATCAGCGGGTGTGAATCACCCTCGGCGAACGACTCGTCCATCAGCGGCTTCATCAGCGCGGCAAAGCCCGCTTCGGTCGCCGCCATGCCGAGCATCGCCACCGTCGCAATCGCCAGCAGCGGCCAGTAAACAAAGGCGTAGCCCAGCAGGCGGCGATAAACCGCCCAGCCGGAGTCGAGGTGCTGTGGGTGCGGGTCGTCAGTCGTCATCGGCAGCGTCACCCAGGGTGGCGATGGAGACCGAGGTGATACCCAGGCGGCCGACGACATCCAGCGCGCGCACCACCGACTGGTGGGTGGCATTGGCGTCCGCGCGGATCAGCACCGGGTCGTCCTCGCGGCCCTCGCGGGCCTCGGACAACACGCGCTCCAGGGTCTCCGCGCGGCGGTTGATCAGTTCCTGGCCGTTGATGAAGTAGTTGCCGTTCGCGTCCACGATGATGTCGATCCACGCGCGCTCCACGGCCTCGGCCTCGCGGTCGGCCGAGGGCAGGGTCAGCTCGATGTCCGCGTGCTGATCGAAGGTGGTGGAGACCATGAAGAAGATCAGCAGCAGGAACACCACATCGATCAACGGCGTCAGATTGACGCCGGGCTCTTCCTGCCGGCTTGGCGTACGGAAGTTCACGCCTTGGCCCCGCCCTCGACCACACCGGCCTCGCGCTCGCCATGGATCACCTCGACCAGCTTGGTGGCCTCCTGTTCCATCTCCAGCACCAGTTCGTCAATGTGGCCACGGAAGTAGCGATGAAAGGCCAGTGCCGGGATGGCCACGCCGATCCCGGTCGCGGTGGTAATCAGGGCCTGCGAGATGCCACCGGCCAGATCGCGCGGGCTGCCGACGCCGATCTCGGTGATCACGGTGAACACCTCGATCATCCCGACCACGGTGCCCAGCAGGCCCAGCAACGGGGTAATCATCGAGATCGTGCCCAGCGTGTTCATGTAGCGCTCGAGCTCGTGGGCCACGCGACGTCCGGCCTCTTCAATGCTCTCCTGGGTGATCTGGCGGGCGCGGTCATGGGTCGCCAGGCCCGCGGCCAGGATCGCGCCCAGCGGGGAACCCGCACGCAGACGCTGGATATCGTCCAGCTTGAGCCCCTGCGTGCGCATCTGCTCCCACACCGAGGTCAGCAGGCGCGGCGGCACGACCCGCGAGCGGCGCAGCGTCCACAGCCGCTCCAGCACGATGGCCACGGCCAGTACGGAACACAGCAGGATCGGCAGCATCAGCCACCCACCCGCTTGTACGATCTCCAGCATGCAATTCCCCTAAAGTATCGAAGCGCGTCAGGCGCGCCGGAACACGGCCATGGATTCCACGTGCGCAGTGTGCGGGAACATGTCCATGATCCCGGCCCGCTCCAGGCGATAGCCATGATGATGCACCAGGCGCTCGGCGTCACGGGCGAGCGTCGCCGGGTTGCAGGACACATAGACCAGGCGTTCGATCCGCTGCGGTGCCAGGGCCTCGATCACCGCGGCCGCGCCGGTACGCGGCGGGTCCAGCAGCACACGGTCGAAGTCCTCGCGCAACCAGGCGGCGCTCTTCAACGCCTCGACATCGTCCAGGTCTGCGCGCTCGTAGCGGGTATTGGCGATGCCCTGGTCACGGGCATTCGCACGCGCCCGCGCCAGCATCGCGTCGTCCACCTCGACGCCGACCACTTCGCCCTCGGTCACGGTCCGTGCCAGCGGCAGGGTAAAGTTGCCCAGCCCGCAGAACAGGTCCAGCACGCGCTGTCCCGGTTGCAGGTCCAGCGCCTCCAGGGCCTGCGGCACCATCTTGCGGTTGATCTGCGCGTGCACCTGGATGAAATCGGTCGGCATGAAGGGCACCGACACGCCGTAGTCCGGATGGCGGTAGATCAGCGGCTCGATCGGCCCGGCCAGCGGCTCCACCGTGTCCGCCCCGCCCGGCTGCAGATACACCTGGATGCCCTCGGCCTCGGCCCAGTCGGACAGGCGCTGGGTATCCGCCTGCGACAACGGATCGAGGTTGCGGAAGATCAACGCCACGCGCTCGTCGTCATCCAGCGCGACCTCGATCTGCGGCAGGCGGTCGCGCGCCTCCAGCCCATCCATCAATTCGCGCAGCGCCTGGATACGCCCACCCACTGCCGGGTGCAGCACCTCGCAGTGGGTCATCTGGGCGAGATACGGGCTGCCGCGCTCGCGAAAGCCGACCAGCACCCCGCCCTTCTTCGGCACGTGCTTGGCGCCCAGCCGCGCAGTGCGGCGATAACCCAGGGTGTCGGCGGTCAGCGGCTCGAAGCGGGCCTCCGGCGTCACGTGGCCGATGCGTTCCAGCGCGTCGAACAGGGCCTGTTCCTTGATTTCACGCTGGGTCTCGACCGAGGCGTGCTGCAGCTTGCAGCCACCGCACAGGCCGAAGAACTCGCAGGGCGGCTCGACCCGGCCCGCGGCCGGTTCCAGCACGTCGACCACCTCGGCCGTATCAAAACGGCGCTTGCGCCCGGTCTGCACCGCCATCACGCGCTCGCCCTTCAGCACGCCGTGGATGAAGCAGGCCTTGCCCTCGCGACGGATCACGCCCTGGCCGTCCAGGGTGACCTCCTCGATCCGGGCCTCGAACGGGGTCTTGTCGATGCGTGCCATCAGGTGTCGGTCCCGGCAGGCTGCCAGGCGTCGAGGAATTCACGGTGGTGCGCCGCACCACTGCCCTCCAGGTACTCGGCCAGTTGCTGTTGCCGGCTGGCCAGGGCGGCGTCGGTCAGGTTGCCGCGCATGTATTCGAAGCGCAGCCAGACCAGATAGGTATTCAGCACGTCGTGCTCGACATAGTCGTGGATCTCGGCCTGACGCCCGTCGCGCCAGGCCGGCCAGACCTTCGAGCCATCCATGCCCAGCTTGCCGGGGAAGCCGAGCAGGCTGGCCATCATGTCGAGGCTGGTGACCGCGCGGCCCTGGAAGCCCGCCAGCACGTCCATCAGGTCCACGTGGCGCCAGTGGAAGCGCGACAGGTAGTTGTTGTAGCGAAACTCGCGGTCGTCGTTGCCCTGCTCCCAGTAGCGCGGGGCCTGCACGCCGTTGACCAGCGCGCGGTAATGCAGCACCGGGAGGTCGAAGCCGCCGCCGTTCCAGCTAACGAGCTGTGGCGTGCGCTTGTCGATCACGTCAAAGAACTGCCGCAGCAGTTCGGCCTCGGAGGGCGTCTGGCCGTCCTCGCCCTCGCGGCCGAAGGCGGAGAGCTTCAGCGCATCGCCGCCCTGATAGAGCACGCCGATCGACACGATGCGATGCAGCGGATGCTTGAGGAACTCGGAGCCGGTCTGGGCACGGCGCAGCGCGAACAGCGCCTCGGCGACCTCGTGATCGGCGAGCCCCTCGAAGTCGTGCAGGCGGCGCGCGCCCTCGATATCCGGGACCGTCTCGAGATCGAAAATCAGGACCGGGGCACTCATGCGGGGAACACGCCGGTGGAGATGTAGCGGTCGCCGCGGTCACAGATGATCGCGACGAAGGTCCCACCCTCGGTCTGCGCCGCCAGCTTCAACGCCGCGGCCACCGAACCACCGGAAGAGACCCCGGCGAAGATACCTTCTTCACTCGCCAGCCGGTGCATGGTCTCCTCTGCCTCCTCCTGGGTCACATCCACGGTCTGATCCACCCGCGAGGCCTCGAAGATGGTCGGCAGATAGGCCTCCGGCCAGCGCCGAATGCCGGGGATGGATGCCCCCTCGGCCGGCTGCACGCCGACGATCTGCACCTCCGGATCGCGCTCCTTGAGATAGCGCGACACGCCCATGATGGTGCCGGTAGTCCCCATCGCGGAGACGAAGTGGGTCACCGTGCCCTCGGTGTCGCGCCAGATCTCCGGCCCGGTGCCGATGTAATGCGCATCCGGGTTGTCGGGGTTGCCGAACTGATTCAGCACCCGGCCCTTGCCCTCGGCCTCCATGCGGTCCGCCAGGTCACGCGCGCCCTCCATGCTCTCCTCGCGCGAGACCAGCACCAGCTCGGCGCCGAAGGCCTTCATCGAGGCGCGGCGCTCGGCGGACATGTTGTCCGGCATCACCAGGATCATGCGATAGCCCTTCATCGCCGCGACCATCGCCAGCGCGATGCCGGTGTTGCCGCTGGTCGCCTCGATCAGGGTGTCGCCGGGCTGGATGTCGCCGCGGCGCTCGGCCGCCTGGATCATGTTCAGCGCGGGCCGGTCCTTGACCGAACCGGCGGGGTTGTTGCCCTCGAGCTTCACCAGCACGGTGGACGGCAGGTCTGCCGCCATGCGCTGCAGGCGCACCAGCGGCGTATTGCCGACAAAGTGCTCGAGGGTCCGGAAGGATTCCGGATGCAGGCGTTTCTTCATGCGCGCAGAGTATAACGATCGGACCCGATCCATGCCCATGCACGCTCGCCCCGTCATCGCGAGCCCCCGCAGGGACCAGTGTTTTTCAGTGCACCGTCATCGCGAGGAACGAAGCGACGTGGCGGTCCCCCTCTGAAACCACCGGATTCCGACGGCGTGCGGCATTCCAGAGATTGCCACGGCCCCTCCGGGGCCTCGCAATGACGGGTAGTCGTATGGGTCATTGCGAGGAGCGCACCGACGCGGCCATCCGTCCGGAAGACCCATGGGACTCGGGGACTTGGCGAACGATCGCCACGGGCCCTGGCAATGATGGTGTGCGGAACGATCTCGGTGGCACCCCCACGGAGGCCCTCGCAACGACACCCCATTCTGCCTAAGCTAGAGCCATGCTCGTATTGCTCGAATACCTGATCGTCACTTTCCTCGCGGTGTTCGTCATCGTGAATCCACTGACGACCGCGTTCATCTTCACCGCAATGCTGCCGCGCGCCTCCGAGGAGAAGCGCCGCTCCACCGCCCTGCGCTCGGTCAAGGTCGCCACGGCCCTGCTGTTCGCCTTTGCACTGCTGGGCGGGGTGATCTTCCAGCTATTCGGGATCACGCTGGCGGCGTTCCGCATCGCCGGCGGCATCATCCTGTTCGGCATCGCGATCGGCATGATCCGGCAGAAGGCGGCCAGCGAGCGCGAGACCGCCGAGGAGGTGAAGGCCGACAAGGGGCAGGTGACCGAGGACATCTCGGTCATCCCGCTGGCCATCCCGTTCATGAGCGGGCCCGGGGCGATTGCGACGGTCATGATCCTGACCAGCGAGGCCCCCACCATCTATCACCTGGTCCTCGTGTTCCTGGCGGTGCTGGCCTGCATGGTCGCGTGCTACTACGCGATGGTCCATTCGCGCTATCTGGTGAAATTCCTCGGGGATACCGGCAAGGACATCCTGACCAAGGTGTTCGGTCTGATTCTCGCGGTCCTGGCCGTGCAGTTCGTGATCAACGGGGTCAGCGACGCCGCCGTCGGCTTCCTGCTGGATACCCAGATGCTCGACGGGACCGAGATCGAGGACCCGCGCCTGCCGCCGCGCGAAAACGATTGAGCCGGCGCGCCGGCTATCCCTTCGCCCCGGAGACCCAGGCGCGCAGGGTCGCGATATCCACCACCGAGCCTTCCAGTGCCGGACCGGCCAGGACCGTCGCGGGCTGATCCGCCTCACCGAACCCGTCCAGCACGGCCAAGGCGCCATCAAACGCCTGCTCGCGGGTGTAGTCGTTCGTCGTGACCACGACCTCCAGCCCCGCCCCGCGGGCGGAACGCACGCCGTTGTCGGAGTCCTCCAGGGCCAGGCAGGCCTCCGCCGGCAGGTTCATCGCCTCCAGTGCATGGGTAAAGATATCCGGAGCCGGCTTCTTGGCCGGCACGATGTCGCCGGCGGAGATCACCTCGAAGCGGTACGGGCCCTCGCTTCCGAGCGTGGCCTCCAGCAGGGCCGTGACGTTCTCGGGTGTGGTGGTCGTGGCGATCGCCAGGCGCAGACCCTCGGCCTCCGCCTCGTCCAGCAGCCGCCGCACCCCCGGCCGCAGCGGGATCGCGCCGGTCTCCAGCAGGGCCACGTAGTGGCGGGTCTTGGCCGCATGCAGCTCGCGGATGCGTGCATCGATCCCCGGCTCGTTCAGGACCGCGGGATGGTCCTCGGACAGGTACTGGCGGATGCGTTCCTTGCCGCCGGTCACGCGCAGCAACTCGCCGTAGCGCGCGATGCTCCAGTCCCAGTCCAGGCCCGCGTCCGCGAACGCCTTGTTGAAGGCGACGCGATGACCGTCGCGTTCAGTGTCCGCCAATGTGCCGTCCACGTCGAAAATCAGCGCCTGCAATTCCGTCATCCCGTTATTTCCGCCTTTTCCCGTATCTCGCTGAAAAACCGGCCGTGAGCCCGCACATTCCCGGCATCCGACCGAGACCAGGCACCAACAGTCATGGCACGGGACTTGCCCGGCCCGCCCGACTCTGGTACTAAGTGCGCCTCATTTTTCCAGCCGGAGAAAGCCCGCATGGCTGCTGACGAAAAGACCGACAAGCCCTCCACCCAGCACATGGTCGCCGGGGGCATTGCGCCCTACGAGCCGAAGCCGGACGAAGATTACATGAATCCGGATCAGCTCGAGCATTTCCGCAGCCTGCTGCGGGCATGGCGCCAGGAGCTGGCCGAGGAAGTCGATCGCACCGTGGGGCACATGCGCCAGGACGCGTCCAACTTTGCCGATCCGGCCGACCGCGCCACCCAGGAAGAGGAGTTCGGCCTGGAACTGCGCTCCCGCGACCGCGAACGCAAGCTGTCGAAGAAGATCAACGAGGCGCTGCGCAAGATCGACACCCACGATTACGGCTACTGCGAGACCTGCGGCGTGGAGATCGGCATTCGCCGCCTGGAGGCCCGCCCGACGGCCACCATGTGCATCGACTGCAAGCAGCTCGACGAGATCAAGGAAAAGCAGCGCGCCTGATCCCGGCCGGGCCGTGACGGTCACGCCCGAACGGATTACCCGGGCCGACCGCTATGTCGGCCGGTTTGCCCCTACCCCTTCCGGCCCGCTGCACGCGGGCTCCCTGCTGGCCGCCGTCATCTCCTGGCTCGATGCCCGGAGTACCGACGGCCGCTGGCATCTGCGAATCGACGATATCGACGCCCCCCGGGTTCACCCGGGGGCGGCCGATGCCATTTTCCATGCCCTCGAGGCCTTCGCCCTGGTCTGGGATGGCCCCGTCACCTGGCAAAGCCAACGCGGTCCCGCCTATCAGCGCGCCGTGGACACCCTGTTGGCGTCGAACCTGGCTTTCCCCTGCGGCTGTACCCGCAAGGACCTGGCCGCGCGCGGCCGGCCGGGCTGGGAAGGGCCGGTCTATCCAGGGACCTGTCGCCACGGCCTACCGTCCGAACGCGAGCCCCGGGCCGTGCGTGCCCGGGCGACCACCCGCTACTGGACGATCGCGGATCGCTTTCTGGGTACGGTCGCCTTCGATCTGGAGGCACTCGGAAGCGACTTCGTGATCCGCCGGGCGGATGGCATCGTCGCCTACCAGCTCGCCACCGTGGTGGACGACCTGGACCTGGGCGTAACCCGCGTGGTGCGCGGGATCGACCTGCTCGGCTCCACCCCGCGCCAGATGCAGCTCTACGAGGCGCTGGGCGCCACCCCACCGGCCTATGCCCACCACCCGGTCCTTGTCGCGCCCGGCGGCGACAAGCTGGCCAAGGCCACCGGAGCCGAGGGCATCCACGCGGATACCGCCCGGCGGCAGCTGGCCGACACCCTGACGGTGATCGGCCTGGCCCCGGGCGACGCCCAGGCACCCGACGCACCGGAGGCCCAGCTGGCCGAAGCCCTGGAGCGCCTGCAGGGACACACCCTCGGCGACCACCTGCCATTGCCGGCGGCACTGCCCGGGGCCGTGCGCGCGGTGTAGACTCGCCGCATGCTCTCCACCCGCGCGCCAACCCGGACGGCCCCGCAGGATCGCTCGCCCGCGCACCGCAAGGTGCTTGCGAGCGGCTAACGATGGACGCCCCTCGCGCCATCCTGATCGCCCTGCTGGGCGCATTGCTGTTTCTGAGCCCGCTGGTCCTCTGGGTTGCCTACCTGAGTCCTGCCTGGTGGTGGCCCTTCACGGCCTGGGCGCTGTTCGTCGTGGCCATCGCGGCACTGAGCCGGAGCGGGCGACGTGACCCTTAGCCTGGGTCTGATCTACGCGGTCGGGGTGGCCTACCTCGCCCTGCTATTTGGCATTGCGTTCCTGGCCGACCGCGTCCCACGAGTGGGCCGGCTGGCAGCCAATGGCTGGGTGTTCAGCCTGTCGCTGGGGGTGTACGCAACGTCCTGGACCTTCTACGGCAACCTTGGTTTCCTCGCCGACCAGGGGTACCTGTACCTGACCATCTACCTCGGCGTGACCCTGGCCTTCGCCGCCACCCCCTGGCTGCTGCGTCCCCTCCTGCGCCTGACCCGCGAACAGCAACTGACCTCGCTGGCCGACCTGTTCGCCTTTCGCTACCGCAGCCGCTTCACCGGGCCCGTGGTCGCCCTGTTCATGCTCGCTGGGGTACTCCCGTACATCGCGCTACAGATCAAGGCCGTGGCCGAGTCCGCCGCCGTGCTGACCGCGGAGACCCCGCCGCATCTGCTCGCCCTGACCTTCAGCGGCACCATCGCGCTGTTCGCGATCCTGTTCGGCGCCCGCCACATCGCCCCGCGCGAAAAGCACGCCGGTCTGGTGCTGGCCATCGCCTTCGAGTCCATCGTCAAGCTGCTCGCCATCCTCGTGATTGCCGCCGTGGCGCTGTACGCCGTGTTCGGCGGCCTCGGCGGGCTGAACGACTGGCTGGCCGCCCATCCCGAAGCGGTCGATGCGCTGTACGAGCCGGTGCGCCAGGGCGGCTGGTTCGCGATGATGATCCTGGCCTTCGCGGCCGCCTTCCTGCTGCCACGCCAGTTTCACATGCTGTTCACCGAGAACATCAACCCGCAGGCACTGAACACCGCGGCCTGGGCGTTCCCCGCATTCCTGCTGCTGCTGAACCTGCCGATGCCGGTGCTCTACTGGGCCGGGGAGGCGGCCGGGCTGGGCATCTCGCCCAACTATTACGCCATCGGCATCGCCGGGCTGCTGGAGTCGCCCAGCCTCGCCCTGCTGGTCTTCATCGGTGGGTTGTCCGCCGCCAGTGCGATGATGATCGTGACCACCCTGGCGCTCGCCCATATGGGCACCAACTACCTCTCGCCACTGACCCGACTGCACGAAGAGGAGCGCAGCGCCAACCTCTACACCCGCCTGCTTTGGGGGCGGCGCATCTGGATCGTGTTCATCATCGGGCTCGGCTATGCCTTCTACGGCCTGCTGCAGGTCGTCGAGGGCCTCGCGCAGCTGGGTCTGATCTCGTTTGCCGCGGTGGCGCAACTTCTGCCGGGCCTGATCGGCCTGATGCTGTGGAAACAGGCGACCCGGGTCGGATTTCTCTTGGGCCTGGGGGCCGGGATTGCCGGCTGGGCGTTCACCCTCGTCATGCCTTTGCTGTCGGATGCCGGGATCGCGACGGCCCTGCCCGACCCACAACGCCTCTTGCGCGCGGAGATGCTGGACCCGTGGACCTTCGCGCTAATGCTAAGCCTGGGCGTCAACGCGGTCCTGTTCGTCGTCGGCTCGCTGCTGACCCGGCCGAACCCCGAGGAGGCCGAGGCCGGCCGGGCCTGCTGCCCCAACGAATCCACCGCCACCGGAGCGGGCCTGCCACTGGCGGGCGACGTCACCGAGATGGAGACTGCACTTGCGGCCACCCTGGGCCCGGGCACGGCGCGCCACGAGGTCCAGCGCGCCCTGGATGATCTCGGCCTGCCCCGCCATACGCGTTCACGCGGCGATCTGCGCCACCTCCGCGAACGGATCGAGCGCAATCTCTCCGGCCTGCTGGGGCCGGTACTGGCGCGCATGATCGTCGACCAGCACCTGCGCCTGGATGCCGCCGGGCGCCACACCCTGAGCGAAAGCCTGCGGCGGATCGAGGAACAGCTGGAGACCCGCCCCTTGCCGCTGTCCGGCCTGGCGGCCGAGCTGGACGCCCTGCGCCGCTTTCATCGCCAGATCCTGCACGAGCTCCCGCTGGGGGTAGCCAGCCTCACCAATACCGGCGAGATCACCGGCTGGAACCAGGCCCTGGCGCAGCTCACGCAGGTCGCCACGGAAGACGCCGTGGGCCAGAACATCGGTCAGCTCGACAGCCCCTGGAGCGGCCTGCTGACCGCCTTCCTGGAGAGCCCGGACCGCCAGTGGTACAAGCTGAACGTGGATCTGCCCAACGGCAACCGCCGCCTGAACCTGCACCGCTCCGAACTGCAGGATGCCCAGGGTCAGGTGGAAGGCCGCGTGGTCCTGATCGAGGACGTGACCGAACGCGCCCAGCTCGAGTCCGAGATCGCCCACGGCGATCGCCTGGCCTCCATCGGCCGCTTTGCCGCCGGGGTCGCGCACGAGATCGGCAATCCACTGACCGGTATCGCCTCGCTGGCGCAGACCCTGCCCCTCGAGGACGATCCGCAGGAGATCCACGGCATCGCCGACGACATCCTCGCCCAGACACGGCGCATCAACGCCATCGTCCAGTCGCTGATCACCTTCGCCCACGCCGACGAAGGCCCATCGGCCGGACATTTCGAGACCATCGCGCTGGACGAGCTCGTGGCCGAGGCCATCCGCCTGATGCGCCTGGCCGGGCGCAACGACCTGCAATTCACGACTTCGGGCCTCGCGGGGCTGCACGTCCGCGGCTCGCATGCCACGCTGTTGCAGGTGTTCATCAACCTGCTGACCAACGCCGAGCAGGCCTCGCCCGAAGACGCCACCGTCGCCATCGCGGCCCGACTCCACGGACGGCATGTTCAGGTCACCATCGACGACGCCGGCCCTGGAATCGACGCATCCAGCCTGGAACGGCTGTTCGAGCCGTTCTTCACCACCAAGCCGGCCGGCCAGGGCACCGGCCTGGGGCTGCCAGTGGCCTACAGCATCGTGCGCGACCACGGTGGTACCCTGATGGCCGCCAACCGCCCCGAGGGCGGTGCTCGATTCCTGCTGACTCTGCCACGCGACGACTCATGACCCGCATCCTGCTCGTTGACGACGAAGCCCCGATCCGCCGCGCCGTGCGGCGGTTCCTGGAACATCACGGCTTCGAGGTCGGCGTGGCCGAAAACCTGGCCGAGGCGCGGGCGCTGGCAGCCGCCGATCCCTACGATCTGCAACTGGTGGATCTGCGCCTGCCGGATGGCGAAGGGATCGAGCTGCTGCCGGAATTCGCCCACACGCCCACGGTCATCATGACCAGCTATGCGTCGGTGCCCTCCGCGGTCAACGCGATGAAGGAAGGCGCCGCCGACTACATCGCCAAGCCTTTCGACCACGACGCTCTGCTGCTGACCCTGCGCGCCGCCCTGCGCGAGCGCGACCGCCCCAACACCGACGAACCCGACGACGAGGGAACCGATTCCGCTCCGCGCCCCGGACTGGGCCTCATCGGCGAGAGCCAGGCCATGCAGCAATTGCGTGATCAGATCCGGCGTGTGGCCATGACCCACTCCACGGTATTGCTGCGCGGCGAGTCCGGTACCGGCAAGGAGCTGGCCGCGCGCGCCCTGCACGAACTGAGCCCGCGCGCCAGCGGCCCGTTCGTCGCGGTCAACTGCGCCACCATCCCCGAGGGTCTGGTCGAGGCCGAGCTGTTCGGTCACGCCCAGGGTGCCTACACCGGTGCGGTCAAGGCGCGCACCGGCCTGATCCAGAGCGCCCACGGCGGCACGCTGTTCCTGGACGAGATCGGCGAACTGGCGCCTGCGGCCCAGGCCCGCCTGCTACGGGTCCTGCAGGATGGCGAGCTCCGCCCGGTCGGGTCCAACGAGAACCTGAAGGTGGATGTGCGCCTGCTGGCGGCCACCCACCGCGACCTCGAGGCCATGATCGCGGAACAGGCCTTTCGTGCCGACCTCTACTACCGCCTGCGGGTCCTGGAATTGTCCATCCCGCCCCTGCGCGAACGGCGCGAGGACATCATCCCCCTGGCACGGCATTTCCTCGATGCACTGGCCGGTTCGGGGCCAATGCCACAACTGTCACACGCGGCACGGCAAGCCCTGGAGTCGCAAGATTGGCCCGGCAACGTGCGCGAGCTGGCGAACGCCCTGGAACGCGGGTGGGTACTGAGCCCGGATGGCTGCATCGAAGCGGACCACATGGGACTCTCGACGGGCACTCCGGCCCGGGACGACGAGATCCCCAACCCCGCGTTTCCGACCCGCAAGGGCAAGGGCTCGAGCCTGAACGAGTATTTCCGGCACTTCGTGCAGGAAAACCAGGGCAGCATGACCGAGACCGAGCTGGCCCGGGCCCTCGGCATCAGCCGCAAGACCCTGTGGGAACGCCGTCAGCGTGAGAATCTCCCCCGCCCGCGCGGCTGAATCGGTGGCCGCATCCCCCGCAGCCCGGCGGGTCTTTCTGGCCCTGTGGCCCGACGACCCCACACGCGCCACACTAGCCCGCCTCGGCCAGGAACTCGACGGCCCCGGCCGACCGGTCCCGCGCGATCACCTGCACCTGACGCTGGCCTTCGCCGGAACGATCCCGGTCGGACAGGCCGACTGTCTGGCCGGGCGCATCACGGAACTCGCCTGCGCGCCGATCGACCTGACCCTGGATCATCTGGGCCACTTCACCGGGCCGCGCATCACCTGGGCCGGTCCTGCCGAGCCGCCCGCCGCACTGGCCGACCTCGCCGAGCAGGCACATGCCCTGTGCAACGACTGCGGTATCGACCTCGGTCCGCCGCGCCCCTTCCGACCCCACGTGTCCCTGCGACGCCACGCCGCGCCGCCCGACACCGAACGCATCGAACCGCCCCTGCGCTGGCAGGCGGACACGATTGCGCTGATCGAGTCGGGAAAAGACGGCCATCCCGGGCCCTACCGCATCCTCGCCCGGACCTGACCAGCCCACCCGCGCGGCAGGCCAGTGGCGGCCGCGAGAGTCGGATCAATCGAGGGGCGGAAGGTTATCCGTTGCCGAAGGGTCGGCTGGCTGGGCGGGGTCTGCCGGATCGGCTGGCTGGGTTCCGGTACCCGGTCGCGTCGGTGTTCCCTCGCCCAGCGGCGGTGCATCCTCGCCCCGGGGCTGGCGCTGCTGTCCCAGCGGGGGCGCATCCTGGGGCTGCCCCTGCCCTTGAGGTTGACCCTGTCCCCGAGGCGGCTGGCCCTGCCCCTGGGGCGGAGTCGGCGCTCCGCTTTGCCCCGGTGCCGGCTGGCCACCGCGCTCCATCTGCCCGGGAGCTTGTTGCCCCTGCCTGCGCTGGCCGGGCTGCTCCGGCGGCTGCCCCTGAGGCATGCCCTGCCCACGCTCCTGACCCTGGCCGCGCGGCATGCCGCCCTGGCCCGGGACCTGCTGACCACCGGCCGGCGGGGCACCCTGTTCGGCGGGCGGCATACCCTGGCCCATTCCGCCCTGTGGGTCCCCATGTTGCGGGGCCTGCGCGTATGCCGAACCGGCGGCAAACAGTGAACCTAGCGCGATGGCCAGGGCCGTGCTGCGAAATCTCGTCATTGGGAGCCTCCTGCGGGCTGTAACGGCGTTTATTCAGGCCCCCTTGATAGCAGCCAGACCCCGCGCGCCCCAAGGGTGACAGTCGAGTTCCCGGAAATTCCGCGAAACACTTCACTCCATGGAAACTCGATTCCCCGGACCCGGTGCGTCCCTAATTCTTCAACGCCACCGGGACGGTGAACATCAACAAACCATAGTCCGCCTCGTACTGTTCCTTGAACCGGGCTGCGATGCGATCGCACAACTCGGCCGAAGCCACCACCTCGACCTTGATATTGCCACCCTGGCGCCAGTTGCCCCGGCGCTTGCCATGCCGGCCCCAGCCGCGCGCGTCAGTCACCGTGTAGCCGGCCGCACCCATGCCGCGCACCTCGTCGATCAGCATCTCCTCCAGGATCGCCTCGGCCACCACCGTCAGCAGATGCATGTCATCGGATTCCATCGCGCTAGCCTCCCAGCGAATAAAGGGTCTGGGCCATCCAGAAATAGAGCGGCACACCCAGGAAGATATTGAACGGGAACGTGACCCCAAGCGAGGCGCCAATCGAAAGCGCCGGATTGGCCTGGGGCACCGCGATACGCATGGCCGCCGGTGCGGCGATGTAGGAGGCACTCGCATAGAGGGTCGCCAGCAACAGCGTACCGCCCATCGACATGCCCAGCGCATACCCCAGCAGCGTACCCAGCACGGCCGAGACGATCGGCATCATGATCGCGAAGGTCACCAGGAAGAAGCCGTACTGGCGCACGTCGGCGATGCGACTGGAGGCGACCAGCCCCATCTCCAGCAGGAACAGCGCAAGCACGCCCTTGAACAGGTCGAAGAACATCGGCTCCAGCGGCTCGATGTGCACGGGACCCGCGATGAAACCGATCACCAGGCCGCCGGCCAGCAGGAAGATACTCTTGCCGAAAAACACTTCGTGCATGGTCTTGCCCCAGCGCGTCGGGCCCTTGCTGCCCATGCGCGCCAGCAGGATGCCGATGATCAGGGCCGGCATCTCCAGCAGCACCAGGAAGACCACCATGTGACCTTCGTAATCGATCCCGCGCGAAGCCAGCAGGGCCACGGCGACCGAGAAGGTCACCACCGAGACCGAGCCATAGTGCGCCGCGATCGAGGCCGAGTCCGCCCGCGGCATGCGCCCCACCCAGCGCAGAACCGGGAACGCGATCAGCGGGATCAACGAACCTACCGCCAGCACCGCCAACCCCGGCAGCAGCAAGGGCAACAGCTCGCTCTCGGCCAGCTTGACCCCGCCCATCAGGCCAATCGCCAGCAACAGATAGATCGAAAGCGCCTCGTAGATCGCCATCGGGATCTTCAGATCCGACTTGGCGAGGCCCGCAATGGCGCCCAGCAGGAAGAACAGTACAACCGGATCGAATGCCATCTCGCCTCCGTGTGCTGAAGCCGCATTGCGCTGCAACTCGCACCCTAATCGTAGGCGAGACCCGCCCGGCAGAAAACCATTGCGTGGCAACAAGCCCCGTCATCTAATCTAGGCTTGAAGAGAAGTCTTCCCGGCACGAGGACAGCTGCATGACGCGCATCCTTATCCTGCAGGGCCACCCCGACCCGGCCGAAGGCCACCTCGACCACGCGCTGGCCGATGCCTACCGCGAAGGGGCCGAGAAGGCCGGCGTCGCGGTGGACACCCTGACGATTGCCCACCGCGACTTTCCACTGCTGAAGAACCAGGCCGAGTTTGTCGACGAGACCGTTCCGCCCGCGATCCTCGAGGCGCAGGAACTGATCGAGGTCGCCCACCACATCGTCCTGATCTATCCCCTCTGGCTGGGCGATATGCCGGCCCTGGTCAAGGGCTTCCTGGAACAGACCCTGCGCCCGGCATTCGTCGGCGATGGCGACATGAACCGCCTGCGCCACACGCGCCTCAAGGGCCGCTCGGTCCGCATCGTGGTCACCATGGGCATGCCGGCGCTGGCCTACCGCTGGTTCTATGGGGCCCACAGCCTGAAGAGCCTGGAACGCAACATCTTCCGCTTCTGCGGCTTCGGCCCGATCCGCCACACCCTGATCGGGCAGAACGGCGGTGATGCCGCCGCCCGCGAACGCTGGCTGAAGAAGATGCGCGAGCTCGGACACGCGGCACGGTAACCCTGTGGCCGGTACACTCGTGCGGTCTTCCGACCGGCCGTGCGCGTGAATCACAACGACCACCCCCTGAGCGAAGTACCGGACCATGCCCGCAAGGGCTTCTGGTCCATGGCCGTGGTGCTGTTCGGGTTCACCTTCTTTACCTCGACCCTGTGGGCCGGCGGGTCGCTGGGCCTGGCGTTCAGCTTCGGCGAGCTGATGCTGGTGATCGCACTGGGCAACCTGCTACTGGGGACCTACGCGGCCACGCTCGCCTACATCGGCTGCAAGAGCGGACTGCACACGGTCCTGATGGGGCGTTTCTGCTTCGGGGAATGGGGCAGCAAGCTCTCCGACGTCATCCTCGCGTTCACCCAGATCGGCTGGTACGCCTGGGGCACGGCCACCGTCGCGATCATCCTGGTCGAGACCACCGCGCTGCCGGAACCAATGGAAGTCGGGCTGATGGTGCTGTTCGGGTTCGCCTTCTGCATCACCGCGATGATCGGCTATCGCGGTCTCGACTGGCTCTCCCGCGTCGCGGTACCGGTCATGCTCCTGTTCATCCTGTTCACGCTATTCATCGGGATCGGCGACGCCGGCGGCCCCGGGGGCCTGCTTGGTCAGGACCCGCGCACGGAGATGGATTTCCACGCCGCCCTCACCATCGTGATCGGCACGTTTGTGGGCGGTGCAACCCTCGCCACCAACTGGACCCGCTTCGCCCGCACCCCGCGCATTGCGGTCATCGCGACCCTGGCGGCCTTCGTGCTGGGAAACGGACTAATGGTCCTGACCGGCGCGCTCGGCGCCCTGATCTACCACGAGGCCGACATCGTCCACGTCATGCTGGCCCAGGGTTTCGTGACGATCACGGTACTGATGCTTCTGCTGAACATCTGGAGCACCCAGGACAACACCATCTACAACTTCGGCGTGGCCGGCTGCAATCTGCTGCGCACCCAGCGCCGGCGGCTGGTCACCGTGCTCGGGGCCGCGATCGGCACAGCGCTCGCGGTCGCCGGGATGCATGACTATCTGGTGCCGTTCCTGATCCTGCTGGGGACCTTCATCCCGCCGCTCGGTGGCGTAATCGTCGCCGACTTCTGGCTGCGCCATCGCGGGCAATACCCCCGCCTGGGCTCGGCCCGCCTGCCCGGGTTCCACTGGCCCGGCCTGCTGGCGTACGCGGCGGGATCCGCCGCGGCGTACTACGCACCCGTGGTACCTCCTCTGCTGGGCGTCATCGTGGCAACGGCTGCCTATGCCGTCCTGATGGCTCCCGCCTCACCCGCCGCGTGGCGCCCGCGCCAGGGAAGTGCGGATTGAAGACTGATCAAAGCCCTGGCAGGTTCGGTGCCGGTGGCATCGGTGGTTTCGGAGGATCGGACGGGTCCGGCAGCGGCGGATCGTCGGGAGGCGGCGCCGAGGATGAACCGGGCGCCCGCGGGAGATCCAGGCGCTGATCGGGGCGCGAGTCGCCGCGGCGCTGCCCCGGCGGGGTCCCACCATGCCCGGGCGGCCAATTGCCCGCCGCGGGCGTGTCGCCACTGGCGCCCGGAGATCCGGGCGGCGGCCCGCCCGACGGCTGAGCCTGCGCGCCACCGAACGCCAGCACGGCGCCCATGACCGCAACCTGCGTCAGGGAACGAAAGAGGGACTTCATGCCACTCACTCCTTGCGTCGTTGCCTGCCCCTGAGGCGTCCGCGCGTACCCATGATTCCCCGCAGCATGTGACTCTGCCAAGTCCATCACGTCCAGGGAAACACGTTTCAGCGCTCCTTAAGCCTCGACCACCAGCTGTTGGAACAGCCCACCCAGGATCACCAGCGCGAAGCCGGCGTACAGGCCCGCCACGACGTCGTCCATCATGATCCCGTGGCCGTCGTGCCACTTTTCATCAAAGTAGTTCGCCGGCCAGGGCTTGAGGATGTCGAACACCCGGAACAGCAGGAAGCCGACGACCACCCACATCAGCCCCGCCGGGGCAAACGCCAGCGTGATGAGCATGCCGGCCCATTCGTCCCAGACGATGCCGGGATGATCGTGCACTCCCAGCTTGCGCGCACTTTCGCCACAGATGTGGAAGCCGGCCATCACCACGACCACGGTGATCGCAAGGTAGGCCCACTCCGGGAAATTCATGATCGCGAAGTACAGCACCAGTGCACCCAGCGAGCCGGTGGTACCCGGTGCCCAGCGCGACAGGCCACTACCGAAGCCGAACGCCAACAGGTGAATGGGATCGCCGAACACGGTCTTCACCGATGGCATCTTCGGATTACGGATCTTCTGCTCCGGCATGGCTCCCCTGTCCCTATTCTTTATTCTGTGTTCGCGAAATGATCGTGGCCCGCCCGCGCCACGTCCAACCGTTGCCCGTTTGCGTCCTCCACCACCACACCCGCACCCTCGGTGCACTCACCGATCACGGTCAGCGGGACGCCCACGCTGAACGCGAGCAGGTCCAGCGACTCCCCCGGCGGGAGGGCGAACAGCAGCTCGTAGTCCTCGCCACCGCCCAGTGCGCAGGAGCGAGCCTGCTGCTCGGACACCTCCGCCAGCAGCGGGTCGCGCGGGACGCTGGGCCAGTCGATTCGCGCACCGCAACCCGAGGCGGCACACAGATGGCCCAGGTCCGCCAGCAGGCCGTCAGAGATATCGATGGCGGCCCGTGCGCGGTTGCGCAGACCACGGCCCAGACTCAGACGCGCCGCGGGCCAGAACAGCCGGGCGCAGGCGGGGCTCGAGGCGTCTACGGGACCCCCCTCTGCACGCCGCTGCGTCTCGTGGGCCAACCCGCAGGCCGCTCCGCCCAGCGCACCGGAAACCACCAGGCGATCGCCAGGCCGGGCACCGTCGCGGCGCAGGGCGTGGCCGACGGGCACCTCGCCCAGGACCGTCACGCTGATCGCCAGCGGACCCCGGTTGGTATCCCCGCCCACCAGCGGGATCCCGACCTCCTCGGCCAGCGCCAGAAAGCCGTGGCTGAAGCCCGCCAGCCAGTCATGATCCACACGCGGCAGGGTCAGCGACAGCACCGCGCCCAACGGCTCGGCCCCCATCGCGGCCAGGTCACTGAGATTGGAGGCCAGGGCCTTGTGGCCGGCGCTTGCCGGCGGGTGATCAGGAAAGAAGTGGGTGCCCTCGACCAGGGTATCAACGGTGACGACCAATTCGTGGCCGCTACGCACGGCCAGCAGGGCGGCATCGTCTCCGATGCCGAGACGAACGCCTTCCGCCATCCCGGTGGCCCGCACCGGAGCCCCGAAGTAGCGCTGGATCAGATCGAATTCGGAATCGGGGCCGGCCATGGCCGTGGTGCTGACCCGCCCGGGGTCAGCGCGGGGCGGAACGCTCGGGGCCGCGCAGGTCGGCGGAGAGCCGGTCCAGCACGCCGTTGATGTAGCGATGCGACTGCTCGGCGCCATAGCGCTTGGCCAGGTCGACGGCCTCGTTGATCACCACGCGGTAGGGCACCTCCATGCGTTCAGCCAACTCCCATTGGCCCAGCCACAGCAGGGCGTGCTCAATGGGATCGAGCTGATCCAGCGGACGGCCGAGGTAGAGCTCCATGCGGGCATCCAGGGCCTCGCGGGCGCCGGTCACGCCCATCAGGAGTTCGCGGAAGTACTCCGCATCCGCCTTGGCGTGTTCCTCGTCGTCACGGAATTCGGCCAGGATATCCTTCGGGTGGGCGCCCGTGAGCTGCCAGGAATAAAGCGCCTGCATCGCGCGCCGGCGCGCGAAGGAACGCGCATGCCGCGCGCGCTGCTCGGGCGTGCTGCGCGGGCGCCGGGCCCGAGAGGACTTGCCGGCATCGGCATCCTTGCGCGGGGCACCACCTTCGGGGCGGGGATCTGAGGGTTCAGTCACGGCAGACCTGTTTGGATGAGCGGATAGCACTGGGTAAACGTTGCGGCATCAGCCGCGCAGCTGGCGCATCAGGCTGACCATCTCGATCGCGCCCATGGCGGCATCGGCGCCCTTGTTGCCGGCCTTGGTGCCGGCGCGCTCGATCGCCTGCTCGATGGAGTCGGTGGTCAGGACGCCGAAGCTGATCGGCAGGTCCTCGGCCATCTGCACCTGGGCCAGTCCCTTGGCCGCCTCACCAGCGACATAATCGAAATGCGGGGTGGAACCACGGATCACGCAGCCCAGGGCGATCACACCGTCGTACTGCCCGGAACGCGCCATGGCCTGCGCCGCCAGTGGCAGTTCATAGGCACCCGGAACACGGGCGATCGTCAGGTTCGTCTCCTGCACCCCATGGCGCTTCAGGGTATCCACGGCCCCTTCCAACAGGCGTTCGACGATCAGGCTGTTGAAGCGTGCCAGCAGCAGGCCATAGCGATGGTCGGCGGCGTCGGTGAATACGCCTTCCAGGGTCTTGATCTCGGACATGATGAGCTTCCGGTTGGGCAGATGACGGACCTGTCGGTCCAGTAAGTCGATCGGGCTAGGGAGCCGCTAGTGTAGCACCGCGGCTCCCGCCATCGGGGCTACTCGTGGACGTAGTCCACGACCTCCAGGCCAAAGCCACCGAGGCCGTGGAAGCGCTTCGGCGCGGACATCAGCTTCATGCGCCCGACGCCGCAGTCGGCGAGAATCTGTGCGCCGATCCCGTACATGCGCCATTCGGCGGAGTTCTCGCGCCCACTGCGTTCCTCCGGCGCGGGCTGACCGATATTCTCCAGCCGCTGGGCCAGGGCATTGCCACTCTCGTGCTTGCGCAACACCACCACCACGCCCGCGCCCGCCTCGTCGATCCGGCGCAGGGCATCATCCAGCGGCCAGCCACGATCCGGACCGGCATAGCCGAGGGTATCGCACAGCGTGCTCTCCAGATGCACGCGCACCAGGGTGTCCTGGTCCGGCTTTGGCTCGCCACGCACCAGGGCAAAATGCAGTTCGTGGTCCACTTCGTCCTCGAACGCCAGCAGGCGAAACTCGCCATGCTCGGTCGGGAACGGACGCTCGGACACCCGCCGGACCGTCTTCTCGTTCTCGATGCGGTAGCGGATCAGATCCTCGATGGTGCCCATCTTCAGGTCATGCTCGGCGCAGAAGCGTTCGAGATCCGAACGCCGCGCCATGCTGCCGTCCTCGTTCAGGATCTCGACGATCACCGCGGCCGGCTCGGCCCCGGCCAGGCGCGCGAGATCACAGCCGGCCTCGGTATGCCCGGCCCGCACGATCACCCCGCCCGGCTGCGCCATCAGCGGGAACACGTGGCCCGGCTGGACGATGTCCTCGGGCGTCGCATTGGGCGCCACGGCGGTGCGGATGGTGTGCGCACGATCGTAGGCGGAGATGCCGGTGGTCACGCCCTCGGCCGCCTCGATCGACAGGGTGAAGTTGGTGCCGTGCACGTCGTTGGTGTCGGTCACCATCAACGGCAGCGCCAACTGCTTGCAGCGCTCGCGGGTCAGCGTCAGGCAGATCAGCCCGCGGCCGTACTTGGCCATGAAGTTGATGTCCTCCGGCCGCGCGTGCGAGGCGAGCATCAGCAGATCGCCTTCGTTCTCGCGATCCTCGTCATCGACGATGACCACCATGCGTCCGGCCTGAAGCTCTTCCAGGATGGTTTCGGTATTGGAAAATTCCATAGATTCCTGCTTTCGGCCGCGCAGTTAGTCGCGCGAACCGGAGTGATTGGGAAAGCCCTGCTCGGCCAGCCAGGCCTCGGACAGATCGCCCGCCTGGGTACCCGGCTCGGCCGCTCGATCGCCCAGCATCAGGCGTTCCAGATAGCGGGCGATCAGGTCCACCTCCAGGTTGACCGGCGTGCCCACTGCGTACACGGCAAACCGGGTCAGTGACCAGGTGTGCGGGATGATGTTGACCTCGAACTCGGCGCCGTCCACCCGGTTCACCGTCAGGCTGGTGCCGTCGATGGTGATCGAGCCCTTGGCCGCGATGTAGCGAGCCAGCGCCGCCGGCGCGCGAAAACGCACGCGGGTGGAGCGCGCGTCCGGCTCCATCGCCACGACTTCGCCCACACCGTCGACATGCCCGGACACCATGTGCCCGCCCAGGCGATCACCCAGCGCCAGCGCGCGTTCGAGATTCACCCGATCCCCCGGACCGAGATGGCCCAGCGTGGTGACATCCAGCGACTCCCGCGAGACATCGGCGGCAAAGCCATTACCCGGCAGATCGGTCACCGTCAGGCAGACCCCATTGGCCGCGATCGAATCCCCCAGGCGGGTATCCGACAGGTCCATCCCGGTCGCATTGACGTGCAAGCGCACATCGCCCCCGCTGGGGGTGAGGCGCTCCAGGCTGCCAAGGGTCTCGATGATTCCGGTAAACATGGATGTCCACTCGTTCGGTCGGGTCCGGAGCACAATGCCGGGCCACAGGCGCCCCATCATAGGGAAACGCTAATGAATTCGCACCACGACCCGGGCGTTTATAGTGGCAACGCCGGTCCTCGCAAGTCCTTCAAGGGCCATCACGAAGCCACGAAGCAGGTCAATGGCGATTACAGATCGGAAGGCCTTGGAACGAAGCCGAACAGGGGGCCCTATGGTTTATCCAGCGCCGAGGCGTTGGATTGCAGCGCCTCGAGCTCCATCATCCTCCCCGTCTTCCTGTCGATCGCTCTTGCTACTCGCCCTGCCCGCTCTTCCTGTCGTCGTGCGCTTCGTGATGCAAACAAGCCCTTAGGAACGCGGACGGGCAAGCAGGCGCAGGGTATCGCCGACCCAGCGGGTGTCGACGACTTCGAGTTCGGCGCGTTCGGCCATGCGGGCCAGTGGCCACTCCACCAGGGGACGGGCGCTGGAGCCCATCAGCAACGGCGCCTGGTAGATCAGCCACTCGTCAACCCAGCCACCGCGGGCGAGCGCACCGGCCAGGCCGGGTCCGGATTCCACGTGGAGCTCGTTGACCTCTGCCCGTCCCAGCTCCATAAGCACCGCACCCAGATCAAGCCCGCCCTCGGCAGATTCCTCCGCCAGCGGCACGGCCCGCACCTCGGCACCCTTGCCGCGCAGGGCATCCGCCGCAGGCGAGCCCGCCACATCGGGACTGGTGAGGATCCAGACCGGCCCGTCACGCAGGATCTGCGAGCCCGGGGGCGTGCGCAGGCGCGCATCGAGGATGACGCGCAGTGGCTGCCGGGTCGGCAGATCGTGATACCGCGGGTCATCCGGGAAGCCGGCGTGGGCAGCCAGATCAAACGGCTTCATGCGCACATTCAGGCGCGGGTCATCGCCGACCACGGTGCCACTGCCGGTGACGATCGCCCCGGCCCGCGCCCGCCACAGTTGGACGTCGCGCCGCGCCGCCTCGCCGGTGATCCACTGCGACTCGCCGGAGGCCATGGCCGTCCGCCCGTCCAGGCTCGCAGCCAGCTTGACCCGCACCCAGGGGCGCCCCTGCTCCATGCGCTGCACGAAGCCGGGGTTCAGCGCCCGTGCCTCGGCCTCCAGCACGCCGCTGTCGACCCGGATACCGGCCGCCTGCAAGGCATCGATCCCGCCCCCGCATACCTGTGGGTTCGGATCCAGCATCGCGATCACGACCCGCGCGACGCCCGCCCGGATCAGCGCATCGGTACACGGCGGGGTGCGGCCCTGATGACTGCAGGGCTCCAGGGTCACGTAGGCGGTCGCGCCTTGCACGGCCTCACCGGCCGCTTGCAGCGCGTTCACCTCGGCATGCACCTCGCCGGCCTTCCAGTGCAGGCCCGCGCCTACCTCCCGGCCGTCGCGCACGATAACGCAGCCCACCCGCGGATTCGGATCCGCGGTGAAGCGGCCGTAATCCGCCAGTTTCAGGGCGCGCGCCATGTGCCGGCGGTCGGCAATGACCTGCTCGGTCGTCGGCGCTTCCATTACATCCCCTCCTGCGAGCCGCCGTCCGTCTCGGGGGTGGCTCGCCCGTCCGCCGCGGATTCCGGGGCGTTTCCGGTCGCCTCCTCGTCGATCAGGCGCATCTGCGAACGGCGCATCTCCGGACTGAGGTCATCCTCCAGCCGTTCGATCGCCTCACGGAAGGACTGCACACTGGCGAAGCTGAGATAGATAGAGGCAAAACGGATATAGGCCACATGGTCCAGCCCGTGCAAGGCCGCCAGCACCATTTCGCCGATGCGGTCGGACTTGACCTCGGGGGCCGTGACGGCCGAAAGCTGGCGCTTGATGTCGTCGATCACGCGCTCGACATCATCGGTCTTCACCGGGCGCTTGTGCAGTGCCCGGCGCAGACCGCTGCGCAGCTTTTCCTCGTCGAAGGCGACCCGTTCACCGGAGCGCTTGACCACCCGCGGCAGGCTGAACTCCGCCCGCTCGAAGGTGGTAAAGCGCGCACCACAGGCACGGCACTGCCGCCGGCGCCGGATCTGTTCCTGCTCCGGGCCGGCCACCCGCGAATCGACCACGCGGGTGTCCTGATCATGACAGGACGGACAGCGCATCCCGGGCCCCGTCAGCCGGCCAACTGGCGGTGGTTATTCGCCGTGACCGTACACCGGGAAGCGACGGCAGATCTCGAGGACCTTCTCGCGGGTCGCGTCGATCACCTGCTCGTTCTCGTGATCATCCAGCACGTCGGCGATCCAGCCGGCCAGCTCGCGGGACTCGGACTCGGTGAAGCCGCGAGTGGTCAGCGCAGCGGTGCCGATGCGAATGCCGGAGGTCACGAACGGGGACTGCGGATCGTTCGGCACGGCGTTCTTGTTGACCGTGATATTGGCGCGGCCCAGCGCGGCATCCGCGGCCTTGCCGGTCATGCCCTTGGCGACCAGGCTCAGCAGGAACAGGTGGTTGTCGGTACCGCCGGAGACGATGTCGAAGCCACGCTCCACCAGCACCTCGGCCATCGCGCGGGCGTTGGCGATCACCTGCTTCTGGTAGGTCTTGAATTCCGGCTCCAGGGCCTCCTTGAACGCCACCGCCTTGCCGGCGATCACGTGCATCAGCGGACCACCCTGGGTGCCCGGGAAGATCAGCGACTGGAACTTCTTGTTCAGTTCCGGCTGCCCCTTGGAGATGATGAAGCCGCCACGCGGTCCGCGCAGGGACTTGTGCGTGGTGGAGGTGACCACATGGGCGTGGTCGATCGGGTTGGGGTACTCGCCCGCCGCGATCAGGCCGGAGACGTGGGCCATGTCGACCATCAGGTAGGCACCGACGCTATCCGCGATCTCGCGGAAGCGCTTCCAGTCGACCACGCGCGAATAGGCGGAAAAGCCGGCGACGATCATCTTCGGCTGGTTCTCGGTGGCCAGGCGCTGGACCTCGTCGTAGTCGATCAGGCCCTCGTCGGTGATGCCGTACTGCACCGCGTTGTAGATCTTGCCGGAGAAGTTCGGCTTGGCACCGTGGGTCAGGTGGCCGCCGGCGTCCAGGCTCATGCCCAGGACGGTGTCATGCGGCTGCAGCAGGGCCATGTACACCGCGGCGTTGGCCTGGGAGCCGGAATGCGGCTGCACGTTGGCGTAGTCGGCACCGTAGAGCTGCTTGAGGCGATCGATCGCCAGCTGCTCAACCACGTCGACGTGCTCGCAACCGCCATAGTAGCGCTTGCCGGGGTAGCCCTCGGCGTACTTGTTGGTCAGCACCGAACCCTGCGCTTCCATCACGCGCGGGCTGGTGTAGTTTTCCGACGCGATCAGCTCGATGTGCTCTTCCTGACGTTGCGACTCGTCGCGGATGGCATTCCAGAGGTCGTCGTCGTAGCCGTGGATACTCATGTCGATCGAAAACATTCGGGTCTCCCGTTCAAAGCGTTGGATTCAGCGGATTTCGGCGCGCCAGCTACTTGGGGCGCTGCCGCAAAAAGGCCGCCAATCATACGCCATCCGGCCCTTCTTTTCAGGCCGGACGTCTCCCGACACGGCCGCTGCGGACCACCGAGCCCCCTTCCAAGACCGGTGTTTCGCAAGTCCGATCAGGCACTTTGATGCCCGGCCCCACCCCGGGAAGACCAGAGGCACAAACCCCTTCCGCTCATCCGGAAAACGGGCCGCGTGCGCTTGCTCCAACGCCTTAGTTCGGCCCTTCGATTCGACGGACGTCGACGTCGTGGCGGGTCGGGTATACCGGCAGGCCGAACTGGTTATAGACCGCCACATCGGCCGCATCACGGCCGTAGCCCACGACCACGTAGCCACCCCGCAACTCGGCCTGGGTCGCATCAAAGGTGTACCAGCGCCCCCCGACGAAGGCCTCGAACCAGGCATGCATGTCCATCGGCTGCAGGCCGTGCAGATACCCGACCACCATGCGCGCCGGGATACTGAGACTGCGGCACAGTGCAATCCCGAGATGCGCCAGGTCGCGACACACCCCGCTCCCGCGCTGATTCACCTCCGCGGCCGAGATCGGGATATCGCTGGTCCCCGGGAGATATTCGATGCGCTCGCGCAGCCACTGCTCGATGGCCGCCACCTGGTCGTAACCCAGCCACTGGCCGGCAGTGATTTCGGTCGCCATCAGGTTGAAGCGATCCGATTCGCAAAATCGGCTCGGCAGGAGATAACTCAGTACGGCATCCGGCAGGGACTGCACCTCGACAAACGGTGCGCCCGGGGCCCGGTCGAGGGCCTCGGCCGTCTGCACCTCCGCCGCGGTATGGATGGAGAACGTCCCTGGCGGCGCGATCAGGCGCTGGCAGAGGTTGCCGTAGATGTCGACGAACTCGGACACCGGCGCCGTCGGCACCAGGCGATATTCCTCGCGCGCGACCCATTGCAGCGGGCCACTGCGCGGTCGCAGCATCAGCACAAACGGCGTGGGTTCGACGATCTCGAACTCGAAGTCACAACGGGTCTCGAGCCACATGAACGGGGCCTCTTGGGGTGAACCTCCTACACTACGCCCTGCCCGACGGCGGGGCTACACGTAGGTGGCCCTGGCAGCCGGCTGCGACCGTGTACATTGGCCCGCGATTCCCTACACTTCCGAAATAGCCTGTTCCCCGGAGCCCGTATGCGAGGACGACCCGACCAACGCACCGCGAGACGCCGCACCCGGCACCTGACCGGTGGGCTGCTTGCCCTCGGCCTGTTGCTGCTCGCACCCCTGGCCCAGGCGGAACAACGCTTCATCAACATCGGCACCGGCGGCGTCACCGGTGTGTACTACCCGGCCGGCCAGCACCTGTGCCGGCTGTTCAACACCCGCCGCGACAGCCACGGGATGCGCTGCACCGCGGAGAGCACGGGCGGTTCGGTATTCAACCTGAACATGGTGCGTTCCGGCGACATGGACTTCGGCGTGGCCCAGTCGGATCTCCAGTACCACGCCCATCATGGCAGCGGCCGCTTCGAGGCCTTCGGGCCCGCCGACCAGAAGGCACAGATCCAGACGGTCGCTTTCGGCAGCCCGGCCGGCCGAGTAGGGTTGGAGGGTGGCTGGACCATCACCGGCGTACTGGTGCCGACCGAGCGCCCCAGCCCATACTGGTTCTACCTTCCGGCCCTGGCGCTGGGACTGCTGGTAGTCTGGAATCAGCGCCGACGCGCGGAACCGCCGGGGCGCGGCCCTTCCGCCGACACCCCCGCCCTTTCGGCGTAACCACGAACCGCAATCGGAGTACACCGCAATGGAACAACCCAACTACGGCTTCAATGTCATCGTGAAGGGCGGCATCGAGGACGTGATCGCGCAGACCACGGCCGCCCTCGGCGAGGAGGGCTTCGGCATCCTCAGCGATATCGACGTCGCTGCGGCCTTCAAGAAGAAACTGGATCTGGAGCATCGCCCCTACCGCATCCTCGGCGCCTGCAACCCGAACCTTGCACGCCAGGCCGTCGAGGCCGACCCCAACATCGGCCTGCTGCTGCCCTGCAACGTGCTGGTGCAGGACAACGAGAACGGCACCTGCACGGTCGGCTTCATGGACCCGGTCGCGGTCATGGGGCTGGTCGACAAACCCGGTGTCGAAGACCTGGCCGGCGAGGTACGCCATCGTCTGGAGCGTGTGCGCCTGACCCTCGAGACCGGCTAGCCCCCAGCTTCGCGAGCACACCTATGGATACTGGAACCGACCAGTCCGCCGGGCTGGCCGAGCGCATCCGGACGGCCGTCGCCGCCGGGCACCGCCTGGCGATTGCCGGCGGCGGCAGTCAGCGCGCGCGTGCCTTCCCCACGGGCTTCGAACCGGATGTCCAGCCACTGGAGGCCAGCGGCCATCACGGCATCGTCAACCTCGCACCCAGCGAGCTGGTGGTGACCGTGCGCGCCGGCACGCCGGTGATGGAACTGCAGGCCGCGCTGGAAGAGGTGGACATGATGCTGCCCTTCGAACCGGCCATGCCCACGCCGTCCAGCACCGTGGGCGGCATGGTGGCCCTGGGCCTGTCCGGCGCACGCCGCCCCTGGACCGCCAGCCTGCGCGACGCCGTGCTTGGCACCCGCATCGTCAACGGTCGCGGCGAGATCCTGCGCTTCGGCGGCGAAGTGATGAAGAACGTCGCCGGCTTCGACGTCTCGCGGCTGATGGCCGGCAGCCTCGGCAGCCTGGGCCTGCTGCTGGAGGTCAGCTTCAAGCTGCTGCCCGCCCCCGCCTACCAGGCCTGGCTGCGCCAGGAGAGCTCCGCCGCAGCCTTCATCGAGCAGGCGCGCGACTGGGGCCGAACCGCCCTGCCGTTCTCGGGCCTGGCCTGGGCTGACGGTATCGGCCACATCCGCCTGGGCGGTGGCCAGGAGGCCGTGCAGGAGGCCGCCGAGCGCCTGGGCGCGGCACCGGATATCGACGGCCCGGCCTTCTGGGCGCAACTGCGCGATCGGCACCTGCCCTTCCTCACCCGACCCATGGCCCGCGGCGAGCGCCTGTGGCGTCTGAGCCTGCCGCCCGCCACCCCGCCGCTGGATCTGCCCGGCGAATGGCTGCTCAACTGGGGCGGCGGCGAGCGCTGGCTGCGCTCCACGGCCACCCCGGACGCAGTGCGCGCTGCCACCGAGCAAGCGGGCGGACACGCCCGCCTCTGGTCCGGCGATCCGGCCGGGGCGGCCTGGCTGCACCCCCGCGCACCGGCCCATGCGCGCCTGGAGGGCGAGGTCCGCGCCGCCCTGGACCCTGACGGCGTGTTCTTCGCCCCGCTGATCACCCCTCATCCACGCACCGTGCCCGCGAGCTGAGGCCATGGAAACTCGCCTGCACCCGCGCTTCGAGAATGATCCGGCGGCGCGCATCGCCGAAGACGCCCTGCGTGCCTGCGTGCACTGTGGCTTCTGCAACGCGACTTGCCCCACCTATCAGGAACAGGGTGACGAGCTGGACGGCCCGCGCGGACGCATCTACCAGATCAAGCAGGTCCTGGAGAGCGGCGAGGCCAATACCACCACCCGCACCCACCTGGACCGCTGCCTGACCTGTCTCAACTGCATGACCACCTGCCCCTCCGGGGTCGATTACAACCACCTGGTCGCCTTTGGCCGGGAGGTGATCGAGGAAGACCTCCCGCGCGGCTGGCGCGACCGGCTGCTGCGCACCCTGCTGGTCCGCGCGCTGCCGGCACGCTGGCCGTTCCGTCTCGCCCTGGGTCTCGGCCGCCTGGCCCGCCCACTGCTGCCCGCCACCCTGAAGCGCCGCGTGCCCGCACGCCACGGTGCCCGGGCCTGTGCAACCAGCATTGGCGCGGCGACTCCGGCGGGCTTTCCCCACGGGCGCGTGCTGCTGCTCGGCGGCTGCGTGCACGATGCGATCGACGCCCGCATCAACGCCGCACTCCGGGGCCTGCTCGGGCGCCTTGGCATCGAGGTGGTCGAGGCCGGCGAGGCCCGCTGCTGCGGCGCGGTGGAACACCACCTGGCGTTCGCGGAGCGCACCCGCGAGCGGGTCCGGGCCAACCTCGACGCCTGGGAGTCGATTCTTGCGAACGGGGTGGACGCCGTCGTCAGCACCGCCAGCGGCTGCGGCGTGATGCTGCGCGACTACGCGCACATCCTGGCCGACGACCCGACGTATGCCGCACGCGCCGCCCGCTTCACGGCGCAGGTCCGCGACCCGGTCGAGCTGTTCGATATCCAGACCATCCGCAGCCTCGGCATCCAGGCGCCGGCAGATCACCCGCCCGTCGCCTGGCATGCCCCCTGCACCCTGCAACATGGCCAGGGCCTGGCCGGCCGCGTGGAACCGCTACTGCAGGCCGCCGGCTTCCACCTGGTGCCGGTCGCCGAGCCGCATCTGTGCTGCGGCTCGGCCGGAACCTATTCCATTCTCCAGCCGGCGATGGCGGGCCGTCTGCGCCAGCGCAAGCTGGACAACCTCGAGGCCAGCGGCCCCGCGCGCATCGTGACCGCCAACATCGGCTGCCAGACGCACCTGCAGTACGGGACCGATACGCCGGTCGAGCACTGGCTCACACTGCTCGAACGCCACTGCGGCGCAACTCCCGCCGGGGCGTAGGGGCGCTTGCCCAAGCCCCGACAGCACTCTAGATTCCCCCTTTTCCAATCCGGTAGACGCATCCATGCAGGCAAAATCCTTTCTCCCCCCGCAGCGCACCCTGATGGGCCCCGGCCCCTCCGACGTGAATCCGCGCGTGCTCGCCGCGATGAGCCGCCCGATCATCGGCCATCTGGACCCGGTGTTTGTCGGCATGATGGAGGAGATGAAGGGCCTGCTGCAGTACGCCTTCCAGACCAACAACGCCCTGACCCTGCCGGTCTCCGCCCCCGGTTCCGCCGGCATGGAGACCTGCTTCGTGAACCTGGTCGAACCGGGTGACAAGGTCATCGTCTGCATCAACGGCGTGTTCGGCTCCCGCATGAAGGAGAACGTCGAGCGCTGCGGCGGTACCGCCGTCCTGGTCGAGGACGACTGGGGCGCCCCGGTCTCCCCCGAGAAGGTCGAGGACGCGCTGAAGGGCAATCCGGACGCGAAGATCCTGGCCTTCGTGCACGCCGAGACCTCGACCGGGGCGCGCTCGGATGTCGAGACGCTGTGCCGCCTGGCCCGCGAGCATGACTGCCTGAGCATCGTCGACTCGGTCACCGGCCTCGCCGGCAGCCCGCTGTACGTGGACGACTGGGGCGTAGACGCGATCTACTCCGGCTCGCAGAAGTGCCTGTCCTGCACCCCGGGGCTGTCGCCGGTCAGCTTTAGCGAACGCGCGGTGGAACGCATCCAGGCACGCAGCCACAAGGTGCAGAGCTGGTTTCTCGACCTCAACCTGGTCATGGGCTACTGGGGCGGCGGCGGCAAGCGTGCCTACCACCACACCGCGCCGATCAACGCCCTGTACGCCCTGCACGAATCGCTGGTGATCCTCGCCGAGGAAGGCCTGGAAAACAGCTGGTCGCGCCACGATCGTCATCACGCTGCCCTGCGCGCCGGGCTCGAGGCCATGGGCCTGAGCTTCCTGGTGGACGCCGAGCATCGCCTGCCGCAGCTGAACACCATCCACGTGCCGGAAGGCGTCGACGAGGCCGCGGTACGTGGCGAACTACTGAACCGCTACGGCCTCGAGATCGGCGCGGGACTCGGCCCGTACGCGGGCAAGGTCTGGCGCATCGGCCTGATGGGCCATGGCGCCAACGAGAAGAACGTGCTGCTGTGCCTGTCTGCGCTGGAGGCCGTGCTGGCCGACATGGGCGCGGTCACCCCTGGCCGTGCGCTGTCCGCCGCCCGCGCCACCTACGCGCAGCAAGGCTGAACCATTACCGGCCGCCGTCATCGCCTGCGAGCGATGACGGCGCTTCGAGACCCAACGGGAGACCTACACCATGACGCTAAGTCAACTGCTGCAGTATCTGGACGAACACATGGACGGCGTGTTCCTGGACGGCGACCCCGCCGCGTCACTGGAAAAGGCGCGCAGCGGAGACCACCGCAACCCCATCGCGGCCGAGGTCCTGGTCGCCCTGATGGACGGCGCCGGTTCCGACAGCCCGGACGCCACCATGGAACGGGCCGAGGCGGTCAAGTCCATCGGCCCGACCCGCCTGAAGTACATGGGCGACGACGCCCCGGTCGAGGGCTTCCGCCTGGTGGAAAAGACCATCGTCACCATCGACGCCGCCTACAACGAGGAAGCGCTCGCCCTGCGCGGCTAACGCCGCGCCCTGCCTCCGGACACAGCCGGCGGGGCATGCCGTCGGCCATCACCCCGGAAAGGCCTGAATGCCCCGCCATCCCGGCCGGAGTGAAACCCTCCTCGTCATCCCGGCCGGAGCGGAGCTGTCACCGCCCCCCGGCCGGAGCAAACCTCTCCCCGTCATCCCGGCCGCAGCGAAGCGGAGAGCCGGGATCTCCGGGAACGCCCCGGGCCGTTCAACGAGATCCCGGATAACCGCTACGCGGTTTCCGGGATGACAAGGTGGGTGACGCAGGTTCGGCTGTCAGAGCAGGCTGACCAGTCCAAGAACGGTCGCAGCCACCGTTGCGCCGATCAAGGCGCCCATGGCGACATCGCTCGGGTAGTGCAGGGCCAGCACCAGCCGCGAGGCGGCCACCAGCACCGCGAACGGCACGACCAGCCACGCCCACACCGGGAACCAGGCCACCAGGATCACCGCAAACCCCACCGCGTGCATGGTATGGCCGGAGGGGAAACTGAACTCGTCCAGCGGGTCCACGGTGCGCGCGAACGGACGACCACGATGGCAGGGTCGACGCCGGCTGGTGCGCCGCTTCAGCCACTTGTAAAGCGGCAGCGAGGCCAGCCCCACTACCGCCATCTGCAGACTGACCCAGGCCGCCTGCGGCCCATGGATCAGTGGCAGGGCAAGCATCAGCGCATACCAGATGGCCCCATCGCCCAGGCGGCTGATCCAGCCGAAGAACCCGCTGACGGCGCGACGGCGATTGTAGTGATTGAACCGCTGGCAGACCGCCAGCTCGAACTCATCCATCCAGTGCAGGACTCGCATCGCGCGCCTCTCCTAGCAGTTCCAGACAAACCGTTTCGAACTCGGCGACCACCTCGACCCAGTCAAGCCCACGGGCGCACGCCCGGGCGTGGCGCCCCATCTCGCTCCACCCCTCCCGGGCCTGTGCGAGTTCCGCAGCGACCATGAGGAAAGCGGCCGCATCCACGGTGACGTCTCCGGTAAAGCGCACCCGGGCACCGCTAACGCCGCTGATCACGTGCTCATGCGCCGCCGCAGTATCGAAGGCCAGCACCGGGATCCCGCTGGCCATGGCCTCGATCACCACGTTGCCGAAGGTCTCGGAGGTGGATGGGAACAGGAACAGGTCGGCGCTGGCGTAGTGCTGGGCCAGGGCCTGCCCCACCTGCTGCCCGGTAAAGATCAGGTCCGGGTGTGCCCGCTCAAGCGCGACACGGGAGGGTCCGTCGCCTACCAGTACCAGGCGGGCCTCGGGCACGCGCTCCTGCAACACACGAAAGGCCTCCACCACCAGACCCAGATTCTTCTCTGGCGCCAGTCGGCCGACGTACAGGACCACCGGCCCGGGCCCCCATTGCCGACGCAAGCGCGAGGATCGCCGTGCCGGCGTGAAGTGCCGGGTATCCACGCCGCGCGCCATCACCCGCACGCGCTCGAAGCCATGGCCTGCAAGGCTTGTGGCCAGTGCCTGCGTGGGGGCCAGGGTTACGTCGCAGCGATTGTGGAAACGGCGCAGGACGGCCCGCACCAGAGGTGTCAGCCAGCCCACGCCGTAGTAGCGGGCATAGCCATCGAAATGGGTGTGAAACCCCGATGCGACGGGGATCCCGAGGCGCCGTGCCGCGCGCAGGGCCGAGTGGCCAAGCGGCCCTTCGGTCGCGACATACACAGCGTCGGGCCGGTGTTCGGTCCACAGCGCCGTCAAGCGCCGGCGAGCCGGCAATCCCATGCGCAAACCGCTGTAGCCCGGAAGCGGCAACCCCGGCAGTGGCCGCTCCTCCATTAAACCATCCGTCTCCAACGGGGCCACGACGACGGCCTTCGATTCGCCCGGCTGGCACGGACGCAGCACCTGCACGCGATGGCCGCGGCTGAGCATCCCCTCAACCAGGCGCGCGAGGGTATGGGCCACACCATTGACCTCCGGTGGCCAGGTCTCGGTCACCAGGGCCAGGTTCAGACATGGGCGGGAGGGGCGGCGGGATTCCGTGTGTAGCGGCGACGACATGGTGAACCCCCTCCCCGCCCGCCGCTACGAGGCGCGGGCGCTTGCGCGCCCCGAAGGCGGATCGACCGGCAGGCCGAGCACATCGACAATGGCGCTGCGGGCGCCGTCGGCCAGACTGCGCCGATCCTGGTTGGCGGATTCCAGCGGGGCCAGAAGATGCAGGTCCACGTGCGTCTCGCGCCGACACAACAGCTTCCAGACATTCGAGATCAGGCGATCGTCTTCCGCGTAGGACACCGGCACCGGGCCGTTCGGCATGCCTTCGTAGGCCAGCGCCACCGGCTGCACCGGATGCTGGGTGCCGGCCACGGCCGCAAACAGTCGCGGATGAAACCGGCGTACGAACTCGCCGCGGCTGGTCGTGCCTTCCGGGAACACCACGAACTGCAGGCCCTCGTCGAGCCCGGCCCGCATCGCCTCGAAGTGGGCCGACGCCTGGTTGGCCCCGCGTTCGATGAAGCGGGTGTCATGCTGACGGCCGAGCCAGCCGATGATCGGC
The DNA here is from genome assembly GCF_000381185.1 of Thioalkalivibrio sp. ALMg13-2. Taxonomy (NCBI): domain Bacteria; kingdom Pseudomonadati; phylum Pseudomonadota; class Gammaproteobacteria; order Chromatiales; family Ectothiorhodospiraceae; genus Thioalkalivibrio; species Thioalkalivibrio sp. ALMg13-2. The sequence goes on along the minus strand of NZ_KB906114.1, from coordinate 25,622 downwards.
CAACGTGCGATCTCCGCCTTGGAGAGGAAACAGGTGTCCATCGCGGCGCCGATTAGCGGGATATCCAGCCAGGAGACATGGTTGGCCACCACCAGTGATGTACGCCGGGGTTCCTCGCCATGGATCCGGAGCCGCACCCCCACGATCCACAGCGCGCGGTCGTACCAGGCGCGGCGGATGCGGCTGCGTTCCGCGAAGTCGGCCCCCCGGCGGACCATCCGCCAGGTCAGCCAGACCCCCGCCAGCATGTGCAGCACGATGCGCATCAGCCTACCCAGTGCCCGCAGTGTTCCGGTCATGCTCCGTTCCTCGGCTTGCGGGCGTCATAGCGCCCATGAAGTGCCGATGGTAACGGTCCGGCATGGCGCGCACATCCAGCAGGACAAGCACGTCGGCCACATTGAAATCGGGATCGAAACAGGCCTCGCCGCAGACCCGGGCACCCAGGCGAAGGTAGGCTTTCAGCAACGGCGGCAGCCCGATACGGCTGGGTGTGCCATGGCAGATGGTCAGGGAATTAGGCAGCGGCCGACGCGGCGTCACCCGCAGACGTGACGGGGCTCGATGGAACAGGCGTAGCCAGGCCAGCTGGGCCGGCGTCTGCTCGCTCAATGGCAGGCTCGCACAGCCCATCAGGTAGTCGTAACGATGGGCGTTCATGAACCGCGCCAGGCCGGTCCACAGCGCGTTGATCGCGGCCCCCTGACGATGATCCGCGCGCACGCAGGTGCGGCCGATCTCCAGGGTCTTCCCCGGGAGATTCATCAACGGGCCCAGTTCGAATTCGGACAGCGAGTAGAAGCCACCGGCCGTGCTGGCGCTCTCCTCGGTGAGGATGCGTGTGCAGGCAACCACCGTACCGGAGCGCCGTTCGCGCACCAGCAGGTGATGACAGAAGGGGTCCAGGGGATCCCGGTCCAGATCGGATCCAGCATCCGGAAGCGCAGCCCCCATCTCGCCGGCGAAGACCTCGTGGCGCAGGCGCTGGGCCGCCTCGAGGTCCGACGGGCTGGACGCGAGGTGGACGCGGTAGGCGGTTTCGTTCGCCGCGATCGGTGTAGCTGGGGACAGCTGCGGTTCGCTCATGGTGGCGACCTCCGGTTGAACTGTCCCGGACACTACGCCGCGTGGTTGACCGCCCCGTGTAGGAACGATGACGGTCGGATGAACCCGCCGCCGGAACCGTGCCCGAATACGGCACCGTTCGGGGCGGAGGCCCCTGCCCCCGCCCCGCCAGCCCCTGCTACGGCAGCGGGCCCGTGTAGGCGCCGGATTCCACCGGCAGGTCCTCGCCTTCCCAGCTCTTGATACCGCCGGCGATGTTCACCACGTGGGTAAAGCCCATGTCCTGCAGTCGCTGCACGGACATCGCGGCACGGCCGCCGGTTGCGCACATCACGGCCACCGGCTTCTCGCGCGCGTTCACCAGCGCGTCGATGCGGTGCGGGGTGTTGGGATCGGCCGCACCTTCCAGCAGGCCGCGCGGGACGAGGATGGAGTTCGGCGCGTGCATCTTTTCGAACTCGTAGGGCTCGCGCACATCCACCACCAGCCAGTCCTCGCCGTTCTCCATCTTCTCGGCAAGATCCGCCGGGGCGATCTCCTTCACGTTCTTCCGCGCCTCGGCAACGAAATCCATCAGCTTCTTGTCGCTCATTCGAACATTCCCTTTTGCAATGAATCGGACTACCCCCCGCAGGAGCCTGCTTGCAGGCTCCTGCACACGGGCTCTCATTCTACCGTGGGTGCGAGTCCGGGCGATTCAACCCTCGTCGAGCGCACCTTCCAGCGCAACGGGATCGGTCACCGGGGCCGCGCACTGCAACCCGCGACAGACATAGGCCCGCACGCCCGTCTCCGGGGCGGCTTTCTCCGCGAGCGCGGCGGGCAGATCGCCGGCCTGCGCGGGAATCGCGAAGGTCCACACCGGAGCCTCCTGCGCCCGCAGTCGCTGCTGCCACGCGGGAAGTTCGTCGGCTGGCCCCCGCAGCACGACCAGGGCCGGCGCCTGGTAATGGATGTCCAGCGCGGTCAGCAGGCTCATGTGGCCCAGTGGCGCCTGCTCGACCATCGGGCCGGCGTTCGCCAGCGTGCGCTCGGCCGCCTCCAGGTAGCGGGGTTCGGACAGCAGGAACCCGAGTTTCTGCAATACCTGAGCGGCAGTCCCGTTGCCGGCCGCCATGGCATCGTCGGCATAGACCTTCGGGCGCTGGATCAGTGCCTCGTGATCCCGGGCGGTGAAGAAGAAACCGCCCTGTTCGCGGTCCTCGAATTCCTCCAACAGGGTGTCGGCCAGCGTGGTGGCCCAGGCCAGCAGGTCGCTGTCCCACTCGGCCTCCAGCAGCGCCAGCGTGGCCTCCAGCAACAGGGCGTGATCGTCCAGGTAGGCGCGCGGCATCGCGCCGGTCGCCCCCTCGCGCACGCTGGCGTACAACCGGCCGTCGCGCCACAGACGCTCGCGCACGGCGGTCATCGCCTCGCGTGCCAGGCGCAACCATTCCGGGCGCTCCAGGGCGCGCGCGGCACGCGCCAGGCCCGCGATCATCAGGGCATTCCAGGCGCCCAGGATCTTCTCGTCGCGATGCGGTCGGACCCGGTCCCCGCGTGCCGCGAGCAGGCGTTCGCGGGCACGGTCCAGACGCGTGTTCGCCTCCGCCTCGTCGATCCCCAGCGCATCCGCGACGGTCGCCGCTGGCGCCACCTCGTGCAGATGCCAGCGCCCCTCGAAATTGGCCGGGCCGTTGAGTCCCCAGACCCGGCTGGCGACGGCCCACTCGTCCTCCGTCAGGAGCGCCTGGACCGTCTCCGGGTCCCAGACATAGAAGCGTCCTTCCTCGCCCTCGGAGTCCGCGTCCAGGCTCGAATAAAAGGCCCCGGAGGGATCCCGCATCTCGCGTTCCAGCCAGGCGACCGTCGGCTCCACCACCCGCCGCGCGCGTTCGTCGCCGTGGGCGGCGCGCTCGGCGTACAGCCCCAGCAACGGCCCGTTGTCGTAGAGCATCTTCTCGAAGTGCGGGATCATCCAGCGGGCATCCACCGAGTAGCGGCAGAAGCCACCGCCCACCTGGTCGAAGATCCCGCCGGCGGCCATCGCACCCAGCGTGCGGGCCAGCATGCGCTCCGCCTCGGCATCGCCATGGCGCGCCGAGTGCCAGGCCAGCCACTCGAGCGAGGCTGGGTGCGGGAACTTGGGGGCGTCCCCGAAACCGCCGAACTGCTCGTCGAAGGTCTTCGCCAGTTCGGCGCGCCCCTTGTCGATGACACTGAGGGCCGGGATCGCGCCACCGGCCGGGCTGTAGATCCGCCCCAGTGCCTGCTGCAACGAGTCATTCTGGCGCTGGATCTCCTCGGGGTGCTCGGCGAGGAAATCGGACACCCGGGTCATCAGATCCTCGAACGATGGCAGGCCGTGGCGCGGGGTGTTCGGGAAGTAGGTCCCGGCAAAAAACGGCACCTGGTCCGGGGTCAGGAAGACGGTCAGCGGCCAGCCTCCGGGGCGCTGCGACAGCAGCATGTGCGCGTTCTGGTAGATGCGGTCGAGGTCCGGGCGCTCCTCGCGGTCCACCTTGATGTTGACGAAGCGTTCGTTCATCACCGCGGCGGTGTCCGAGTGCTCGAAGGACTCGTGCGCCATCACGTGGCACCAGTGGCAGGCAGAGTAGCCAATCGAGAGCAGGATCGGCTTGTCCTCGCGGCGGGCGCGCTCCAGCGCCTCCTCGCCCCAGGGGTACCAGTCCACAGGATTGTCGGCGTGCTGCAGCAGATACGGGCTGCTGGCCCCGGCCAGTCGATTCATCGCGCGGCCTCCTTGCAGGTGGATCGGGCTAGCGACATACAGGTGCATGCCGGAGCCCGGGCGAGTAGCATGTGCAGCCGGTTTTTCATCCGCAAGCGCCCATGCCCACACACCCGTTTATCGACCCCGTCGCCCTGTCCATTGGCCCACTGACCCTGTACTGGTACGGCCTGACATACCTGGTCGGATTTGTCGCCTTCTGGGCGCTGGGCGTATGGCGCACACGCAGTCGCAGCTGGGACCCCCTGCACCCCTGGCAGGTCGGTGACCTGCTGTTCTGGGGCGTACTCGGGGTCGTCGTCGGCGGGCGGCTCGGCTATGCACTGTTCTACAACCTCGACACGACGCTGGCCGACCCGCTGAGCCTGTTCCGCATCTGGGAGGGCGGCATGGCCTTCCACGGCGGGCTGGCCGGCGTGCTGGTCACCTGCTGGCTATACGCCCGCAAGATCGGCCAGCCGTTCTTCCGTCTGACCGACTTCATCGCCCCCCTGATCCCGATCGGCCTGGGCGCCGGGCGCATCGGCAACTGGATCAACGGCGAGCTGTGGGGCAAACCCACCGACCTGCCCTGGGCCATGGTCTTCCCGGCCGCGGACTACATCCCGCGTCACCCGTCTCAGCTGTACCAGGCGTTTCTCGAAGGGCTCGTGCTGTTCGTGGTTTTGTGGGTCGTCTCGCGCCAGCCGCGGCGTACCGGACTCATCTCCGGGCTGTTCCTGACGCTTTACGGCAGCTTCCGCTTCGCGGTCGAGTTCGTCCGCGTGCCCGACGCCCATCTCGGCTACCTCGCCTTCGACTGGCTCACCATGGGGCAGGTCCTGACCCTGCCGGTGATCCTGTTCGGCGTTGCCCTGATCGTCTGGTCGCGGCGCAACCCCCTGCCCGCACCCCGCCCGGCCCCGGAGACCGCCTGAGATGCAGCAATACCTGGACCTGGTGCGGCACATCCGCGACCACGGCACGGACCGCCCGGACCGCACCGGTACCGGCACGCGCTCGGTATTCGGCTACCAGATGCGCTTCGACCTGGCGGACGGCTTCCCGCTGGTCACCACCAAGCGCACCCATCTGCGCTCGGTAATCCACGAACTGCTGTGGTTCATCGCCGGTGATACCAATGTCGGCTACCTGCGCGAGCACAAGGTCCGCATCTGGGACGAGTGGGCCACCGCGGCCGGCGACCTGGGTCCCGTCTACGGCGCGCAGTGGCGCAACTGGGCCGGCCACGACCAGCTTGCCGAACTGATCGACAACCTGAGGAACCGCCCCCACTCCCGGCGCCACATCATCAGTGCCTGGAACGTGGCCGACCTGCCGGACGAATCCATCTCGCCACAGGCCAACGCGGAGGCCGGGCGCATGGCCCTGGCGCCCTGCCACACCCTGTTCCAGTTCTACGTGGCCGACGATCGCCTCTCCTGCCAGCTCTACCAGCGCAGCGCGGATGTGTTTCTAGGCGTGCCGTTCAACATCGCCAGCTACGCGCTGCTGACCCACATGCTCGCGCAGGTGGTGGGCCTGAAGCCCGGCGAGTTCGTCCATACCTTCGGCGACGCCCACCTCTACCGCAACCACCAGGAGCAGGTCGAAGAACTGCTCGGGCGCGAACCGCTGCCGCTGCCAACCCTGCACCTGAACCCGGACGTCACCGACCTGTTCGCCTTCACCTTCGACGACATCGAGGTGCGAGACTATGAGTCCCACCCCCCGATCAAGGCCCCCATCGCGATCTGAGCGTTACCGGAGTCCCCATGCCCCAGCCCGAGATTCATCTGATGGTCGCGCTCGATCCGGATCACGTGATCGGGCGCGACAACGACCTGCCCTGGCACCTGCCGAAGGACCTGCAGCACTTCAAGCGAATGACTGCCGGTCACCCGATGATCATGGGTCGGCGCACCTTCGAATCCATCGGACGGCCGCTGCCGAATCGCCGCAACCTGGTGCTGACGCGCCAGGCGGACTGGCAAGCGGAGGGTGTCGAGGTCTATCGCGATCTGGATGCGGCGCTGGCCACCATCGAGGCCGGCCCCGCCTTCGTGATCGGCGGCGCCGGCCTGTTCGAGGAGACCCTGCCGCGCGCCGACGTGCTGCACCTGACCCGGGTGCACGAGTGCCATGCCGGCGACACCTTCTTCCCCGCCCTCGACCCTGCGGACTGGGACGTCGTCTGGTCCGAGCACCACGAAGCCGACGAACGCCACGCCTGCCCCTTCACCTTCGAACGCCTCGAACGCCGCCGCTGAACGCGACCCGGCGCCCCGTGCGGGCCCGGGTGTGTACAGCACCCGGCGGCCGAAGGTGGCCCTGGAACGCAGTGGTACACGCCCCAGGGCTCCACGCCCCTCCTGCTTCGTCATCCCGGAAACCGCGTAGCGGTTATCCGGGACGTCGGCGGCCGGGGTTGCCCCGACGGGGGAGATCCCGGCTCTTCGCTTCGCTGCGGCCGGGATGACAGTACAGGGGCAAGGGCCGGGGACGGTGACATTCCAGAAAGGCCCGGATTAAAGCGACCTGCGGCGGGCTATTTGCGCCCCTGGACGATCCCCCTGACTGGCTGACCCTCGTGGCAAATCAGGAACAATCTTTCTCTGTGCCCCCTAGGGTGCACAATCGCCCGGATCCTTAGCCCGTTCTTCGTGCCTTCGTGCGCTTCGTAGTGAAGAACGGTGTTGTCAGCGCCCGCCAAAGTGGGGGATCAGGCGGCCGGGCAGCAGGTGGACCAGGATGAAGCCCAGCATCGCGGCGACCACGATGGTCGGGCCGGTCGGGGTGTCGTACTGGAAGGAGCCCCACAGCCCGGCCCCCACGGCCAGCATGCCGATGATGCCGGCGAGGATCGCCATCTGCTCGGGGGTGGCCGCAAAGCGCCGGGCACTCGCCGCCGGGATGATCATCAGCGCCGTGATCAGCAGCACGCCGACCACCTGCATCGCCGCCGCGATCACCAGTGCGATCAGCAGCATCAGGCCCAGCCGCACCAGCAGCACCGGCACACCCTCCACCTGGGCGAGCTCCTCGTGCACCGTCAGCGCCAGCAGCGGACGCCACAGCAGGATCAGCAGCAGCAACGCCACGCCACCGCCGATCGCGATGGACATCAAGTCGTTGGTGCCCACCGCGAGGATGTCACCGAACAGGTAGGCCATCAGATCCACCCGCAACCCCTCGATAAAGGTAACGGCGACGATCCCCAGCGACAGCGAACTGTGCGCGAGAATCCCGAGCAGGGTGTCCGAGGCCAGTTCCTGCCGCCGCTGCAGCAATACCAGCAGGATGGCGATGGCCACGCACACGATCGTGACCATCAGGTTGAGATTCAGCCCCAGCAACACGCCCAGCGCGACGCCCAGCAACGCCGAATGCGACACGGTATCGCCGAAATAGGCCATGCGCCGCCAGACCACGAAAGCCCCCAGCGGACCCGCGACGGCGGCCACCATCAGCCCCGCCAGCAGGGCACGAACCAGGAAATCGTCGAGCAGGCCATCCATCATCGGGAATCGCCCCCGGGGCCGGGCCGGTGGGCATGGCCGCAGCCGGCGTGATGTTCGTGTACATCCCCGGCGACATCGTGCACGTGGTCGTGATCGTGCCGGTAGACGCCGATCCCCTGCATGTCCGTCTCCGGGAACAGGCGCTGGTACTCGGGATGCCGCGATACCTCCTCCGGCCGGCCGGTGCAGCACACATGCTGGTTCAGGCAGATCACCGCATCGGCCCCGGCCATCACCAGGTGCAGGTCGTGCGACACCATCAGCACCCCGCAGCCGGTCTCGTGGCGGATGTCATCGATCAGCTTGAACACCTCGCCCTGGCCGACAATATCCACCCCCTGGGCGGGCTCGTCCAGCACCAGCAGGTTCGGGCGATTGAGCAGGGCGCGCGCCAGCAGCACCCGCTGCATCTCGCCGCCGGAGAGCGACTGCACCGGCTTGTGCAGCAGATGCGGCACGCCGACCCGCTCCAGGCCTTCGCGCAGGACGGCCTCCGGGGCCCGCTGGCGCAGCGTCAGGAAACGCCGCACCGACAATGGCAGCACCGGCTCGATCTGCAGGCGCTGGGGCATGTAGCCGATGCGCAGCCCGCGCCGGCGTTGTACCCGGCCCTGTCCCGGCTTCCACAGTCCCAGCAGCACTCGCAACAGCGAGGTCTTGCCCGCCCCGTTGGGGCCGATCACCACGGTCACCTCGGCCGGGCGCACCTGGACCGAGACATGATCCAGGATCACCCGCCCGCCGCGTTCCAGCGAGACGTCGCGGGCGGCCAGCAACGGCGAGGCGTCCGTGGCCGGTTGCGCGTGCGGGGAAGGGGTTTCGCGATTCATATTGGTATACTATAACGTTATTGAATCCGATGGAGAATCCGCCCATGCGCTCTGCTGCCCGCCGCCCGACCTTCCTCGCCCTGCTCCTGGCCCTGGCGTTTCTGGTGACGGTGGCCACGCCCGCGCAGGCCGACAGCCCGCGCATCGTCGCATCGATTCTACCGATTCACAGTCTGGTTGCCGCGCTGGCCGGCGACACCCACGAGGTGGAACTGCTGGTGCCGGCCAGCGCCTCGCCCCACGGCTATTCCATGCGTCCCTCCGAGGCACGGCGCCTGCAGCAGGCCGACCTGGTGGTCTGGGTCGGTCCGGAGCTCGAGGGCTTTCTGGAGCGCTCGCTGCACGGGATCGCCGACCGCGCGACGGTCATCAGCCTGATGCACGACCTCGATCTCGATCTTCTGGAGGGCCGCACCGGGGGCGTATGGGAAGGCCATCATGACCACGGCGACGATGGCGGCCATGGGCATGACGATCACGGCGATCACGGACATGACCATCATGCCCACGACGATCACAACGGACACGCGGACCACGCACACGACCATGACGCGCACGACCACGCTGCTCACGGCTCGGATGATCATGGACACGCCGCGCATGACGACGGGCACGGGCATGCACATGGCGATTACGACAGCCACCTGTGGCTGTCGCCGGCCGTCGCACGTGCCATCGTCGAACAACTCGCGGAGCGCCTCGCGGAACTCGATCCGGAACAGGCCGCAACGATCCGGGACAACCGGGACGGCCTGCTCCAGCGCATCGACGAGCTGGACGCCACGATCGCCGAGCAACTGGCCCCGGTACGCGACCAGCGCTTCATGGTGTTTCACGACGCCTACCAGTACTTCGAGCAGCACTATGGCCTGAACGCGGCCGGCTCCATCAGCGTCGATCCCTCGCGCATGCCCGGGGCCCGCCGGCTGTCCGAACTGCGCGGCCGTCTGGCACAGGGCGATGTCGCCTGCCTGTTCACCGAACCGCAGTTTCGCCCAGCGCTGGCGGAAACCGTGGCCGAGGGTACCGGCACCCGGCTCGGCATGCTCGACCCCATCGGCGCGGAGCTGGAGCCTGGCCCCGATGCCTGGTTCCTGCTGATGCAGGGTATGGCGGACGGCTTCACCGACTGCATGGCACATAACGGCTCCTGACGGACACGCGGCCCCACCTCCGGAAGCCGCGCATCGCCGCCCCACCCTCCTGTGCCGTCACCCCGGAAACCGCGTAGCGGTTATCCGGGATCTCCCACGCCGGGACAGCCCCCAAGGCCGGATATCCCGGCTCTGCGCTTCGCTTCGGCCGGGGTGACCGAAGGGAAAAGGCCCGGATGCCCCACCGCGGTCAGAGCAGGATCAGCCCCCACACCAGTGCCGCCAGGAGGAAGCTGACCAGCACCGCGGCCGAGGCCATGTCCTTGGCGCGGGCCGACAGTGGATGGCGCTCGTCGCCGAACCGATCGATCGCCGCTTCCACCGCCGAGTTCAGCAGTTCCACCACCAGGATCAACAAGGCACTGCCGGCCAGCAGTGCCCGCTCCACCCCGCTCTCGCCCAACCAGATCGCCAGCGGCAGCAATACCGCGAGCAACGCCAGCTCCTGACGAAACGCCGACTCGTGTTGATACGCCTCGCGCAGCCCGCGCCAGGAATATCCGAAGGCATGCAGCACCCGACTCAGGCCACGCCGGCCACTATGCGCCACCCGGATTCCCCTCGGTGCGCCCGCTCATGCGGTGGGCGGCGGCGCCAGGGCCACCCGGTTGCGGCCCTCGCGCTTGGCGCGGTAGAGCGCCTCGTCGACGCGCCGCAGCAGCTCGCCGCGCGGCTCGCCGGAATGGAATGCCGCCACGCCGAGGCTCACGGTCACCTGGCCCGCCCGGGGAAAGGCATGCCCGGCCACGCGCGCCCGGACCAACTCCGCCACCCGGGCGCCTTCCTCCGCGGCGGCGCCCGGCAGCAGGACCATGAACTCCTCGCCGCCCCAGCGGCCGAGCACATCCACGCTGCGCAGGCGCTCGCCCGCGACCCGGGTCACCTCCTGCAACACCACATCCCCGGTGGCATGGCCATAGGTGTCGTTGACCTTCTTGAAGTGATCGAGATCGAACATCACCAGCGCGAACCCCTGTCCATACCGCTCGGCACGCCGGACTTCGCGGTCCAGCAGGCTTTCGAAATACCGCCGGTTGGCAACCCCGGTCAGGCGATCATAGAAGGCCTGACGCTCGAGTTCCGCCTGGTTGCGTTCCAGCTCCTGCTGCGTGGCCTTCAGCTCGGTGATATCGACCGCCGTCCCGGCCACCCGGGTCACCCGACCCTCGGTGTCCGCAATCGGGTAGCGGCAGACGCGAACCCAGCGCTGCTCGCCGTCCGGGCGCCGTATGCGGAAGGTCTCGTCGGCCGTTCCGTCGCCGAAAGCCCCGGAGAGAAACACCGCCTCCACCCGAGCGCGGTCCTCCGGGTGCACGGCCTCCAGCATCGCGACCGAGTCGCGGTACAGGTGCTCGCGGCTGTATCCCCAGACCCGCTCGTAGGCCGGATTGACGTAGAGGATCGATTCAGCGTCCTGCAGCCAGAAGACCTCGTTCACGGAGCCGGCCAGTTGCCGGAAACGCGCCTCGCTCTCGCGCAGGGCATCCTCCGCGGCCTTGCGTTGCGAGATGTCGCGCAGGATGGTCGAGATCTGCCGCACCTGCCCGTGATCATCACGGCGAACGATGATCACCTGGGACACCGGCACCTCGCGGCCTTCGCCATCCAGCACGGCGGTCTCGCCCTGCCAGATGCCCTCGCGCACCGCCACCGGGGCCGCCTCCTGCAGGATTTCGTCCGCGGCCCAGGGCGGATGAAACCGCCGGATCGCGCCCTCCAGGGACCCCACCTCGGCCGGCAGGCCCCGTGTGTTCCAGCCGGTCTCGGGGTCCCACGGCTCTCCGGAGGCCGGTGGCAGCCCGAACAATGCGCGCCCACCCGCATTCAGGAACAGCATGCTACCGTCCGGCCCGTGCATGCCGACCACATCGGGGGTGTGCTCCAGGATCCCGACCAGACGGCGCAGATTTTCCTCCAGCGCGCGGCGAGCAGTCACGTCCTGCACCGTCCCGATCAGGCGTCGGGGCTTGCCCCCGGTATCGCGCTCGACCGCGCCGCGCGTGTGGACCACGCGCTCACGGCCATCGGGCCGCAGGACGAGGAAATGAATGTCGAAATCCCCGGTCTCCAGCGCCGATTCCACCGCGGCGGCCACGCGGTCCCGGTCGTCCGGGTGCACGGCCTGCAGGAAACCCGCGTAGTTCGCCTCCCGATCCTCCCGCCGCAGGCCGAAGATACGATAGACCTCGTCCGACCAGCGCGTGCGATCCTCCTGGATCGTCCAGACCCAGCTCCCCACGTGCGCGATGCGCTGCGCCGCGGCCAGTTCCTCGCCACGCTCGCGCAGGGCCTCCTCCATCGCCACCTGCTCGGTAATGTCGATCATCACCCCGTGCCAGACCATACTGCCGTCCCGGCGCGGTGCTTCCGGCGTCGCACGGCCCTCGACCCAGAGCGTCCCGCGTATCGGGTGACGGACGCGGTAACGCACCTGCCAGTGCCCCAGCGTGCGCGCCGACTCCTCGATGCTGGCCTGGATCCGCGGAAGATCCTCGGGGTTCACCCGGGCGAAGGCCGCATCGGCATCCTCCTGGATCTGGTCAGGGGACAACCCGTACACCCGCTGGACGCCTTCGCTGACGAACGGGAAGGCATGCCGCCCGTCCGGATACAACCGATACTGGTAGATCGCCCCGGGCAGGTGGCTGGTTGCCTTGAGCAGTCGGGCCTCGCGTTTGCGCCGGGCGGTCTGGTCCTGGAACGAGACCACGGCGCCGTCGACCCGCCCGGACACGTCGAACGTGGGTGCGGTAAAGACGCTCACCGGAAACAGGGTCCCGTCGGCCCGCGCGAAGTGATCGTCCCAGGCCTCCAGCGGTTTGCCGGTCTCGAGGACGCGGTAGATCGGACAGGCCTCGGGCGGATAGGGCGTCCCGTCCACCAGGGTGTGATGGTTGGTCGAATGCGCGTCCCGCCCGAGGGCATCGCCTTCGCTCTCGAAACCGAGCAGGCGGCAGGCCGCCGGGTTCAGGAAGGTATAGCGGCCATAGCGATCCAGGCCAAAAACCCCTTCGGCCAGGCTGCCCAGCAGACGCGTCTGGAAGGCCTCGGCCGCCCGCAGCTCGGTGACATCCTCGATCACCCCATCGAACACGAACCGGCCATCCGCATCCTCGGTCCGATAGGCGGTGATCCGGGCACGGAAGGGCCGTCCCCGCAGGGTCCTCAGATCCACTTCGCGACCGATCACCCGCCCATAGGTCTCGAGATCGCGACTGAACGCGTCGCGCTCGAGCGGATCGCGGTAGAGCTCGCGGACCGGCGTCGAGCGCAGTTCGATCTCGTTGGCGGCCTCGAACAGCTCCACCATGGCCGGATTGAGACGGACAAAGCGGCCCTCCGGCCCCGGGGTGTTGCGGTAGACCCCCACCGGGAGGCGACCGAAGGCCACGCCGTAGAACTCCAGCTCGTGTTCGTAGCGCCGGGTCTCCGAAACGTCGTGAATGATCGAGTAGAGGTATCGGTGCCCGTCCAGCACCACCGGGCCGGAGTACACCTCGACATCACGAATCTCGCCCCCGCAAATGCGGTGGCGGAAGCGGAAGAAGCGGCGTTCCTCGCGGGCCGCCCGCTCCATCTCCGCATGCACCTCGTCCGCCGAAAGGGTATTGATGTCGTGGATGTGCATGCGCTTCAGCATCTCGGCCGAATAGCCGTAGAACGCCACCGCGGCCGGGTTGACATCGACGATCCCGCCATCCTCCGGGTTGATCAGCAGCTTCGGGGCGGCATTGGCGGTAAAGGTCTGTTCGTAGACCTGGGCGGCCGAATCGCCCGGCGCCCGGCGCCCGGCGCTGGATGGTGGCAAGCCACCCGTCCGGGTCGGGCGCCAGCACCAGCGTGCAGGCAACCGCCGTCGCGTCCTCCACGTGCGGCGCCCTGAATGAAAGCTCCAGAGTCACTTCGGCCGAACCGGAGCGCGCGAGGGCGTCCATCAACGCCTTGTGCTGCCCCTGCGGCACACAATCGGCCAGCCGCACACCATGGAGGTCGTCCGCCGCGCAGCCCAGCCATTCTGCCAGGCGCGCATTGGCCGCATGGATGCGACCGCTGGCCTCCAGAAACACCAACCCCACGGCGGCCCGGTGGAACAAGCCCGCGCCTGCATGCTCCGCAGGATCCATCAAGTCTCCCTCAGCCGGTTGGCCGTGGCCGTCAATCCTGCCATACGACCCGATTGCGCCCCGAGCGCTTGGCCCGGTACATCGCATCGTCCGCGCGCTTGATCCAGTCCTTGATCGCCTCGCCACGACGACACTCGGCCACCCCCAGACTGATGGTCACCCGCCCGACCCGGGGCAGATCCAGCGCGGCCACCTGCCGGCGCAGATCCTCGGCCAGGCGGCAGGCATCTTCGGCCCGGGTACTGGGCAGCATGACCATGAATTCCTCGCCGCCCCAACGACCCAGCACATCGGACTGGCGCAGGCGTTCGCCGGCCGTCGCCACCACCCGGCGCAGGACCTCGTCGCCGATGTCGTGGCCATGGGTGTCGTTGATCCGCTTGAAGTGGTCCAGGTCCAGCATCACCAGCGAACAGGGGTCCGCATAGCGCTCCGCCCGCCGGGCCTCCTGCTCCAGCAATGCCTCGAAATGGCCCCGATTGGCGGCATCGGTCAGCGTGTCGTAGAAGGCCTGATATTCCAGCGCAGCCTCCAGCTCCTTCTGCCGCGAGATGTCGTGGAACATGGCGATGTAGTACTCGATCACACCGCTGGCATCCCGGATCGCGGTCACGATCTCGTGCAGCGGAAAGATCCGGCCATCCTTGCGCCGGTTCCACACCTCGCCGGACCAGTGGCCGTTTGCACGCACGGACTGGAACATCTCCTCATAAAAGCCGCGGTCCTGACGGCCCGAATTCATGATGCGCGGATTCTGGCCCACCGCGTCTTCCTCGGTGAATCCCGTGAGCTCGGTAAAGGCCGCATTGACGCGCTGGATCGTACCCTCGACATCGGTGATGAAGATGGCCTGACTGCTGTCGAAGGTCGCCGCCAGCAGACGCTGCTCCTGCTCCAGATGATGGCGTTCGGTGATGTCCTGGACCGTGCCGATCATCCGCTGGACGCGTCCGTCGGCATCGAACTCTACATAACCGCGTTCGTGCACCACGCGCTCTTCGCCGTCCGGGCGCAGAACCCGGTGCACGATATCAAGCGCCCCGTCCCCACCCAGCGAGGCATCCACCTCGGCCTGGACCCGTTCGCGATCGTCCGGATGCGCCGCATGCATAAAGGCCTCGTGCGTCCCGCCCCATTCACCGCGGGACATCCCGAAAATCCGGAAGACCTCGTCCGACCAGCGAACCTCGTTGCGGACAAAATCCGACACCCAGTTGCCGATATGCGCGATGCGCTGGGCCTCGGCCAACTCGCGCTCGCGCAGATGCAGGACCTCTTCGGCCTGCACCCGTTCGGTGATGTCCAGGATCACCCCGAACCAGAGCACACTGCCATCCTCCAGTGCCTCGGGACTGGCGTGCCCTTCCACCCAGATCTCGCCGCGCTCGGGGTGGCGCACGCGATAGCGCTGACGCCACGATTCCAGGCAGCGCATGGAGGCCTCGATACTGGCGGCGACCCGATCAACATCATCCGGGTGGATCACGTCGAAGACGCGGCGGGCATCGAGCATTACGGCCTCGGGCGTCACGCCGTACACATCGACCATGCCCTCACTGGCATACGGGAACGACGCCCGGCCATCCGGGTGCTGGCGGTACTGGTAAATCACCCCGGGCATGTTGTGCGCAATCTTTTCCAGATGGCGCTCGGTCTCCACCCGCGCCCCCACGTCCTGGAAGGCACCCACCAGTTCGACGACCGCGCCCTGACCGTCGCGGATCGCGGTAACCTGATCCTCCAGCCATTGCCAGTGCCCGCTGGGCATGCGCTGGCGATAGCTCAGACGACAGAATCCGCGCGCGCCCTCGGCCAGCCAGCGCTTCACCTGGTCGACAGAGCGACGAAAATCCTCGGGAGCCAGATGGGTCCGCAGCCAGTCCGGCTGGGTCGTGATCTGTTCCGGTGCCCAGCCAGTGACCGCCTGCACGTTGCGGCTGAGCCAGGTCATGGTGCCGAAGTCCGACGGGTCCATGGTGTAGATCACCGCGGGACTGGCACGCAGCAGGGTCTCGGTACGCTGCTCCGTCTCCTTGCGCACGGCGATATCGGCGACCGCCACGAGCAGGGCCTCGGGACAGTCCTCGGTGGCCGGGATTCGGCTCGTGGTCATTTCCACCCAGCGCGTCTGGCCGGTGGCATCCAGCAGACGCGCCTCGAAGCTGCTGGTGCTGCAATCCCCGGTCAGCAGGGCGTGACGCCGCGCCGCGCAACGCTCGCGGTCGTCCGGGCACACGTAGTCTTGCAGGATCGCGTCGGTCAGATCCGCCGGATCGCAGGCCAGCAAGGCGCCCAGGTGGGGATTGGCGCGCAGGATGCGCCCCTCGGTATCCATCTCGGCCAGCCCCACCGGCGCATGCTCGAACAGCGCCGCATAGCCGTGGATGGCACAAATCTCGCTCATCGGGTTCCTTGCCCGTCTGTGTCTCTCTTTTCGGAGACTTCGTGAAAGACACGCCCGGCGTGTCTTCTGCCCTCGGACCTGGCAGTGGATTGATAGACTGAATCCAGAAAACTACCAGATGACGAGTCTGGTTTCCGCTTGACCCCACAAAAAGGCGTTTACTGCCCTGCAAAACGGAAACGCCCCCGACAAGCGGGGGCGTTTCCGAACGAACCAGGAAGCCCGGGGCCGGCCCCGGGAATCCCGTCAGCCGTGCGTACCGGTGCGCGGCGCGCTGGCGTCCCCGTCCTCGGCGGGCTGGAACACGACATCCAGCGCCTTGGCGGCGGCCACTTCGTTGAAGCGCCGGTTCGGTAGCGTGTGTGGCGCGCTCTTGATCGTTTCCATGTCGTTCTCCGACTCGGCCAGGATGCAGGCCATCGCCTCGACAAAGCCGTCCAGGGTCTCTTTCGACTCGGTCTCGGTCGGCTCCACCAGCAGGCACTCCGGCACCAGCAGCGGGAAGTAGGTGGTCGGCGCATGGTAGCCGTGGTCGAGCAGGCGCTTGGCCACATCGCCCGCAGTCAGTCCACGTTCCTTGGCCTGCTTCTTCATGGTCACGATGAACTCGTGGGTGGCACGGCGCTTGGGATAGGCCAGGTCGAACCCGGCTGCGGCCAGTTCGCGCGCCAGGTAGTTGGCATTCAGGGTCGAGAATTCGGAGACCCGCACCATGCCCTCGCGCCCCAGCATGCGCATGTAGATATAGGCCCGCAGGAGCACACCGGCGTTCCCGGCAAACGCGGACAGGCGCCCGATGCTCTGCGGACGATCGGACTCCTCGGCAAAGCGGTAGCCGCCCTGCTCCGCCTCGACAACGTGCGGGATCGGCATGAACGGCAGCAGCCGTTCGGCCACGCCCACGGCACCGGAACCCGGTCCACCGCCACCATGCGGCGTGGAGAAGGTCTTGTGCAGGTTCATGTGGATCACGTCGAAGCCCATGTCGCCCGGGCGCACCTTGCCGAGGATCGCGTTCAGGTTGGCGCCGTCGTAGTACAGCAAGCCGCCGGCCTCGTGCACGATGCCGGCAATCTGCTTGATGCGCCGTTCGAACACGCCCACGGTGGACGGATTGGTCAGCATGATCCCGGCGGTGTGCGGACCCACGGCGGCCTTCAGGGCCTCGATATCCACGTCACCGGTATCGTCGGTGGGGATCTCGCGCACCTCGTAGCCACACATGATCGCGGTCGCCGGGTTGGTACCGTGGGCGGCATCCGGCACGATGATCTCGCGGCGCTCGGTATCGCCGCGGGAATCGTGGTAGGCGCGGATCATGGCCACACCGGTGTACTCGCCCTGGGCACCCGCCATCGGCGCCAGCGACACGGCCTTCATGCCGGTCACTTCCTTCAGCATCTCCTGCAGCTCGAACATCGTCTGCAGGAAGCCCTGGCTGTGGCTGGCCGGAGCAAGCGGATGCCGGTTCAGGAACCCCGGAAGCATCGCCAGGCTGTTACAGGCGCGCGGGTTGTACTTCATCGTGCACGAGCCCAGTGGGTAGAACTCGGTGTCGATGGAGAAGTTCTTCTGCGACAACCGCGTGTAGTGCCGCACCACGTCCAGTTCCGAGGCCGCCGGCAGACCCGGGGCGGACTTGCGCTGCAGGTTCGCCGGGATGCGGGTCGCGGCGTGGTCGCGCGGCGCCTGGGCCACGGCCGAGCGGCCGGCGCGGGAACGTTCGAAGATCAGATTGGCTTCAGTGGTGCTCATAGCGGTTTCTCGCTTGCGTATTCGGGTGACGGCGACCGGGCACAGGCCCGGCCACCGGCGGCACGGAGGGAGTCCGGCCGATTACTGGGTCGGGCTCAGGTTGGCCCGATCATCCAGGGCCGCGAACGCGGCGTCGTAATCCGGCTCGTCGCCGATCTCGGAGACCAGCTGGGCGTGCATCACCAGGTTGTCGGTATCCAGCACGACCACACCGCGCGCGGTGATCCCGGCCAGCGGGCCGTCCTGGATCAGCACGCCGTAGTCCTTGGCGAAATCGCGATCACGCATCATCGACAGCACGGTCACGCGTTCCAGGTTCTCGGCAGCGCAGAAGCGGCTCATCGCGAACGGCAGGTCGGCGGAGACGATCAGGATCTCGAGATCCGGACGGCTGGCGACCATCTCGTTGAACTTCTTGGTGGAGTCGGCGCAGACCGGGGTATCCAGGCTGGGCACGATGGAGATCAGCTTGCGCTTGTCGCCGAAGTCGGCCAGCGAGACATCCTGCAGATCCTTGTTGGTCAGCTTGAAGTCCGGGGCCGGCGAGCCCACGTGCGGCAGATCGCCGTTGGTGTTGATCGGATTACCTTGCAGCTTGATTTCGGCCATGGTTGCCTCCCGGCTTGATGTGTATGGCGCTTGGTGTCGTTGACCGTGGGAAGCCGATAACCGCCTCAGGCGGCCTGCTCCCAAGTGGTCACGTACTGCTCCAGGTCGGATTCGGTCTTGGTCTCGGTGGCGCAGGCGAGCACGCAGCCATCCAGCTGCGGATAGTCCCGGCTCAGCTCGAGGCCCGCCAGCACGCCGGCATCGGCCATGGTCTGCACGCGGGTCGCGGCATCGCCGCCGAAGTCCAGCGCGACTTCGTGGAAGTACTCGCCGGTAAAGCGCGGCTTGATGCCCTTGGTGGCCAGTTTTTCCACCAGCGCATGGGTGTTGGCGTAGCAGGCCTCGGCCACGCGGGTCAGGCCCTCGTCACCCAGCAGCGACATATGGATCGTCGACGCCGTCACCACCAGTCCCTGGTTGGTGCAGATGTTCGAGGTCGCCTTGGAACGGCGGATATGCTGCTCGCGCGCCTGCAGGGTCAGCACGAAACCGGGCTTGCCGTCGGCGTCCTCGGCACGGCCGACAATGCGCCCCGGCATCTGCCGGATATGCTTTTTCAGCGTGGTCATGAAGCCGTAGTACGGCCCGCCGGACGACAGCGGCGCACCCAGCGGCTGGCCCTCGCCGACCACGATGTCCACGCCATTGGCGCCCCACTCGCCCGGCGGCTTCAGCAGCGCCAGCGAGACCGGGTTCACCACGGCGATAACCGGGATGCCGCGTTCCTCGGCCCACCCGGTCAGGGCATCCACGTCCTCCAGGATGCCGAAGAAGTTGGGCTGGCTGATCACCATGGCGGTGACGTCGTCGTCCGCATACGGCGCCAGCACCTCCACCGGGGTCTGGCCGGTGGTTTCGTCGAACGGCAGTTCGACCAGTTCGATGCCCTGGTTGCCGATCAGCGTCTTCACCACCTTCCGATAGTCCGGGTGCAGCGCCCCCGGCAGCAGCACCCGCTTGGCCTTGGAGCGGCGATTCACGCGCACCGCCATCAGCACGGCCTCGGCCAGGGCGGAGGCCCCGTCATACAGGGAGGCGTTGGAGACCTCCATCCCGGTCAGGCGGCTGATCATCGTCTGGTATTCGTAGATCAGCTGCAGCGTGCCCTGGCTGGCCTCCGCCTGGTACGGCGTGTAGGCGCTGTAGAACTCGCCGCGCGTAGCGATCTGCCACACGGCGGCCGGGATGTGGTGCTCGTAGGCACCGGCCCCGATGAAATTCGATGGCATGCCGTCCTTCGCAGCCCGCTCCTGCATCAGGCGGGTGATGCCCATTTCGCTCTCGCCCTCGGGGATCCCCGTGAGTGGCGGCGCACGCAGGTCGGCGGGAATCTCGTCGAACAGATCCTCGACGGATTCGGCGCCAATGCTGTCGAGCATGGCACGGATGTCTTCTTCGGTATGCGGGATAAACGGCATGTCAGGTCTCGCTTTCGCCGATTGCGGCGAAGTTCGGTTGGGTCCCGGCCGGACGCGGCCGGGACCGGTGATACGCGGCTACGCTCAGGATTCCGCCTCGACGTGCGCGGCATAGGCATCCGCATCCATCAGTGCATCCAGCTGGCCGGCATCGGAGGGCTCCACCTTGAACAGCCAGCCATCCTCGAAGGGCGACTCGTTGACCTTCTCGGGGCTGTCGGCCAGGTCCTCGTTGACCGCGGTCACCTCACCGGAGATCGGCGCATAGATATCCGAGGCGGCCTTGACCGACTCCACCGTGGCGCAGGCCGTGCCGGCCTCGATGGTGCTACCCGCTTCCGGGGCCTCGACAAACACCAGATCGCCCAGCAGTTCCTGCGCGTGATCGGTGATACCCACGGTCACGCTGCCGTCGGCCTCGCTGCGCACCCACTCGTGGCTTTTGGTGTACTTCAGATCCTTCGGTGCTTCGCTCATGACATCTTCCTTTTGCTTGTTAGATCCCGCCTGCGCAGTGTAGTCCGGTGCACGCGGGATGAGGCAATCCTCGCTTCAGTTTTTCGGCAGATCGATCTGCGGCTCGCCGTTGCGGACGAACACCGGCTTGACCACGCGCACCGGCAGCTTGCGGCCGCGGATGTCCGCGTGCAGCTGCTCGGCCTCGACCCCGGCCGGGATACGCGCGAACGCGACCGACACGCCCAGACTGGGCGCGAAACTGCCGGAGGTGACCACGCCGTCGCCGGCCTCGGTTTCGATGCGGGTGCCGCCACGCAGCACCCCGCGACCATCCAGCACCAGCCCCACCATGCGTTCCTTCACGCCCTCGGCCTTCGACTGCTCGATCGGCGCGCGGCCGATGAAGTCCCGCTCGGCATCCTTCAGCGCGATGGTCCAGCCCAGGTTGGCGGTCAGCGGATTGGTCTGGTCGTCCATGTCCGTGCCGTAGAGATTCATGCCAGCCTCCAGGCGCAGGGTGTCGCGCGCGCCGAGGCCGATGGGGTGCACGCCGGCATCCTTCAGCTGTTCCCAGAGACCGTCAGCCTCCTCCGCCGGCAGCATCACCTCGAAGCCGTCTTCGCCGGTGTAGCCCGTGCGGGCGACAAACCACTTGTCATTCCAGACCGCGGAAAACGGCTTGAGATCCCCCGCATTGCGCAAATCGGCCGGCAACAGCGGCAGGGTCTTCTCTACCGCCTGCGGGCCCTGAATCGCAATCAGGGCGAACTCCGGGCGCGGCTCCACGTTCACGTCGAAGTCCTTCGCGACCGCCTGCATGTGAGCGATGTCGCCCTCGGCCGTCGCGGCATTGACCACCGCGCGGTAGGTATCGCCGCCGGTCCAGTAGACGATCAGGTCGTCGATCACGCCGCCGGCCTCGTTCAGCATGCAGCTGTACAGCGCGCGACCCTCGGTCTTCAGCTTGGCCACGTCGTTGGCCAGCAGATATCGCAGTAAGGCCTGGGCCTGCGGGCCGTGGATATCCACGACCTGCATGTGCGAGACATCAAACATGCCGGCGGATTCGCGCACCCGCTTGTGCTCCTCCATCTGGGAGCCGTAATGCAGCGGCATCTCCCAACCGGCGAAATCGACCAGCTTGGCCCCCGCGCGCTGATGCGCGGCATGGAGCGGAGTTGTCTTCAACGTCGTCATCTAGTTCTCGCCTTGCTTGCGTGTCGTGGTCGGCTCGCCGGCATCCGCCGGTGGAACCGCGAGGCCCGGCCGCCGCGCTCCGGGCATAAAAAAAGGGGCGGCCGGCAGAATGAATCTGCCAGCCGCCCCTCTGTCCTGAAACCTGAGAGTTTGCGTCGCGTCAGCCCGTTGTCGGACTGCGTGACCGCCCCCTTCGGTGGGCCGTTTCCGGCCGCTCTCCAGAGTGTGTCTCCTGCACCGTTCCGGTCCTGTAGCCTGAGCGATTCCGGGCGGATGTTGCGCCTTCGGCGTCTGCCAATCGACTGACGATCGCAGATCTCTTCCAGAACGGTGTGCGGGCATTGTCGAGCGCCCACAGACGAAAGTAATTGTAGACCAAAATACCCTCGCTGCGAAAGCCCGGACGGGCCGCGCCACTATTCCGACGCCCCGACCTGCCCCGTCACCTGCCCCCGCATGCATCCAAAAAGCACCGTCATTGCGAGGAGCCGAAGGCGACGCGGCAACCTCCGTCCGAAACCACCGGATGCTGATCGTGACGCTCTGCCAGCTTTCGGAGGTTACTCGCTGCGCTCGCCCTTCGGGCCGGCCTGCGGCCGTTCAACGCGCTGCGCGCTTTTGTGCTTCGTCGCCTTCGGCTCCTCGCAATGACGGTGCCAGTGGCGACACTCTGCGCGCGCCCTACAAAGCCATGTCGATCGCAAGCAGGACGACGAAGCCAACCAGCACCCCGACCGTGGCCTGGGCCTCGTGGCCCTTGCGGTGCGACTCGGGGATGATCTCGTGACTGATCACGAACAGCATCGCCCCGGCCGCGAACGCCAGCCCCCAGGGCAGCAGGAACTCCATCAGCGTGATCGCTCCGGCCCCGATCAGTCCGCCGATCGGCTGCACCAGGCCCGTCAGCAACGTCACCCCGAATGCCGCCCACTTGCTGTAGCCCAGCGACAGCAGGGCGATGGCGACCACCAGCCCCTCGGGCATATTCTGCAGCCCGATCCCGATGGCCAGCGCGATCCCGTCGCTCACGTCATCGCCGCCGAAGCCGACCCCCACCGCCAGGCCTTCCGGCAGGTTGTGCAGTGCGATTGCAAAGATGAACAACCAGACGCGACGGATCTTCTGTGGGTCGGCCCCGCTTTGCGGCCCGATGAAGAAGTGCTCGTGCGGCACCAGCTTGTGCAACGCCAGCAATGCACCGCCACCCAGCCCGATCCCCACCGCCAACACGACGATGGCCATGCCCACGCCACCGTACTGCGCTTCCGCCTGCTCCACCGAGGGGAGCACCAGCTCGAAGGCCGTGGCCGACAGCATCACGCCGGCGCCGAAGCCCATCATCGCGTCCTCGACCGACTGACTGATGCGGCGCAGGAAGAAGATCGGGATCGCCCCCACCGCGGTCATCAGACCGGCGACGAAACTCGCCAGCAAGCCGATCTGCAGGGTGCTCAGATCGGCAATGCGTTCTTCCAGCATCGGCCACAGCAGACTGACCAGCCAGATGAAGACCGCCAGCGCGATCAGCGATCCGACGAGGAAGATCCGGGGCACCGGTTTGCCGTGATCCGGCTCGGAAACGGCGGGAGAGGGTTCGGTCATGCGTCGTCCTTGAGAGTCGAAGCCGCCATTGAAACAGGGTCCATCGCGGCGTTCCACAGACGCGCCCAATGGCCGGGTTCGACAAAAGCTATCGTCAACACCCGTTGTGCGCGGTAGAGTTTTCAGCCAAAGCCGCTCCGGACCACAAGGACCCACCGATGCTCGACACCATCGACCAGTTCCTCGGCGACACCGCCGGCCTGCTTTGGGGCAACCCGCTCACCCTGATCCTGCTGCTGGGCACCGGGCTCTACCTCACCATTCGCCTGGGGCTGGTCCAGGTCGTCGCATTCCGCGAGGGCTGGCGCGCCCTGCGCGGGTCAGATGGACGCGGCGGCGGCACCGGGCAGATCTCGCCGTTCCAGGCGCTGTCGACCGCGCTGTCCGGCACCATCGGTACCGGGAACATCGCCGGTGTGGCCACGGCCATCGCGTTGGGCGGCCCCGGGGCGCTGTTCTGGATGTGGGTGACGGCCTTCTTCGGCATGGCCACCAAGTTCGCCGAGACCACCCTGGCCGTTCGCTACCGCGAGATCGCCCCGGACGGCAGCATCGCCGGCGGGCCAATGTTCACCCTGCTCCACGGCCTCAAGATGAAGAAGCTGGCGATTCTGTTCGCCGTCTTCACCCTGATCGCCTCGTTCGGCATCGGCAACATGGTGCAGGCCAACTCGGTGGTCGACGGCCTGACCTTCATCGTGCCGGATCTGCGCGCCGACGACGACATCATGGGCTGGATGGCCCTGATCATCGGCCTGACCATGGCCGTGCTGGTGGCGCTGGTGATCATCGGCGGTGTGAAACGCATCGCCATGATCGCCTCGACCATCGTCCCGTTCATGGCCGTGATCTACATGCTGGGCGCCTTCGTGGTGATCGCCGCCAACATCGAGGCCGTCCCGGCCGCGATCGGCACCATCCTGAATCTCGCGCTCAACCCCTGGGCCGCCGGCGGCGGTGCCATCGGCCTCGCCATCCAGTACGGCGTTGCGCGCGGCATGTTCTCCAACGAGGCGGGCCTGGGCTCCTCGGCCATGGCGCACGCCGCGGCCAAGAACGGCGACCCGCCGCGCGAGGGCTCGGTGGCCATGCTCGAGCCGTTCATCGACACCATCGTGGTCTGCACCCTGACCGGCCTGGCCATTGTCGTCACCGGGGCTTATATCGACCGCGCCGACGACGTGGTCGGTGCCTCGCTGACCGCCACCGCCTTCAGCTCCACGCTGGGCCCGTTCGGCGCCATGGTGGTCGGCATCAGCCTGATGCTGTTCGCCTTCTCCACCATGATCGCCTGGTCCTACTACGGCGACCGCTCGGCCTACTTCCTGTTCGGCGAACGCGCGGTGATGCCCTACCGCGTCGTGTTCGTCATCCTCATCGTGATCGGCGCGACCATCCCGCTGGGCGTGGTCTGGAACTTCTCCGACATCGCCAACATCCTGATGGCCGCACCCAACCTGATCGCGCTGATCCTGCTGGCCGGCCTGGTCAAGAAGCTGCGCGACGACTACGTGGCGCATCGCCCGATGCCGGATCGCCATGAGGGATGAGCACAGCTTTGCGGGTGGTCCATCCGACCCGTTCGCACAGGGCCCCGCACGTCCGGACGCGGCCATGCTGGTGCGCGAGGTCGAAGGCGCCCTCGCGGAGGACCTGGGCCCCGATGGTGTCGACGGCGACCTGACCGCCGCCCTGGTCCCGGCTGAACGGGTGGCGCGCGCCACGCTGCTATTGAAGGAGAGCGCGATCGTTTGTGGCCAGCCCTGGTTCGACCGCGTGTTCGCCAGCCTCGCGCCGGAGACCCGGATCGACTGGCAGGTGGCCGAAGGCACCCACGTGGAAGTGGACGACGAACCGCGCGTGATCGCCACCCTGGAAGGCCCCGCACGGGCCGTTCTGGCGGCCGAACGCGCGGCCCTCAACCTGCTCCAGACCCTCTCCGGAACGGCCACCGAGACCGCCCGCTGGGTCGCCCGCCTGGAGGGCACCGACAGCCGCATCCTCGATACCCGCAAGACCCTCCCGGGCCTGCGCCACGGGCAGAAGTACGCCGTGCGCTGCGGCGGCGGCCACAACCATCGCCTCGCCCTGTGGGATGCCGTGCTGATCAAGGAAAACCACATCGCCGCCTGCGGCTCCATCGCGGCCGCAGTGGAACGGGCCCGCACCCTGGGCGCCGGGCGCTGGGTAGAGGTCGAGACCGAGAACCTCGACGAGGTCGATCAGGCCCTGGCCGCGGGGGCCGACGTGATCATGCTCGACGAGCTGTCGATGGCAGATCTGGCCACGGCCGTGCAGCGCATTCGCGGCCGCGCGATCTCCGAGGCCTCCGGCGGGGTCACACCGGATACCCTTGCGGCCATCGCCGCCACCGGCGTGGACTACATCTCGGTTGGCGCGCTGACCAAGCACCTCCACGCCATCGACTACTCCCTGCGCCTGGACTAGCCCGCGGCTTTCGCGTTGCGATCCCGGCGATTACTGCGCGCCGTTCACCGCCTGGGGCCGGGCCTGGTTCATCCACTGGTGTTTAGGATGACTTCGGTCCGCCGCCTGCCTGGTTGTGGCTGGCCCTGGTTCGTCGTCGGTGTTTACGGTGCCTTCGTCCGGCCGCCTGCCAGGCGCTGACTCGCCAGCGCGCCCCGAGGTACTTCTTTGCTCGTGCAAAGAAGTACCCAAGAAACACGCCCGACTGCCGCGACCCCGGCCCGCTGCGCGGGCCGGGGTTTCCCTCGCTCCGAGGCTTTTCGCGGGCGGCGCTGAACTCGCTACGC